>JAAZUU010000194.1 GCA_018624035.1 Rhodobiaceae bacterium | reverse complement strand
GTCACAATATCACGGAAGCCATGGCGAGCTTCAGGTCTCGCAACTTCGCAACGATCATCCCTATTGTGAGGCCTGGTTGCGGTCAGCCAGCCAGTTTGGCCTGCCCCGCAATGATGATTTCAATGGTGTCACCACACATGGCGTAGGTGCCTATCACCTCTCGATCGGACGCCGTTGGCGCAGCAGTTCCGCAAAGGCATTCCTCAAGCCAGCAATGAAGCGGTCAAACCTGACAGTCATGACCAATGTGCTGGTAGAAAAGGTTATCATAAATGATGGGCGGGCCGAGGGCGTGCGGCTTCTCCGTAATGGCGACTCTACGGACGTTATGGCAAGCCGGGAAGTCATACTTTGCGCTGGCGCAATCCAGTCGCCACAAATCCTGCAGCTTTCCGGAATCGGCCCGGGCAAACTCCTGAAAAACCTCGATATCCCAGTCATTATCGACAGACCAGGTGTTGGCGGCAACCTGCAGGATCATTACCAGATGCGTACGATAGTTAGGATGAAGACAACCAAATCGCTGAACAATCAGGTCCGCAACCCGATCTCCCTCGCAAAGATGGGGCTGGACTGGGTCATTCGGGGACGGGGGGCGTTGACAGTTGGCGCCGGCCAGGTTGGCGGCGGTGCCCGCACCAAACATGCGCCAACCACGGCGCCTGACATCCAGTTCAATGTGATGCCGCTCTCGGTTGATAAACCGGGAGATCCCCTGCACCGCTATTCAGGATTCACCGCTGCGGTCTGGCAGTGTCACCCAGAGTCGCGTGGCCGTGTGGATATCGACTCGAAGGATCCCGCCGCAGATCCAAGAATAGATCCAAATTACCTGGACGCCGAGCTTGATCAGAAAACCATCGTCGCCGGCATAAAGATGCTTCGCGACATCTATCAGCAACCGGGTTTCTGCCATCTGTGGGATGTCGAGATGGTACCAGGAGCGGACGTCAAGACCGACGATGAAATTCTTGATGCGGCACGGCAGGGTGGCGGCACAGTATATCATTGCACCGGTACCTGCCGCATGGGTGTTGATGATGGCGCGGTTGTCACCCCCGATCTGAAGGTGCGCGGCGTTGACGGGTTGCGGGTTGTCGACGCGTCAGTTATGCCAGTGATCACCTCGGCAAACACAAATGCCCCCACCTACATGATCGCCGAGAAGGCGGCCGAAATCATGCTGTCTGAATCATAAGATGCGCCAGAAGTGACGCGTATCGATTGCCGTGGAAACACGAAGGAGACCTGAATGCCCTATCCAGATTTGAAGATGCTTATTGCCGGTGAATGGACCGACGGTAGTTCGGGCAAGAGTGAGCCGGTCATCTGCCCGGCAGATGGCAGCACTCTAGGAACGCTGCCACATGCCAGCCCGGCTGATCTTGATGCGGCGTTGCAGAGCAGCTTTGACGGCTTTTACATCTGGCGAAAGATGACCCCGCACAGCCGCCAGGCGATTCTGGAAAAGGCTGCCTGTCATCTTGAGGACAGGTTCGAGGATATCAGTGCCAATCTGACGCGTGAAATGGGCAAGCCGATCGGCGAATCCCGGATCGAACTTCGCGTCGCCATCGATCTGTTGCGCTGGTATGCCGAAGAGGGCAAACGCGTGTATGGCCGAATTATCCCGTCGCGCATTCCGAATATGCAGCATGAGGCCCGCAAGGAACCGGTTGGCCCGGTGGTGGCCTTTGTGGCCTGGAATTTTCCAGCGACCAATACCATGCGCAAAGTTGCCGGCGCCCTAGCCGCCGGTTGTTCAATCACTATCAAGCCAAGCGAGGAAACCCCGGCAACGGCCATCGCCATCGGCAGGGCACTGACCGATGCCGGTCTACCGGCCGGCGTTCTGAACATTGTCTTCGGCGTGCCGCCGGAAGTCTCTGAGCATCTTCTTGCCTCTTCAATCCCGCGCAAGCTCAGCTTCACGGGCAGTGTCCCCGTTGGCATCCATCTCCAGCAACTGGCGGCGCGGAACATGATCCGCTGCACCATGGAGCTTGGCGGTCATTCACCGGTGATGGTGTTCGAGGATTGCGATATCGAGGCGGCGGCAAAGCTCTGCGCCGCAGGCAAATTCCGCAACGCCGGACAGGTCTGCATCTCCCCGACACGTTTCTTTGTTCAGGACAGCATCCACGACAAGTTTCTTGCCCTGTTCAAGGAACAGGTCGAGGCTGTCAAGGTCGGCAATGGCCTTGATGAGGACATGAATATGGGTCCGCTTGTGGCCGAACGCCGGATCGAGATCATGGACGGCTTTGTCTCGGATGCCGTGAGCAAGGGGGCCGAACTTCTGGTTGGCGGATCGGGCATTCAGAGCCCGGGAAGCTTCTTCGCCCCAACATTGCTTCAGGATGTGCCAGATACGGCACGAATCATGACCGAAGAGCCGTTCGGACCCATCGCGCCGACCGCGCGGTTCGCATCACTTGATGAGGTGATCGACCGGGCCAACAGCCTGCCCTTCGGGCTGGCCGCCTACGCCTTTACCGGCAGCGCCAGAACCGCTGGTGTGCTGAAGCGTGAAATCGAGACGGGCATGCTGGCGATCAATTCGCTGCATGTGCATTCGGTTGAAACACCATTTGGCGGGCTGAAGTTCAGCGGCTACGGGCATGAGGGCGGAATCGAAGGTCTGGAGGTGTTCCTTGCCACCCGGTATTCAAGTGAAATCTACGGCTAGCCTCACCCGCCCGTCAGCGCGCTGACGGGCGACCCTATTTTGGTGGGCGGGGGTTTTGCGGCGGGGTTGTCGGCACAAAGGGAAAGCGCTTGCGCGCCTTGGTCGCCGTCGTGCTGGGATCAACAGCCCCGCGAACATAGGCACGGCCGGCGTCGAATGGCGGGCTGTAGTCCCAGGACGGAAATTCCCCATTCTTCATCGCTTCCTGCACAAACAGACGAGCCTTCTGCGACGCCAGGACGCGCTGGCCGAGCGCGGCCTCGTCCCATTGACCCGCCACGCGGTCCCGCATCGCCGTGATGGTATCGGCATAGGCCGGTTCCCCGGCAAGATTACGCTGTTCATCCGGGTCGGCAGCCAGGTTGAAAAGCATTTCCGGATCAACGCCACACCGCACATATTTCATGTTCCGATGACGACACATCAATGCCGGGTCATGCACGCCCTCACCGCAATATTCGAAGAAGACAAGATCATCCTCACTTCCCGCCTCGGGAAGATCGAACAAGCTTCTGCCGTCAAT
>JAAZUU010000108.1 GCA_018624035.1 Rhodobiaceae bacterium | reverse complement strand
GAGAGCGGCCGCATCCGCGCCTTTCACGACGCCATGTTCGCCGCCGGCCATACCGTGCCGCTCGGCGCGACCATCCCGTCAGGCCCGTTCGAGCGACTCGACGAAATGGATGGGCTGGCTGACAGACTGCTGAAATTGCTGAGGCGTTAAGGGAAAGTTTACTCATCCTCCCTAGAGTTAACGCAAATATCGAGGGAGGAATGTATGCGTGTATTTATCGCCAAGATCGATTTTTTCGATCCGAACAGGTGGCCCGTGCTGAGCGCCCCATACACCGTAAATCCGGAAAGTGGTCAGGACAACATCTCGGACGTCGCCCGACAACTCGGCGAGGACGGGCTGGCAATTCTGGTCGGTTCACAGGGCGTACGCACCGCATACCGTCACAAGAGAAAACTTCTTGGCATGATCAAATGTCACATGTTGCTTTATAGAACACGAGAGGTTGTCGACCCGGAATTGGTGACATCAAGGCATTTCACACGTGCGGACGGCGCCTTCAGAATGCCCTATTGCATCCCGTTCTCCAGATTCTGGGAATGCCAGCCACCTTTGCAGAACGCCAGTCTTGCTTGCGGGGACGAACTCGTCGGCCAGAACAGGCGCGCATTTTTCATCAAGCTTTCAGACAGACAGGCCGCCAAGGCAATCGAAACGGTCCTTGGTCATTCCGGTCCACCACGGGATTTTCCTCCGCCGGGAAGCGGCTTTGTCCGCGATATTTGACGGCTCCGGCCTCCTCAATAATACAGCTCGCGCGGGTTGGCGATCGGCAGCTTGGCGTACAGATATTCCACCTCGTCGCGATAGCCGTTGAACAGCAGCGTCGGCACCCGCTCATCACCGCCAAGCATGCGCTCGGTCGCCTGCGACCAGCGCGGATGCGGCACATTCGGGTTCACATTCGCCCAGAAACCATATTCATTGCCGGCAAGCTGTTCCCAGAAGGAGACAGGCCGCTGGTCGGTAAAGGTGAAGCGGCGGATCGACTTGATCCCCTTGAAGCCGTATTTCCACGGGGTGACAAGCCGGATCGGCGCGCCATTCTGGTTCGGCAGCGGCTTGCCATAGATTCCGGTGGCGAGGAAGGCCAGTTCGTTCTGCGCCTCCTCGATCGTCAGCCCCTCGACATAGGGCCAAGGATACCAGGACTGTTTCTGGCCGGGAGCCACATTCGGGTCGAGGAAGGTTTCCATGCGGATATATTTCGCGCCGGAGGTCGGCTTCGCGACCTTCAGAAGATTGGCCAGCGGCACGCCGGACCACGGCACCGCCATCGCCCAGGCCTCGACACAGCGATGCCGGTAGAGACGTTCCTCAAACCCGCCCATGGCGCTGACAAGCGCCTCGGCATCCAGCGTCATCTCGGCCTCGACCATGCCGTCGATGGTGACTGCCCAGGGGTCGGTCTCAAGCCGCCTTGTCTTCTTCCAGATATTCTTCGACGAGCCGAATTCATAGAAATTGGTGTAGGTGGTGGCCATCTTCTCGTCGGTGATGGCGCGGTCCAGCCTGTAGGCATCATTGCGCCGGAACGGATAACCGCCAATGGCGGCCAGCGCGGCGGCGGGCATCATGCCCGAGGCCAGCGCGGATGTGGCGAGGCCCAGCCCGGCGAGGCCGGCGCCCTTCAGCCAGTCGCGGCGGTTCATCCAGACCGATTCGGAGGTGGCGGCGGATTCGGGCAGCTCCCAGCTGCGGCGGGTACGGATCAGCATGTCATGTCTCCCGGTTGGTATGTGGGGCGTGAAATGGCGGTATCGCGGCGCGTGTGACGCCGGGCAGCCCTGATCAACAGACCCGGGCAATATGGCAGCAGTGAGGCGGTCCCGCCATGCGGCACAACAGGCCAGCCAGACCCGCAGGGCGGTGCCGTCACATCACATCCATCGACATCACATCCATTAACATCGGCAGTTCCGACATGGTGCTTTCGTCATCTTCGAAAGGCTCGTCGGTCACGGTGATGCGAAAGGCAAGATGCTTTTCGGCACCGGCCTCGCCATATTCGATGAACAGGTCATATTTGTTGTCGCCATTCAAATCTCTGGGCTTCTGATGATCCAGAGCTTCATTGCGAACATAGAGCCCCCTGTCGGCACGGATCTCAAAGAATTTCGCGTCACTCAGGATCGGGAAGATTTCTTCATCAACGACTGGGTCAACGTCCTGCAGGAACTGGCTTCCCGTGCCCTTCCAGATCAGTTTCGCGTTCGGATAGGCTGACAGGTCGGCAATTTTTTCACTGAACGGCGCATCATCATCGATTTCCCTCTTCTTCAACAACCGGTCAATGATGTCGCGGGCCCTGGCATGTTTCGCGGCGCGCTCTTCGGCGCTGTCACTGCCGAAGACAATTCCAAGACTGTTCAACAGCGCGCGGGACGGGTCTGACAGCGCGGCTGACAGGGCGTCAATGTTCGGCCAGCAGGCGAAGATCGTCTTGATGCTCTGCGACCACAGAGCCGGCCTGTCCGGATCCATCACCACGGCGACAATCTGCTGTTTGTGAAGCAATCTGTCCATCAGGAGATTGGACGAGCGGAACTCGACATCCCCGGTTTCCCGATCAACAGAAAAAGGAACCGTCAGAACCGGTTCCGGAAAACCGTAGGCCTTGAATTTTGTGGCTGTGTTGCCTGTTTCCAGAATGAAATAGGAGACGCTGAGGGTCGCGGCCTCGGTATCGGCGCTGAATCTGTATGTCTGATAGGGAACGGTCATCACCTTCACATCGCCGCGGAATTGTGGCGGATCGGGGAATTCCCCTTCCCGATCGATAACCCGCTCCGAGGGGGGCCGTCAGCCATTTGCCCTTTCTCCGAGGAAGCCTTCTATCTCCGGACGCTGCGCTCCGGCTCCGGCCCCTTGCGGCGCCCCATACAGGAATTGCAGAACCGCGATATCCGCCGCGGTCAGACCAACCCATCCGCCCTTCGGGGCATAGCTCATGATGCTGCCGAAATCTGTTTCCAATCTCGGTTTGTAGGGCCAGACCGTCTGGTTCTGGCCATGGGGATGAAATGGGTGGCGCATCCCCAACGCATGCCCGATCTCATGGACGGGCTCACCCCGGTAGTGGGTGTAGTCCTCCCACGAATTGAAAAGCTGAACGTGGCGCGCCAACGCGCCCGGAGGGCCGGCCCAGGCCCCCGGTGTTTCGTCGACATGCCTGTAACTTTCAGGCAGGAACAGATAGGTGATCGGCACGTCGCCGCGGTTGTGCTGGCTGTGCTCAACCTCGACGAACCGAATATTCGCGGCGCGCTCGAACTCCGCCAGAACAGCCTCGATATACCGGCGCGCCTGATCAATCTGTACTTGGGTCTTGATGAAGTAATTCGGAACATCCCCGTGGGGAAAGCGGTCAATTTCCCGGGCTTCGGTCTGTCGCTTGTTGCTGTCGGTGACAAGCGACCAGGTCAGGACCAGCGGCCCCTGTTCGGGCATGCGCCAGGCAGTGCCGGACAGCAGATATTTCGTCAAGGGTCCCGGCACCTGCCGGCCCTGCCCGAAAATTTCCTCATAACCGAAGTCGAAGGTCGGCTTGGCGTTACGTTCAACGAAGGCACCATCCTCATCCCTGTTCCGGCCAATGGGCTGCGCGGTGTAAAGCTCATGGATCAGGTCGGCAATGGTGACCGACAGGTTGATGAAGCTGAGATCCCCGTCATCCTCGCGTCTGATGAGACGTATCCGGTAGCTGTTGTCGCGGTCAAGATCGGCCGGCGCTTCGAAATCCGGCATGTTGCGGAAGAACAGCCGGCAGTCATCGCCAAGCCGGAACAGATGATTGTCGCCAAAACCATCCACAAGTTCGTAGCTCTGCGGGACGGTGAAGACAGATTTCGATGTCGGAAAATTCTCATGGATCCGGTGCTCAGGCCGCTGATCAACGGTGACGGAGATCGCCGGTGGCCCAGCATCGCGTGCTGCCCGTTCGGCTTCCTGCAGCATCTGATCAGGGGTCTTCCCATCTGCCGGGCGGATATCGGGGCGGATATCGGGGCGTTCATCCCCACTGTCCCGGTTCGCGCGGATCATCTCGGTGACGCGCCGTGCGGCGCCCTGCAGGCTTGCCGCCAGCTGAGGCGTGTCCGCCATCAGCGACGGCGCGAACGGGTCGGTCTCGGTAATCAGCCTGTCCCCCATGCCAAATCTGGCCGAAAACGCCTTGATCTGCGCCTCGGTGGGGCGCAGGCCATGGATCAGAACCAGCAATTCGGTCAGGGGCGTCACCACCTCCGACCCCGGCGGGGCGCGCAACATGTCAGGAAGGGTGGTGGACCCGCCGGCAAGAAAGGGATGCGGCGGGCTGACGGCGTTGGTCAGATCGACCAGCAGGGGCTTGTCCCCGTATGGCGCGAATTCCAGCCTGCGCGCCGCGAAACGCCCGCCACTGTCCGTGGTGGCGACAAACAGATCGCCATCATCCAGCTGGCCATCATCATTGATGTCGAGATAGACACGCGCGTTTCGGGCCGGCCCGTTGGCGACACGACCAGCGATCAGAAATGCGGGCTGGCCGGCCCCGCCATCTGCCGGCTTTGTCTTGTCCTCAGGCGATGACGGCTCGCCAGTTGTCACAGGCTGGCCACCGCCGCCACCACCACCGCCACCGCCGCCACCACAGGCGGCCAGAACAAGCGCCCAGAACGACATCAGCGGCGACGCCGCATCGCGCAGCCGCCGAGGTGGCATGTCATTGCCTGCCGCTGGTGGGTCTGACGGTGATTTCAAACCGGAAATCGAGCGCCCGATTTCACCCGGGCGTTTTGGCTGGCTGAAGGCCATGTCGCGTCAACGCTTCCTTTGTTGAAGACAGCCATGTCGGCCGCCGGACGGCACAACGTCCTCGACAGCCGGAATGGTCGATGAGGCGACAGTAACGCAGGGCAGGTAAATTTAATGTTAAGAGGCTGGAACGGCTTGATCGGGCGAGGTCATCAGGTCAGCGAGGCGACCACCCTTGCGATCCTGCCAAGCGCCGTATCCAGCGCGTCATCGGCGGCGGCGAAGCTGAGCCGGAAGGCCGGCGACAGGCCGAACGCCGTCCCCGGCACGATCGCCACCTCGCCAAGTTCCAGCAGCGCCGCTGCGAAATCGCTGTCGGTTTCGATCACCTTGCCGTCGGGACGCGTCCGCCCGATCAGGCCCGATATGTCGGCGAAGACATAGAAGGCGCCGTCGGGGGCCGGACATTCGATGCCGTCAATGGCGTTCAGCGCCGCGACGACGCGGTCACGGCGGCGGGCGAAGGCGGCGTTGTTTTCGGTGATGAAATCGGTCGGCCCGTTCAGCGCCGCGATGGCGGCGTGCTGGGCGATGCTGTTCGGGCTGGAGGTCGATTGCGACTGCAGCTTCGCCATCGCCTTGATCAGCGGCGGCGGCGCGGCGGCGAAACCGATCCGCCAGCCGGTCATGCAGTAGGATTTCGACACGCCGTTCAGCGTCAGCACCCGCCCCGCCAGGTCCGGCGCGACAGCGGCGATGGTGGCGAATTCAAACCCGTCATAGGTCAGATGCTCATAGAGATCGTCAGAGACGACCATCAGGCCGGGGTGCCGGCGGATCACGTCGGCGAACGCGGCAAGCTCGGCCGCCGAATAGCCGATGCCGGTCGGGTTCGAGGGCGAGTTGATGATGACCCAGCGCGAGCGCGGGGTGATGGCGGCGGCAAGCGCGTCCGGCGTCAGTTTCAGCCCGGCATCGAACCCAGCCTTCACGAAGACCGGCGTGCCGCCGGCGACCTCGACGATGCCGGCGAAGCTGACCCAATAGGGCGCCGGGATGATCACCTCGTCGCCGGCCTGGACGGTGGCCATCAGCGCGTTGAACAGAACCTGCTTGCCGCCGGTGCCGACCGACACCATGTCGGGCGTCACCCGCAGCCCGTTCTCGCGTTCGAACTTGGCGCAGATGGCGGCTTTCAGCTCGGGGATGCCGTCAACCTGGGTGTATTTGGTGTGGCCGTCATGGATGGCGCGGATCGCCGCCTCCCTGACATGCGGCGGGGTGTCGAAATCGGGCTCGCCGGTGGCAAGGCCGATGACATCGCGGCCGGCGGCGCGAAGATCGAGCGCCAACGTCGAGATCGCCACCGTCGGCGACGGCGCGATGCAGGTCACCCGGTCGGCCAGATGAATGGCCGGGGCGGCCCTGGCGATCGAAGCCGGGGCGTTGCCGGGTGGGGTGGCGCCGGGCGTTGTCTGGGTCTTGTCATCCATGACAACAGATGTGCCACAGGCAAGAGATCGGGGAAAGAGGGGAGTGGGTTAACGATTAATTCACCCGGGCTGCTTTATCATTTCGCCAGAAATGAAATTGGGGAAATGAGATGAAATTGACGTTTCAAGCGAAACTTCTAGCGTTCGGTCTATTTCTGGTCCTGTTTTCCGCCGCTTCCAAGGCCGCAGACAAATGTCAGGCGGGCATCAACGATCAGATTGAGATTCTCCAACCCAAAGCTGTTTTTGACGCACTTATTAACCCGATTACGGACAAAGGAGAGTTTGAGACGACCAAGGAATTTGAATTGCGCACCCGTGAAACAATTAGTCGTGCAGCCAATCCGATATGGGTAAAGGCAAGCTTTCACCCCGATACCGCAAGGTATGACGCGGACTCTTCAAACTTCATCGTTCCAGTTTATGCTTGGGGTACGCTTAGGATCAACATTAGAGATGTATTTCATAAGGGCAACCAACACGGAATTGATCCCGGCCTTCGGCCGAGAGAATTGGGTTTAAGCCATGAGCGCATTTCGACTGGTCATTCGTACATTGCCGAAAATGCAATGGGGTCGGAAGTTACAGTTATTGAAGTTGAACAAAATCAATTTGGAGTTTTCGACAGGCCAGGAGAATGGAGATCAACCACTACCAAAAGTATTTGGCTTACAGATACCATCACTAAATCAGATTATGGCTCCAATATTCCGGCTATCTCAGTGACAATGGATCGGGAGAAAGCCAAAAATTTTAGAGAAACAACGATGGCAGCAATACTGATAAGACCAAAGCCGCCCTTTAAAGCACATAGCGTTCGTCGAATGACCCCAACATTCACCAATCCAATTGAAGGCGATTGGCATACTTACATCATCGTCGCCGATATACTTTGCGCAGCTTTGACAAACCAAGACCATCAAGTAGTCGCGCTGATTGAGGCGAAGGAACCGAGAATGTGACCCTCTTCAGCGTTATTGATAAAGTATTTTGCCAAGCTGATTGGCTCAACAGGTTGGGCCACCATTTATGCAATTGCAACTCGTCGGCGAGCATCTCGCGTCATTTAGCAAGCGTTTGATGTCCTTCGGCTTCGTACCCTTCTTTCTAGCGGCACCATGAGGTGGCGTTATTACCTTCTGTGGTCCACAAACATTCAAGTCAATCCGGTGGCAACAAACGGTTTTTTGGTCGACCGACTTCACTTTTTTGAAGTCACATTTCAGCTTTCTGTCCTTTGTAACAATAGTGTTAGCGCGTGAGATTATCGCCCCTGCCAAGGTCTTAGCATCGTTACTTTCTATTTCTCGATCAGCTATCAGTTGCTCCAGTTGGACAATCTTCTTCGCTACGGACGGTTGGCATAGCTCACAAATTCGCGCCGCGCTTTTCAGTTGTGCATACCATCGTTTATCAGCTTGCCTTAGTTCATCCCCAAATTCCGCTCCAGAAGCTGAAATTATCTGAATTCCGTCTTCAAAAACTGCGCGCTTTATTTCTTGCAGAATATGACCAAGCGAAAAGCTATCTGCGTCCACTAGCAATGCTTTGATCATGACCAAAGCCTATCGAATTCTTCGAGAAAAAATTTCCTGTAACTTGGCGGTGCTGATTTTGGCGATCCATAACTTTGAATTGATATATTGTGGATTAGTACTTCTGTGTCTTTAGCTTCGAAAAATAGAATTCCAACATCATTACAATCCAAGGCACCTTTATTAATCTCATGGCCAATACGTTCAATAATGAAATCACTATGTGTTTCAATTACAAAATGCCGATTTTTCTTCGCTAATCCTGCAACAAGACTACCAAATTCTGCTTGTGCTCTTGGATGCAAATGGACCTCAGGCTGTTGGATCAAAAACCCGCTTTGTTTTTCTGAAAGAATGAGGTCAACCAGAAGCGGAAGAATTTGTGACACGCCTTACCCAACGTCGCACAAGTTGCTTGTCTGAGCATGTTTTGTTCGGAGACGTATTTCAAATGGATATTGTGATTTTCTCACCAGAGCGTGAGGATATATTTCCTCAAATAAACCGGATTTACGACCAAATTCATTCAGGTCACTTTTGAGAGAATCCCAGTTATCTTCTGAACTTTGAGATAACTTCATCAACCTCTTAGCAGTGAGTTCGCCTCGCACATCACGCGAGTTTATTATGCTGCTTTCATGCAAGTAAACTCGTTGCGGGGTTTCGCGTATTGGCGCAAAGGCCTTGTACATTCTTCTTGGAGTTCCACGTCGACGTATCATCAACATGAGCTTACGATCAAACTCAATGAATATAGATCGTGGCTTAAGTTTGACTTGGTTTTTTGCCTCTGCCTCTTTGAGGTGGTCTGATAATATTTCAATCCATTCCTCTAGCAGGAACGGCACAAAGCGATGGTGTGTAAAAATATTTGGGAATGACAATATGCCTCTAACATTCCCTTTCTTTTTCACCAAATCATCCGGTGGGGTAATGGAATAAACATCAAAATTTCTTCTTTTTACGACATTAAAACCTAGCGAAATTAGCGCTCTTCTCTGGTCTTCTGATAGTCGGAGCCGAACATCAATGCCAGCGGGTCCTAAAGCGAGATACTCCATTTCACGACTTTCGAATGAAGAACCCATTAGTCGTGTATCGCCTCTATCGTCTTCAAAATGCCATGTTGCAGTCTCTTCTCCACCCGAGAAATGCTGGTATGTAAAATTTTTTGAAACGCGCGACCTTGGACTCCGAAAGGATATGTCTCTAAACGAGCCTAGCTCGAAGGGAGGCGTATTGAGATCAATCTGGGAACCTTCAAGCAAACCAAAAAGGTGATTCAAACCAGCCAAAAAGGATGTTTTGCCCGAACTGTTTTCACCAACCAGTAGGGTAATTGGCCGGATTGGAATGCGGCCCGTGTCCTTGAAACATCGGAAATTTTGGAACCGAACTTCCATGACATGTTCCTCCTCTTGAAGAAAATGCTACCCGGCCTTTGGTAAAAACTCGGTTAACAGCCGAGTGAATTTTTTCTCACCTCACTCATCGCGCCGCACCCCCTTCCCTCGCCTGCCTGTGCGTCCTATCTTTCAGGCATGGAAGATGCGACGCCCTCACCCGACATGCCCTCACCCGACATGCCTGCCCCCGGCCAGCCCGCGCCGGGAGCAGCCCCCGGCAATCCCGAATCCGCGGACACATCGGTTGGCGAGATGATCATCACGCGCCCGCGCGCGCCGGCCGATTTCGACCTGCAGTCGGAGTTCAACCCGGCCGGCGACCAGCCGCAGGCCATTGTCGAGCTTGTCGCCGGAATCCGGAATGGCGAGCGCGACCAGGTGCTGCTCGGCGTCACCGGATCGGGCAAGACCTTCACCGCCGCGCATGTGATCCGCCAGATCAAGCGGCCGACATTGATCCTCGCGCCGAACAAGACGCTGGCGGCGCAGCTCTATGGCGAGATGAAGACGCTGTTCCCCGACAATGCGGTGGAATAT
>JAAZUU010000027.1 GCA_018624035.1 Rhodobiaceae bacterium | reverse complement strand
GATCCTGTCAGTGTTGAACTGCCCCGGCAGAAGGCCATTGATCGTCACATTGTGTTGCGCCACCTGACGCGAGAGGCCGGCACAGAACCCGGTCAGCGCCGCCCGCGCGCCGTTGGACAGGCCGAGCATGGGAATCGGTGTCTTCACCGAACCCGAGGTGATGTTGACAATCCGGCCAAACCGGCGCTCGATCATCGGGTCGACCACCGTCTTGATGAGGTCAAAGGCGGCCAGCATGTTCGCATCAAACGCCTCGATCCAGGTCTCACGGGTCCAGTCACGGAAATCACCGGGCGGCGGTCCACCGGCATTGTTGACCAGGATATCCACCTGGCCCGCCGCGTCGATCACTGCCGCGCGGCCTTCCGGCGTGGTTATGTCGCTTGCCACCTCGGTGACCGAGACGCCGTGCTTTGTGCGAATACGGTCAGCCGCCGTGGCCAGCGTTTCGGCGGTGCGCGCATTCATCACCAGATTGACGCCAACCGCCGCCAGCGCATCAGCACATCCAAAGCCAAGTCCCTTGCTCGACGCGCATACGACCGCGGTCTTTCCTGAAATTCCAAAATCCAGCATCTAGCTCTCCTATTCATCCATGCTCGTGGGAAGTGCCGATTGCCGCGAATGAACGCCGTCGGCAAATTCGGCCATGATTTCGCGGGCCAGAGGCAAAGTCAGGTTGCGGCGCTCGGCAAGCGAACGCCGGTCCATCGCCGCGGCAATTGTCTGTACCGCAAGGAAGCTGCGTTCCATGCGGCCAACCATGTAATCGACGACTTCGCGGCTCACCGCAAGCTGCCTATCGGCAAAGTATTTTTCCAGAAGCCGGCACAACAGCGGGTCATCAGGCCGCTCGAGCCTGACCAGATTGAGAGCCCGCAGGCGCGATTCAAGGTCGGGCAGGCTCCAGGCAAGCCCGGCCACCGGTTCAAGGCTGAGGATCAGAACCGAGGTTTCGTCCTCGGCCGTGCGGTTGAGAAGATGGAACAGCGCCTCGTCCGGCCATTCCGGCCCGGGACAGGGCGATTCCAGCACATAATGCCCGGCCGCATTCTGCGGGCGCCAGTCGGCAAGGGACATCAGATACCGCGCCGAGGTTTGTTCCTGCCAGATCGCGGCAAGGTGGTTCTTGCCGCTGGCCGGCGGGCCAACAAGATTCACCGCGCGGAACTGGCCGGGCCAACCGGGCCAGCGATCGATCATCGCGGCGGCCAGCCGGTTGCTGTCACCGATGATGAAATCGTCACGTCCCTGCGCGGTGAGAAACTGAAGGTCGAGGGGAAGCTGGCGCATCGTCATCCGGTTCTAGAAGGGCTCGACAAGTGCGAAGCCGCCATCGCGACGACGCAAACGCAGGTTGCGTGTTGCCAGCGCGTTCGAGATGGCAGCATCACTTCCAACCATGTTCAGCGTGACCAGCCCGCCGCGCATGTCGAGCCGCCGCACGACGTAGCTCTCGATCACCGGAAGCGAGGCAAAGGCGTCAAGGCGCGCAGCCCAGTCCCGAAGACTCGCCACCGGCACCTCGACTGTAATCTCACGGGTCTCACCGCCGCGGATGATATTGGCGCGATGCCAGCCTGTCTCGAGTTCGCCAAGGATATACATACGGGCATAATCGAGCTGCGAGTCCAGATTATCAAACACCGGACGGTCGACCATATTCGCCAGCACGGTGAGTTCCTCTGCCTGATCGCTGAACAGCGTGCCATCGACCGTCAGCACCTGTTTCGATCCCACATAGTCAAGCTTCGCGGTCACCAGCATGACCTGTTCGGCGCCTGCCACCGTCGCGGCACGACGCAGGGTGGCCGGGTCCGCGCTGACAATATCCTCGGCGCGAAGGCTTCGCTCATTCACGATGGTCGGCGCCAGCAGCGTGAAATCGACCAGCCCATCCGCGGCGGTGACAGCGTCGCGCCAGCCGGCGAGCCACGCATTGTCGGCCTGCCAGGCACGCGCGCCATCCGGTGCCAGCCAGACCGGCAGCACAAGGATCTTCGGACTGATCAATTCGGCCCATTGCAGGTCGGCTTCACGCATCGCCGCCCGCAATTGCTGCGCCTGGAAGCAGTAATCCAGCTCGGCGATGTAGCGTCCCTCGAGGCTGTTCTCACTGGCGATGCGATAGAAATCGACAAACCGTTCGGGTTCATGACCCTCGATGAAAGCCGACACGGCCGCATTGTCGCGAAGCAGGCGCAGCAGCACGCGTTGAAAGCCGATCCGTGCCGCCTGCTGGATGCCGAGACTCTGCGCCTGCTCGGCCGTCTCCTCGGACCGGTCAATGGCAATGCCCTCGACCCCGAACTGCGGTGCCGGACATTGCTCAAAGGCCCGCGCGCCCGGGATCGTCGCGCCAAGCAGGGCGACAACGAGAAGTCCGGCATGCAGGCAGCTGAACCGGAATGGCGATGAAGGGCAGAATAGGACTATACGCATGATGTCGAAACGGTATGATGGCGGCTCACAACACTCATACACCATTACGCCGTGGGCTTGCCAGCATGTCGGACAAATCGCCGGTACGGAATTCACTCAGCTATCGCGATGCCGGGGTCGACATAGATGCCGGTGACGCTCTTGTCCGCGATATCGCACCTGACGCGAAGCGGACACGCCGCGCCGGCGCGGATGTCGCGCTTGGCGGTTTCGGAGGCCTGTTCGATATCCGTGCGGCCGGTTTCGAGGATCCGATTCTCGTCGCCGCCACTGACGGTGTCGGCACCAAGCTGGAACTTGCCCGCGCCGTCGGAAGCTATCGCGGACTTGGCATCGATCTGGTGGCGATGTGCGTCAATGACATCATTGCCCAGGGGGCGGTGCCTCTGTTCTTCCTTGATTATTTCGCCACCGGAAAGCTTGACCGGGCCATCGCCGCCGAGGTGATTGCCGGGATTGCCGATGGCTGTGTCGAATGCGAGGCCGCGCTGATCGGCGGTGAAACGGCCGAAATGCCGGGCGTCTATCCGGCGGGCGGATTCGATATTGCCGGCTTTGCCGTTGGCGCGGCGGAACGCGGCACGCTGTTGTCGCGCGACATGCCGGCGGCCGGCGATGTCGCCATCGCCCTTCCCTCATCCGGCGTGCATTCGAACGGGTTCTCGCTTGTTCGCAAGATCATCGATATTGCCGGCATCACCCTTGATCAGCGGATTGACGGTATCGACGGCACGCTTGGCGAGGCATTGCTGGCCCCGACACGGATCTATCATCATGCCGCCCGCACCGCGCATGCTCATGGCAAGATTACCGGCATCTGTCATGTCACTGGTGGCGGTCTCGTCGAGAATCCGCCGCGAATCTATGGTGATGATCTGGCCCTGCGGCTGGATTGCGCCAGCTGGCGACTGCCACCGATCTTTGACTGGCTGGGACACGCCGGCGGGGTACGCCCGGTGGAACTGGCCCGCACTTTCAATTGCGGCATCGGCATGCTGATTTTTGTCGCCGAAGAGGATGTCGCGAGATGCCTGACAGCACTTCGTGAAGGCGGCGAGCCGGCATGGGTCGCCGGCGAGTTGGTGGCGCGTGGCGATGGTCCGGCGGTTGAATTCCTCTCGCTGGACAGCTGGCCCGCCACTTCATGATGCGGCTTGCCATTCTGATTTCCGGGCGCGGCAGCAACATGCTGCGGCTTGCCAACGTCGTCGCAACCGGGGCGGATCAGACACAGATCGTCCTCGTGGCTGCCAACAAACCCTGTCAGGGGCTGGACAGTGCCGCCGGGGCAGGCCTGCCGACGCAGCTTGTCGACCGCCACGACTTTGCCGACAAATCCGGGCAGGAAGACGCGCTGGCCGAGGCGATAGAGGCGGCCGGCGCCGACTGGATCCTGCTTGCCGGCTATATGGCCATCCTTTCGGCCAGCTTCGTTGACAGGTTCCGGGACCGGATCATCAACATCCATCCATCGCTTCTTCCCGATCTGAAGGGGCTCGACACCCATGCCCGCGCCCTGTCCGCCGGATACAGGCGGCACGGCGCCACTGTCCATCTCGTCACTCCGGCACTCGATGACGGGCCCATTCTTCTGCAGGCCGCGTTGACAGTCAGCAGAGATGAGACGGAGTCAGAGCTGGCAGCGCGTGTACTGGCACTCGAGCACGCTCTCTATCCATTTGTCATTCTGGCGCTTGCCGCAGGAGATCTGCGGATTATCGATGGCAATCCGCACTGGCGACCGGGTGCGCGGTCGATTGAGCTGGCAGACACGACGATCTCCGACGTCTTGAAAAAGACCGTCATCTGGCCGTGACGTTGCGCGGTCAGCAGATGGCGACCCGGGCAATCTTGATATTGATTTCACGGTGCTGTTACGTCATAACCGACGAAGGATCTGAGACGTGGCGGGGGAGCCTTATCACATGAACACAGACGATTTTGACAAGCAGGCGCATTCGCATCTGAGCTTCTATCACAATTTCATGAACGCATCGAAGATCGTTGTCGTTCTGGTCATCCTGACCCTTGTCATCATGGCTGCCACACTTCTCTAGTGAGACGCCAACGACAAACAAGCCCAAGGCAAACAAAAAGGGCGGCCCTCATGGTGCCGCCCTTTTTCATTCTGTCTTCATCGCCTATCAGTTGACAGCTCAGCCGGCGATCTCGCTTCCCGAGAAGAAAAAGGCGATCTCGTTGGCAGCGGTCTCCGGCGCGTCCGAGCCATGCACCGAATTGGCCTCGATGGATTCAGCGAAGTCCTTGCGGATCGTGCCCTCGTCGGCATCGGCCGGGTTGGTGGCACCCATCACTTCGCGGTTCTTTGCAATGGCGTTCTCTCCCTCGAGAACCTGCAATACGACCGGACCCGAGGTCATGAAGGCGACAAGATCATTATAGAACGGGCGTTCCTTGTGAACGGCGTAGAATGCCTGCGCCTCGGCCTCACTCAACTGCTTGCGCTTCTGGGCAACGATACGGAGGCCGGCGGCCTCGAGACGGGCGTTGATCTGACCGGTGATGTTACGACGCGTTGCGTCCGGCTTGATGATGGAGAAGGTTCTTTCGAGGGCCATGGTTTTCCCTTTGACTGAAGTGAACAGCTTTGAACTGGTGAAGGC
The DNA here is from genome assembly GCA_018624035.1 of Rhodobiaceae bacterium. Lineage (GTDB taxonomy): Bacteria > Pseudomonadota > Alphaproteobacteria > Puniceispirillales > Puniceispirillaceae > UBA8309. Next base: position 19,847 of record JAAZUU010000027.1, on the reverse strand, counting down.
AGGGGGTTCAGACCCTGCATGGACGCAGCCTTGATAGGGCGAGAAGCGCCTCGTTACAAGGACAAAAGGCTGTCAGCGGCGGTGATCGGACCTTGCCGCGGACATCAGGCGCGCTGTTGCCACTTTCCTTCGTCATCCTGAGCAAAATACCGCATCTCAACCCCTTCCATGCCACGCCATGCCTGCCACTGGTTACGGGCCTGCGCGACCTGCGCCTCGGACCGCCCGTCAAACAGGTTGAAAACCCGCTCGAAACCGGCCATGTCCTCACGCTCGGCGCCGTGAAGGAGAAACAGGAACTCGGCCGCAATGGGGTTCGCCGTTCCCTCGGAGACGATCCATGCCACGGCATGCGCCGCGCCATCGCCATCATCCAGCCCGTGCGGAAGCCAGGTATCAGGCTCCCTTGTCCAGAGATCGTCATCAATCGCCTCGGCCGCGGGACGCGGACAGTGAACCAATGCCTTGCGGCCGGCCTGGCGCGATTTCTCGATCAGCATGATCAGCGCGTCCGGCAGTTCGGATCTGGTCAGGTGATAGAAATCAACCTGTGGCATGTCCTTTACCCTGCAGCGATCTCTCAGCCGTCATCGCCGGTGATTTCGACAGGCTGCCAGTCATCAACAAGCCTGCTGAGCAACCTGACACCATATCCCGTACCCCCTTTTGGCACGGTCTTTGTGGCCTTGTCGGCCCACGCCTTGCCGGCGATATCGAGATGCGCCCAGGGTGTGTCGGTCACAAATCGTTCGAGGAAACAGGCCGCCGTGATCGAACCACCCGCCGGACCGCCGATGTTCTTCATGTCGGCGATATGGGATTTCAACTGCTGGTGATAGGGTTTTCCAAGAGGCATACGCCAGACAGGTTCGAGTGTCGCCGCACCGGCTGTGGAAAGCTGGTCGGACAGCCCGTCACTGTTGCTGAAGACACCGGCATATTCCTTGCCGAGCGCGACAATCATCGCCCCGGTCAGCGTCGCCAGATCGACCATCGCCTGCGGCTTGAAACGGGTCTGCGTATAGTGCAGCGCGTCCGCCAGCACCAGCCGGCCCTCGGCATCGGTGTTGATCACCTCGATTGTCTTGCCGGCCATCGAGGTCACGACATCTCCCGGCCGCTGTGCGTTGCCGTCGGGCATGTTCTCGACAAGACCGATGACCCCGACGACATTGCGCGCCACCTTGCGTGAGGCAAGCGCCATCATCGTGCCGGTCACGGCCGCGGCGCCGCCCATGTCGAACTTCATATCCTCCATGCCCTTGGCCGGTTTCAGCGAGATGCCACCGGTGTCGAAGGTGACACCCTTGCCGACCAGCGCGATGGGATCCTCATCCGCACCTCCACGCCAGTTCATGACAACAAGACGGGACTCACGCCGGCTTCCCTGACCCACGCCAAGCAGCGCACCCATGCCCAGCTCGGCCATAGCCTCTTCATCAAGGACGGACACCTCAACACCGAGTTTTTCCAGCGTCGTGCAACGCGTGGCAAATTCAACCGGGAACAGCGTGTTGGGCGGCTCAAAGACAAGATTACGCGCCATTTCAACGCCCTTCATCAGGCCCATTCGATCGATGACAGCCGGATGAGATTCTCCCAGACTGTCTGAAACGACCGTAATCTGGACCGACTTTTCCTTCCGCGAGGTCTCGGTGAAATAATCCTCGAAATGATAGGCGGCCGACATCATGCCCATCAGGATGTCAGCCATCACCTCGTCGCCAAGCCCCTGATCAGGCAAACAGGCGCGCTTCGCCTCAAGGCCGTCAATGGCTGACAGGATCCGGCCACCGACCTCCTCCGCCGCGCTTCCGGGTCTGATTTCGGCACCGGTACCGACAAGAACAAACACGCCGGATTCGAGGAACAGGGTCAGCGACCTGTTCGCCTCACCGGTGAATTGCGCCGCCGCCATGGCGGCAATCACCGATGCCGCGGCCGCCTTGTCTAGAGTTGGCAACAACGTGCCACCCTTGGCCACAAGACAGATGACCGCGTGGGCACCGTCCGGCACGTTCGAGGAAAAGGAAAGATCTAGTTTGGATGCCATATGCCTGTCCTGTCTGCAATTTTCCCGCCCAACGGCTCAGGGTGCCTGCACCGGGCGCTTGATAAAACAGCTTTGCCACAATCCTGTCAAACCGGCCTGTCAAACCGGCCTGTCAAATTGGCCTGTCAAACCGGCGCGTGGCGGCACTGTCCTGTTTGTGCCATCGGCCATTGACGCAACGTCATAGCTTTTGCTTTTTCCGCTTTCCATATGGTAATCATGCCCGCAGAGTCTCAAGGGGCCACCATGCAATTTGACCGCTACCTTTTTGCGCAGATGATCCGGACCAGCATTTCCGTGTCGATCACCCTGGTCGGCATCATGTGGCTGTTCCAGACGATCCGTATTCTCGAAGTGGTCATCAATCGCGGTGCCCCGATCACCGAATTCCTTCTGATGTCAGTCACGGTCGTTCCACTCTGGCTGACAATCGCGGCGCCAATCGGCGCGTTCATCGGTGTCACCTGGGTATTCCACCGCGCCGTCGCTGACCGTGAACTCCTTGTCATGCAGGCAAGCGGAATGAGCGCGTTGCAGTTGGCGCGGGCACCGATTGCCCTTGGCATTCTCATGAGCACGGTGCTGATGCTGAACTCGGCGATCCTCCTTCCGGTGAGCTTTGGTGTCTACAAGCAGGTGCAGTTCAAGGTCCGTAACAGCATTCCCACCGTCATGCTGCAGGATGATGTCTTTATTGATGTTGTCGACGGGATGACGATGCTGATCGGCGAGAAATATGACGATGGACTGGCTCGAGACATCTTCATCCATGATGAGCGCACCGACGGCAAGATTATCACCCTGACAGCGCGTGCCGGTCAGTTCATCGAGCGCGACGGACTTCCCGCGGTGCTTCTTCAGAACGGGGAACGGATGGAACTTGGCGGCGATGATGAAGCCGGGGCAAAGCTGCTTTTCGACACGCATATGGTGACGATCGCGCCGCAGGACCGAAAACAGGCAAAGCGGATGCCGATCGACATGAATGAGGACACGATCACCAATCTTCTCGACCCCGCCAAGTCTCCGAGCCCTGTCTATGTCAACCAGCGACGTGCCGAAGGCCATTACCGGCTGGTGTCACCATTATTGGCGCTCGTTCTTGTGCTGACCGCCTGTTGTGGTGTCCTGTATGGACAGGTGCGACGCCACACATGGACACGCCGAACCGTCATGACATTCTGCACAGGCATGGCCTGCATCGCGGCACTCATCTCCTCGCGATCGCTTGTTACAATGATCCCGGCGACCGTGCCGCTTTTGTATGCCAGCATCGCGGTGCCGGGCATCCTGATGATGGCAATCCTCGCCATGCCATCCCGCACCGGCACGCCATCCCATAGACAAGGTCGCCTGGAGGCTCTGTCATGATCGGCACGGCGATTTCGGGCACGTTGTTCCGGTATTTCGGCGGCAGATACGCAGCCTGGATTCTGGCAAGCGGCATTGGACTGACCATCGTGGTATCTCTGATCCACGCGGTTGAACTGGCACGACGCAGCAGTAACAGGCAGACGGCGGACGAAGTCAGCATCCTGAACCTTGTCCTGCTGAACATTCCCACCGTGATCGAGATGACTCTGCCGATCATGCTGATCATCGGTTCAATGATATGCTTTGAGTCCTGGAATCGTACCAATGAATTCATCGTCAGCCGTGGTTTTGGGAAGTCGATCTGGTCGGTACTCAGTCCTGTTGTGGTCGTCGCGTGTCTGGTCGGAGTGATTTATGTCGGCATCATAAATCCAATCGGCTCGGTGACGTCACGTCATTATGAAAGCCTGATGAACTCGATTTTTGGCTATACCGAGCAACGGCTGTCCGTCTCCGCGGATGGTATTTGGCTTCGTGATGAGCATCAGAACGGGCGCTTCATCATCCACGGCGAAATGCTGGAGGTCGAAATGTCCAGCATCGTCCGGCCGGTGGTGTACAAATTCGATGAGGAGACCAATCTCGTTCTCCGGATCAGGGCCAACAGCATGCAACTTACCGACAGCGGATGGGTCATTGAAGATGCCCGGGCATGGAACCGGGACGGTATCCTGATCGAAAAAGGGAGCATGATGCTGCCAAGCACCCTCGGCATACTTGATCTTGGTCTTTCCAGCGAACCGCCAAACACAATCGCCATCTATTCGCTTCCCTCCTTCATCGCGTTGCTTGAGCGGGCCGGTCTGCCAACGGTCGAACACAGGCTTCACTTCCACAGATTGCTGGCCATGCCACTGTTGCTGATAGGACTTTCGATGATCAGTGCCCGCGCCACTCTCACCAACATGGTCAGAGGGCGGCGCGCCCGGCTGTTCACGCGAGGCATGTTTCTCGCCGTATCAGTCACGCTGTTCAGCCATTTCATGCAGGTGCTCGGTGAATCGCTCCGCCTGCCTGTTGTTCTTGCCGCCTGGGCGCCGGCTCTCTGCGTCGCCGTCATTGGCACCATCATGCTCGCCAGAATGGATGAGGCCTGAAAAGTCATGAAAAAGATGAAACAAATCGCCAAAATGCTGTTGATCCAGAGCATATTGGCAATCTTCCTCTGGTCAGGCCCCGCCGTCGCGCAGATCAGCATCGTGGCGACGGTAAACGAACATCCCATCACGAACTATGATGTCGAACAACGCGCCAGATTTCTGGAATTCGCGACAAACATCCGGATCAATGACGAAAACCGTGACCGTGTCTTCGAGGACGCATTGCAGCTTCTCATAGATGACAGACTTCGGTTGGAGAAGGCAAAGGAGATGATTCCCGATGTCGAATCCACCGTGCTGCCGGAGGCACGGAATTTCATGAACCAGAATTTCGGCGACGGAAACAGGTCTGGCGCCATTATCTTGCGCGAAGCGGGAATCGACCCGATGACGGTGCAACAGAAATACACCAGCGATATTGCCTGGTCGAGTTTCATCAGCACCCGTTTTCAGGAGAAGTTCTCGAACATCGAAATAATGATCGAGGAAGAACTGGCGCGGATGAAGCTCAACGCAGCAAAGCCGCAGATACAGCTTGCCGAAATCGTCCTCGCGCCCGGACAGTCACGCGATCTGACCCAGACCGAGGCGCTGGCAAGGGAAATTGTTGTCGCCGTCAGAAAGGATGCCAGTTTCGCCGAGATCGCGCGTCAGTATTCCGCCTCCGGCAGCGCGTCGCGGGGCGGTAATATCGGCTGGGTCATGGTCGAGAAGCTGCCAAAGGCATTTCGTGAGCAGCTGGCCGGCATGAAGAGTGGAGAGGTCACCGACCCCATTCTTCTCGACGGTGCATTCTATCTTCTTCGCCACACGGGTGAACGCAAGAACGGGCTGGCGGACAGCTCACAGTCACGCGTTTGGCTTGCCCGTGCGATCCTGCCTGTATCTGCCGATGCAACGGATGCCGACCGTCTGGAGGCTGCTGCTAGAGTGTCTCGCGATACATCGGACATTGCCGATTGCGATGCGATGGAAGCTCTCAACACGGAATATGGAAGTGGTGCCTTTGCCCGACTTGATGACATGCTTGTCGCCGACATGGCGCCGCAAATGCAGCAGCTGATCGCATCTCTTGACAGCGGCAAGCCTTCGGAGCCGCTGGCCTTCGCAGAAGGGGTCGCCTCGATGATGATCTGCAGGATCAGGGAGCCGGAACTGCAGCTTCCCGGTCGCGATGAAATCAGACAGATATTCTTTGACCGCGTCTTTGGCAGCCTCAGCGAGCGCCAGGCCCTGAAACTGCGCCGGACAGCGGTTATCGAGCGCCGTGACAGGTGATGGCACCAGCTGGTTCATCGGGTGAAGTGACGGTTGCCATGGCCACCCCTCTGATACCCACCCCCCTCATACTCACCCCGGGCGACCCTGCCGGCATCGGTGCCGAAATCACCTTGAAGGCACATCAGGCCGGTGAAGGCGGATTTGCCATTATTGAGGATCCCCGGCGACTGGCAACGCTCGCCGACAGGCTGAGCATTGACGCCAAACTGCGCATCATCGACACACCGGGCGACATCAGCATCGAAGATGACCATCTTCCCGTGATACCGTTGGAATGGCCGCAGGCGCCCTGTGCCGGCACCGCCGATCCGCGCAACGCGCCGACGGTCATCGAGAGCGTTCGAAGGGCCGCCACATGGGCGCGCGATGGCAGCGCCGCCGCCATGGTCACCAACCCGGTCAACAAGGCGGTATTGCAGGAGGCCGGTTTTGCCCACCCGGGGCATACGGAATTCCTCGCGACATTGTCGGCGCCGCATGACGGCGCCCCGGCAATGATGCTGGCATGTGATGAGTTGCGTGTGGTTCCGGTGACCATTCACATGGCCCTGCGGGACGTTCCTGATGCACTGACAGGTGACGACATCGTCAGCAAGGGAATGCTGCTTGCCGAGTCACTGAGGCGGGATTTTTCCTGCGCCAACCCGCGCATCGCCGTCTGCGGACTGAACCCCCATGCCGGGGAGAACGGCCAGTTCGGCGACGAGGATGATCAGGTGATCGCACCGGCGGTTGCCAGGTTGCAGGCAGCCGGCATCCGGGCTTTTGGCCCGGTTTCGGCAGATACCCTGTTCCATCGGCGGGCGCGGGAGACATATGACGGTGTTCTTGGCATGTATCATGACCAGGTGCTTATCCCGATCAAAACGCTGGATTTCGACGGCGGCGTGAATGTGACACTCGGGCTCGACTTCATCCGGACATCGCCGGATCATGGCACGGCATTCGATATTGCCGGCACCGGCACGGCGCAGGCAGGCAGTCTGATTGCCGCACTTCGTATGGCGCGGCTGATGGCAACGAACCGTCATGCCGGCAGCTGAAACCTTTCCCGAAAACGCCGCCATCGAGGCGTTGCCTTCGCTGAAACAGCTTGTTGGCGAGATGGACATGCGGGCCCGCAAGTCGCTTGGACAGAATTTCCTGTTCGATTTGAACCTGACACGACGCATCGCCCGCAGTGCCGGCAGGCTGGACGGCACGACAATCGAGGTTGGGCCGGGGCCGGGCGGTCTGACACGGGCGCTGCTGCTGGAGGGGGCGCACAAGGTCATCGCGATCGAGAAGGATTTCCGCGCCGGTACCGTTCTGGCATCCCTTCTTGACGCTGCCGGAGGCAGGCTTGAACTTGTCGAGGCGGACGCGCTGAAAACACCCCTGTGGGAGACAGGATCGCCGCCGCGCCGGATTGTGGCCAATCTGCCCTACAACATTGCGACAACCTTGCTCATTCAATGGCTTGGCCGGGCCAGCGCCTTTGAATCACTGACGCTGATGTTCCAGAAGGAAGTCGCCGAACGGATCACCGCACAGCCGGGTGACAGCGCTTTCGGACGGCTGAGCATTCTCACCGGCTGGATGGCCAACGCCGCCATCCTGTTCGATATTCCACCCGAAGCCTTTGTGCCGGCGCCAAAGATAACCTCTTCGGTGGTTCATATCAGGCCGCTTGCCGCACCGCGTTATGACTGCGACCGGGCGGCACTGGAGCATGTCACAAGGCTTGCCTTCGGTCAGCGCCGCAAGATGCTGCGCGCGTCGCTGAAGCCGATTGGCGGCGAGGCGCTGCTCACCCGCGCCGGCATAGACCCGCAGGGGCGCCCGCAGGACCTTGATATCGAGGCATTCTGCCGCCTTGCGCTTGAGGTCGGTCCTCCGCCGGAAGGTCAGTCACCCTCGGCCTGAAGTGTACGCACAAACTCCGTCAAGCCGGTTTGCCTGTCGCGGCGCAGCCTTTCAGCGGCAAGGATCGCACGAACGGACCTGACCGACCGGTCCAGATCATCATTCACAACAATGTAGCCATATTCGGGATAATGGCTGATTTCATCAGAGGCCTTGGCCATCCGGTCGGCAACCACCTTGTCACTGTCCTCTGCCCGCGATTCCAGCCGTGACTGCAGGGCAGCGCGGGACGGGGGCAGGATGAACACCGACACAAGATCGTCTCCGGCTGCGTTGGCAACCTGTTGTGTTCCCTGCCAGTCGATGTCGAACAGCACATCACCGCCGGCCTCAAGCACCGTCATCACATCAGCCTTCGGCGTGCCATAGGAATTGCCGAACACCGTCGCATATTCCAGAAAGGCATTCGAAGCGACCATCTCGTCAAACCGCGCCTGATCAACAAAATGATAGTCGCGGCCATCAACCTCGTTCGGGCGTGGCGGTCTCGTTGTCGCCGAGACCGACAGGGTCAGATTCGTATCCTCGGCCAGCAACTGGCGCGCAATCGAGGTTTTTCCCGCCCCTGAGGGGGACGACAGCACCAGCATGAGTCCCCGACGGCCGATTACCGCGCCTGTCTGCGAAGTTCCCGTCATGGCAAATCCTTCTTTCCGGCTCGTTCAGTTGTCACGAAGGCCAGCCTTTCGCTGCGCCTGGCGGAATAATCTTACATTCCGGTTATGTTCGTCCAGCGTCCTGGCAAATCGCAGCCCACCCTTGCCATCAGAGACGAAATACAGATTCTTCGTGGGTGCCGGCGTCAGCGCGGCATTGATTGATTCAAGGCTTGGATTACAGATTGGCGTTTTCGGCAATCCCTTGATGACATAGGTGTTCCATTCGGTCTCACGCTTGAGATCGGACCGGCGAATGGCGCGCTTTGTGTCCCCTGCCACCCCATAGAGCACCGTCGGGTCTGATTGCAGGCGCATGCCGCGTTTCAGCCTGTTGACGAAAACACCTGCAACCTCCAGCCGCTCGGCACCGTCGCCGGTCTCCAGCTCGATGATCGAGGCAAGGATCAGGGCGTCGCGCGGTGTCTTGTATGGCAGATCCGGCGCACGGTCGACCCACGCCTCGGCAAGCGCCAGCTCACGCTTTTCCTGCATCCGGGTCAGCATGGCGTCACGGCTGGTGCCGCGGGTGAAGAAATAGGTTTCCGGCAGCAGGCTGCCCTCATCAAGCGCCACAGTGATCTCGCCGGTAAAATTCTCATTCTTCAGGATCGCGGCACCGATCTCGGCCGATGTCATGCCCTCGATGATGGTCAGGCGCCGCTGGTGGCTTCGCCCGGCATGGATGATATCCATGATCGCCGCAAGGCTGGCGCGCGGCGGCATCTCGAACTCGCCCTCCTTCGGCACAAAAGACGCCCCCGCCATGATGCGCGCGGCATCATAATGATAGAGCTCGCGGATCACGCCGGCGCGCTTCAGCGCCCACCTTATGGTGGCATGGCCATCGCCGGGGGATATCCGGATCAGCACATTGTCGGTGTGTGGCCCTTCGGCCTGCACGATCATCCTGTCGGCCGCGAACCAGCCACCTGTGATCATCGCGGCAAGGAGACCGAGCAGCACCACCGTCCGGATTATGAACCGGGCGGCGGATCGGAGCATCAGGTCACCTGGCCGATGATTAACGATGCATTTGTGCCGCCAAAGCCAAAGGAGTTCGACATCGCGTTGCGCACCTCGCGCTTGCGCGACTTCAGCGGCACAAGATCGAAATCGGCCACTGCCTCTTCCGGATCCTCTAGGTTCAAAGTTGGCGGCACTTCACCAGTTTGCACTGCCTTGATCGAGTAGATGGCCTCGATCGCCCCTGCCGCGCCAAGAAGATGGCCTGTCGCGCTCTTTGTCGACGACATGGAAATCGACCCCACTGCATCACCAAGAAGGCGGTGCACCGCCCCCGCCTCGATCAGGTCGCCAAGCGGCGTCGAGGTGCCGTGGGCATTGACATAGTCAATATCGGCCGGCGTCAGACCAGCGCGCTTCAGGGCTGCCTGCATGGCGCGGAACCCACCATCACCATCCTCGGCAGGCGCGGTGATGTGATAGGCATCGCCCGACATGCCATAGCCCTTGATTTCAGCATAGATGGTCGCGCCACGGGCCTTTGCATGCTCAAGCTCCTCAAGCACGACAATACCGGCACCCTCACCCATAACAAAGCCGTCACGGCCCTTGTCCCAGGGGCGCGAACCCTGCTCGGGCCGGTCATTGTAACCGGTGGACAGAGCCCTGGCGGCAGCAAAACCGGCCATGCCAATCCGGCATACAGCCGCCTCGGCGCCGCCGGCAACCATCACGTCGGCATCGTCAAGCGCCACCATGCGGGCGGCGTCGCCAATGGCATGCGCGCCAGTCGAGCAGGCGGTCACGACGGCATGGTTGGGACCCCTGAAACCATATTTGATCGATACATGCCCCGACACCAGGTTGATCAGAGCCGAGGGAATGAAGAACGGGCTGATCTTGCGGGTTCCGCGGTCAGCCATCAGCTGGTCGGTCCTGACAATGGTCTCGAGGCCGCCAATGCCGGAGCCGATCATCACGCCGGTGCGGTTCTGCGCCTCGCGATCATCCGGCTTCCAGCCGGAATCCTCGACAGCAAGCTGCGCCGCGACAACACCAAGCTGGATGAACCTGTCCTGCCGGCGTTGTTCGCGAGGATCGATGAAATCGTCGAGATTGAGGCCGCCATCCTCGTCCGGACCGGGCACCTGGCCGGCGATCTGGCATGTGATATCACTAACCTCGAAATTGGAAATACGGCTGATGCCGCTCTTTCCAGCAAGGATCCGGGACCAGTTGTGGTCGACCCCTACACCAAGCGGGGTGACCATTCCAAGACCGGTGACAACTACGCGACGCACGTTTTTCTCCTGATCTGGGAACGAATAGCTCTAAAATACGCCAGCCCCCGGGCGACGTCTACCTGCAAGGCGACGAACCGGAGGCTGAAAACATTTCATGGCCTGATCAGGCGGCGCTTTCTTCCAGGAAGGAGACGGCGTCCTTCACGGTCAGTATGCGCTCGGCAGCGTCGTCAGGAATTTCAACACCGAACTCCTCTTCGAATGCCATGACCAGCTCGACGGTGTCGAGACTGTCAGCGCCAAGATCATCGATGAAGCTTGCGCCATCGACGACCTTGTCAGCGTCAACGCCAAGATGTTCCACAACGATGTTCCGAACACGATCTGAGATATCGCTCATTAAAGCCCCCTTTTGGAGAAGGTTGAAACGGCCCCGACAGGAGCCTGAATTTTCAAGGTTGGCGGCAGATAACACAGTTTTTATAGCTGCGCCACCCTAAAGAGTCACTGCCTGATCACCTCTGCCACCCAGTGCGCGATCCGGCGGTATTGATCATGATCTGATCACAGCATCGCCATGCCGCCATTCACATGAATGGTCGACCCGGTGATGTAGGCCGCCTCGGCACTGGCAAGGAACAGAACGGCTGATGCCACCTCGTCAGCCGTGCCAAGACGTCCCAAAGGCACCCGCCCGAGGAGCGCCTCGCGCTGTGCCTCGCCAAGCTCGTCGGTCATCGGCGTTTCAATGAATCCCGGGGCGACGACATTGACCGTGATCCCGCGGCTGGCAACCTCGGCGGCAAGCGCCTTGCTGAAACCGATCATGCCGGCCTTGGATGCGGCATAGTTGGCCTGCCCCGGATTACCGGTCACGCCGACGATCGAGGAGATCGAGATGATCCGCCCATGCCGGGCCTTCATCATGCCCCGCAGGCAGCCGCGCGCGACTGTCATTGCGGCGGTCATGTTGACGTTCAGTACCTCGTCCCATTCCTCGTCCTTCATCCGCATCGCCAGATTGTCGCGCGTGATGCCGGCATTGTTGACGAGGATCGAAATCGGCGCCCCCGCCGCCTCGGCCGCGGCATCAACCAGATCGGCAGCCTCGGCGCGCTCGGACAGGTTGGCCGTGACAACATGCGCGCGATCGCCAAGTTCTCCGGCAAGCGCGGCAAGGCGTTCGGCGCGCGTGCCATGCAGGACCACTGTTGCGCCGGCGGCATGAAGAGCGCGGGCAATCGCCGCCCCGATCCCACCACTTGCGCCGGTAATCAGCGCGCTGTTGCCTGACAGATCAAACATGAAGGCTCCTGTTTTCCCCTATATGCGGACAAGATATGCGAACAATTGTCGGATGAGCCGCGACCCTACAGCTCGGCCAACACCGAGTCCAGATCGTCGGCGCTGTCCAGATTGACCATGATGGCCTCATCAAGCGTCCGTTTCACAAGTCCCGACAGCACCTTGCCGGTGCCGATCTCGACAAAGCGGGATACGCCGGCATCATTCGCGGCAAGAAGCGTCTCGCGCCAGCGAACGCGGCCGGTGACCTGTGTGACCAGATTCTCTCGCAGGACACCGGCGTCGGTTTCGGTCGCGGCGGTGACATTACAGAAGACCGGCACCGCCGCGTCCTTCATGTCGGCGCCGGCAAGTGCCTCTTCCATCGCCTTGGCGGCGGGCTGCATCATGCTGCAATGGAACGGAGCGCTGACCGGCAGCCTGATGGCGCGGCGGATACCGCGTGCCCTTGCCGACTCCATGGCATGACCCACCGCCGCCGCGGCGCCGCTGACGACAATCTGCCCGGGGGCATTGTCATTGGCGAGTTGGATGACACCGCTTGCGGCCGCCTCGGCGACGATCTCGTTCACCACCTCTTCCTCGGCATTCAGTATGGCCGCCATGGCCCCCTCGCCCGCCGGAACAGCGCCCTGCATGCTGTCACCGCGAAGCCGCAGCAGGCGCGCCGCGTCGGCGATCGACAATGTACCGGCTGCCGCCAGCGCCGAATATTCACCAAGCGAATGGCCGGCCACATAATCTGTCAGCTCGGCGATGTGACGCCCGGTTGCGTTTTGCAGAACGGCAAGTCCGGCCATCGAGGCGGCGAAGAGCGCCGGCTGCGCATTGCGGGTCAGACGAAGGTCATCCTCCGGGCCATCCTGCATGAGCGCGAACAGATCCTCGCCAAGCGCGTCATTGACCTCGTCAAAGACCGCGCGCGCCTCGGGGAAGACGGCTGCCAGCGAACCGCCCATCCCGACGGCCTGCGAGCCCTGCCCGGGAAACTGAAAAAGGATCTTGTCAGCCATGCTTCACTCCACCTGATCGTCCCGGCGTCGATGCCGGACAGCGCTCTTTACGAACCCGCGATGTCATTGCCGAGCGAATTTGGCGAAATTATGCCACATATGGCATCAGCTGGCACGCATCCATGGCGCCACTATTCACTTGCACGCCGGCGTTGTTCGTGTATGGTGCCGCCTGCATCGCACCGGATTGTCGTTGACGATGCCTACATCACTGAAACATTCCTTGCCGGGAAACCGGTTGGTCCGTCGCAGAGATGGCGGACGATTAGCCAGAAGGAGTTACGCATGCGCTTGTATGAAAGCGTCTTCATCGCGCGTCAGGATATTTCGTCCGCCCAGGTCGAAACCATGGCCGATGAATTTGCCGGCATCATCACCGAAGCCGGTGGCAAAATCCACAAACGTGAATATTGGGGCCTGCGGTCACTTGCCTATCGGATCAAGAAGAACCGCAAGGGCCACTACATCATGTTCAACCTCGAGACGGACGCCGCCACACTGAAAGAGTATGAGCGGATCATGGGCCTGAACGAGGATGTTCTTCGCTTCCTCAACATCCGCATCGAGGAGGTTGATGAAAGCCCGTCCATCATCATGCAGAACAAGGGTGATCGTGGCGATCGCGGTGATCGTGGCGATCGCGGAGATCGCGGTGACCGCGGCGATCGCGGTTCACGCCCGCCGCGTGCCGAGGCTCCCAAGGCCGAAGCACCGGCTGAGGACAAGGCCGAAGCGCCCGCCGAAGACAGCAAGACAGAGGAGTAGGACATGACCCAGCTCGAAATCAAACGCGAAGCCGTTCGTCGTCCGTTTGGACGCCGCCGCAAGTCCTGTCCGTTCTCCGGGCCGAACGCCCAGACAATCGACTACAAGGACACCAAGCTGCTGGCCCGCTACACCTCCGAGCGTGGCAAGATCGTGCCGTCGCGCATCTCGGCCGTCTCAGCCAAGAAACAGCGTGAATTGGCCGTTGCCATCAAGCGCTCGCGTTTCCTCGCTCTGATGCCATATGTGACCTCTTAAGGCCGGACGACAGGAAGGAGATACAAGATCATGGAAATCATCCTGCTCGAACGAGTCGAAAAGCTTGGCCAGATGGGCGATGTCGTGTCGGTAAAGCCCGGCTACGCCCGCAATTTCCTGCTGCCGCAGGGCAAGGCACTTCGCGCCAACAAGATGAATCTTGAAAGGTTCCAAACCGAAAAGTCACAGCGCGAGGCGGACAATCTTGCCCGCCGTTCGGATGCCGAAACCGAAGCCGGCAAGATGGAAGGTCTGGCCGTCAGCATGGTTCGTGCGGCATCGGAAATGGGCCAGCTTTTCGGATCGGTCAATTCACGTGACATCGCCGATGCGGTGACCGAGGCCGGCTTCACAATCTCCCGTGCCCAGGTGGTCATGGAGAAGTCGATCAAGACACTCGGCCTTCACGAAACCCGCATCCGGCTGCATCCGGAGGTCACAGTGACGGTTACCGTCAATGTCGCGCGTTCGCTCGACGAGGCCGAAACACAGCTTCGCACCGGCGTTGCCGTGACTGGCATGATGGACGATGACGACGACGATGCTGTCGAGGACGTCGCTGTCGAGGCAGCCACTGAGGCGGCACCGGCTGAAGAGGCTGGCGCCGATGACGCCGAGGCCACGGTCGATGCACCAGCCGAATCCGGCGACGACGCGGCGGAAGACACCGACGCCTGACGCGACAGATGAATTTTCAGAAAGCCGGGGCTCGCCCCGGCTTTTTTTTTTGCGCTCGGCAGGTCCTGGCGGCCAATCTGTCTGCCATTGGACGGTCAGCCGCAATTTTTTTTCACTTATCCCCGATTTCCACAGTGTTCACATGAGGCCTTTGCGGCAGCTTTTTGTTACGGTGGCGCATGTCTGAAGAGCCAAGCAACATCGAAGCCTTTCCGGGCGGCACGGCCCCGGATGCCGGAATCCCCACCGTGCGCCAGTTGCCAAACAACCTTCCCGCCGAACAGAATCTCCTTGGCGCGTTGCTTCTCGACAATGATGTCATGGAACGCGTGGATGACAGGTTGCGGGCCGAACATTTCTATGACCCGCTGCATGGCCGCATCTTCGCCACGATGATGCGGCTGATCGACCGTGGCCAGCTTGCCAACCCGGTGACGCTGAAAACATTCTTCAGCGCCACCGAAGAGGGGCAGACAACCGAGATCGAGGATTATCTCGGCGAACTGGCGGATGGGGTCATCAGCCTTGCGCAGGCGCCCGACTACGCGGCGACGATCTATGAAACGCATCTCAGGCGGGAATTGATCCGGATTGGCGATGATGTCATCACCGATGCCAATCATCCCGATGTCGATGTGCCGGCGACAACGCAGATCGAAACCGCCGAGGCAAAACTTTTTCAGCTTGCCGAGGCGGGCGAGGCCGGGGCCGGCCTGAAATCCTTTGAAAAGGTGGCGGCGGCGGCCATCAACCTGGCGGCGATCGCCCGTAAGAGCGATGGCGGGCTGTCCGGCTGCAGCACCGGGCTGACCGGTCTCAACACCAAGATGGGCGGACTTCACAAATCCGATCTGGTCATCCTTGCCGGGCGTCCGGCGATGGGCAAGTCGGCGCTGGCCACCAACATCGCCTTTCATGTCGCGACAACGACCAGATCCGGCGAGACGGCGGCACCGGTGGCTTTCTTTTCGCTGGAGATGTCGGCCGAACAGCTTGGCACGCGGATTCTCAGCGAGCGGGCGCAGATCGATTCGAACAGCATCCGCCAGGGCAATCTGTCGAGCGAGGAGTTTGACCGGCTGATCGAGGCCAGCGACGCCCTGTCGGCGGCCCCGTTCTTCATTGATGACACCCCCGCCCTGTCGGTATCGCAGGTGGCGAGCCGCGCCCGCCGGATGAAACGGACCGGCGGTCTCGGGCTGATTGTCATCGACTATCTTCAGATGCTGGCACCGCAGCTTGGCGTGCGGCCGGAAAACCGTGTTCAGGAAATCTCCAATATCAGCCGCGCACTCAAGGCCATGGCCAAGGAACTCGACGTTCCGGTGCTGGCGCTCTCGCAGCTGTCGCGCGCCGTCGAACAGCGTGAGGACAAACGCCCGAATCTCGCCGACCTTCGTGAATCCGGATCAATCGAGCAGGATGCCGATGTGGTGCTGTTCGTCTATCGCGACGAATATTACCTCGCCAAGAAGGAACCGGAACGCGAATCGCACGAAAGCGAGGAAAAATTCAATCTGCGCTATGATCTGTACCGCGAACGTCTCGAGAAGGCGCATAACAAGGCCGAGGTGATCATCGGCAAGCAGCGCCATGGCCCGACCGGCCTGATCGAACTGCATTTCGAGAAATCGCTGACCAAGTTCAGCGATCTGACCGACGCGGCGCAGGCTCCCGAAGGCTTCTAGGCGGGCCGGCAGGATGAGCGGCGCCCTATCCCCTGATTTTGGTCATGCCGACAGTGTGATCACCGTCGATATCGGCGCGATTGTTGAAAACTGGCGCTATCTCGACAGCTTGTCCGGGCCACGCACGGAAACGGCCGGCGTCGTCAAGGCAAACGCCTATGGGCTCGGTGCCGCAAGGGTGGCCCCGGCGCTTGCCAAGGCCGGATGCCGCACTTTCTTCGTGATGTCACTCGATGAAGCTGTCGCGCTGCGCCGGGCATTGACCGATTCCGGACATGATGATCGCCGCATCCTTGCCCTTGGCGGCTGCCATGCCGGTCAGGAGGCGGCATTCCGGGAATCGCGGATCACGCCGGTGATCAACAGCCTCGAACAGCTTCAGCGCTGGCGCGATACCGCCCGCGTGACAGCCGGCGGCGGCGGGGCGGCGCTGCATCTGGATACCGGCATGACCCGCCTTGGCCTTGATCCGGAGGAAACCGCATGGCTGCTGCGCCGAATCGAGGATGGCGAGGAACCGCTTGCCGGCATCGACGTTGAGCTGGTGATGAGTCATCTGGCAGCTGGTGAGGATCTTGCCGATAAAACCAGCGACCGGCAGCTTGCCAGCTTCGCGCGCCTTTGCGCCGCCCTGCCCGATATACCGGCAAGCCTTGCCAATAGTGGCGGCACGCTTCGTGGCGGCGGCTTCCATATGGCGCTGAACCGGCCGGGCATCGCCCTTTACGGTCTTCATCCGGCCGGCCTTGATACCACCGGTGATCAGTCAGACCAGGCCGCCAGCCTGTATCCTGCCGTCACCTGGCAGGCCCGCATCCTGCAACGCCGCACCGCGGCGGCAGGCGACCGGGTCGGATATAACGGCACCCATCAATTGCGGCGTGATTCGCACATTTTCACCCTTGGAGTCGGTTATGCGGACGGTTATCCGCGAAGCCTTGGCAATCTGGCGACGGTGACCATCGCCGGCATGGCGGCCCCCGTCATCGGCCGTGTCTCGATGGACAGCATCACCATCGATGTGACCGACCTCGATCAGGCGCGACTTGCCGCTGCCAGCCATGCCGAGATCCTTGGCGCCGGCTATGCGCTGGCGCGGATGGCGGGCGACGCCGGCACCATCGGTTATGAGATCCTGACACAACTTGGCCAGCGGCCGGCCCGACGATACGTCAATTGCTGATCGCGGCCCGCCAGCAGCGGCATTGGGGATGGTCAAAAAGGCAAATCCGATGCATAAAGTGAGCCGAATGCCGCATCGTGGCCGCAACCGACCGGAAAGAGAATGATCGGGTTTCTGCAGAATATCGGCCGGACGACTCTGGCCTTTCTTGCCGCGATCGGCCGCCTGTCGCTGTTTACCCTGGCAGCAGTCCGCTGGACCTTCCTTCCGCCCTATTATCTTCGCCAGCTTGGCCGGCAGATGGTTGATATCGGCTATTTCTCGCTTCCGGTTGTCGGTCTGACGACGCTGTTCTCGGGCATGGTGCTGGCGCTGCAATCCTATACCGGGTTCGCCCGCTTCTCGGCCGAGGATACGGTGGCCACCGTCGTTGTCCTGTCGGTGACGCGCGAGCTGGGACCGGTGCTGGCCGGGCTGATGGTTGCCGGGCGGATCGGTGCCTCGATGGCGGCGGAAATCGGTACCATGCGGGTGACCGACCAGATCGACGCGCTGGACACGCTGTCAACGCGCCCGATGCAATATCTTGTCGCCCCGCGCATTGTCGCCGGCACTGTCTGCCTGCCGTTCCTCGTCCTGATCGGCGATCTGATCGGCGTGTTCGGCGGCTATCTTGTCGGTGTCTACCGGCTTGGCTTCAACCCGTCGATCTATCTCAGCCGGACGCTTGAATATCTCGAGATTTCCGACGTGACCCTCGGGCTTGTGAAAGCCGCCGTGTTCGGCTTCCTGATTGCGCTGATGGGATGTTATCACGGCTATCACTCGGGTCGCGGCGCCGAAGGTGTTGGCCGGGCGACGACAAACGCGGTGGTGTCCGCATCGATCCTGATCCTGATCGCCAACTATATCGTCACGGCGTTGTTTTTCGGATGATGCACAGATGACAGATCAACACAAAGACAGCACTCCGAAAATCGTCCTTCAGGGCATGACAAAATCCTTTGGCGACAAGCAGGTGCTGCGCGGCATCGATCTGGAGGTCGCGGCCGAGGAATCGCTTGCCATTATCGGCACCTCGGGATGCGGTAAGTCGGTAACGCTGAAATGCCTTCTTGGCCTGCTGCGCGCCGATGGCGGGTCGATTAGGGTCGATGGCGAGGAAATGATCAATGCCGGCCGGCATCAGATGGAGAACATGCGGCAGCGCTTTGGCATGACATTCCAGTTCGGGGCGCTGTTTGATTCGCTGCCGATCTGGGAGAATGTGACCTTTCGGCTGCGCCAGCGCCAGCACATGACCCGCCAGCAGGCGCGCGACGCGGCTGCGGAGACGATCACCCAGCTTGGCCTGGCAGCGCATGTCATCGACCAGTATCCGGCCGAACTGTCAGGCGGCATGCAGAAACGCGTCGCGCTGGCGCGCGCCATTGCCGACAAGCCGGAAATCCTGCTGTTCGACGAACCGACATCCGGGCTCGACCCGATTACCGGCGGCGTCATCGACCGGCTGATCATCGATTCGGTGAACAGGCTTGGCGCGACGGCCGTCACCATCAGTCACGACATGGCCTCGGTCAGGCGGATCGCCGACAAGGTGGCGATGGTGCATAACGGTGTCATCATCTGGTGCGGGCCGGCCAGCGAGATGGACAATAGCGGCGTTGAAGAGGTGCATCAGTTCGTCCATGGCCTGGCCGACGGGCCGCTGACGCTGGCGGCGCAGGCAGAGGCGCGACGCGGCTGATGGCGAAGGGTTCCGTCAGCTATGTTTGCCAGCAATGCGGCGGTGCCCACCGCAAATGGTCCGGGCGCTGCGATCATTGCGGAGCGTGGAATACGCTTGTCGAGGAACGTGTCGAGACGGTATCCGGCCCGGGCAGAAAGGCGACCGGGCGGCGAGTCGACATGCAACCACTTGCCACCTCGGCCGACATCACGCCGCCGCCGCGCATGCAGACCGGCATGGCCGAGTTTGACCGCGTTGCCGGCGGCGGGCTGGTGAAGGGATCGGCAACGCTGATCGGCGGTGACCCGGGAATCGGCAAATCAACACTTCTGCTGCAGCTTGTCTGCCGTCTTGCCGGGGCCGGTTTCAGCGCCGCCTATGTGTCCGGCGAGGAATCTGCAGAACAGGTACGGATGCGGGCGCGGCGGCTTGGTCTCGGCAATGCCGATGTGGAACTGGCCACGACGACAAACGCGGCCGACATCGCCGCCTCCATTGGCGGCAAGGACGGCCCCGATATCATCGTCATTGATTCAATTCAGACCATGTTCCTGCCGACGCTGGACTCGGCGCCCGGCACGGTCAGCCAGGTCCGGGCCACCGCGCAGGAGCTGATCCGCGCGGCAAAGGCGCATGATGTGGCGCTGCTTGTCGTCGGCCATGTGACCAAGGACGGTGCCATTGCCGGCCCGCGAGTGCTGGAACACAT
>JAAZUU010000107.1 GCA_018624035.1 Rhodobiaceae bacterium | reverse complement strand
GGAAGTCCGGCTTTCGCCATCCCGACGCTTGACCGGCTTGCCGACGACCATGATGTGCTGGCTGTCTATACGCAGCCGCCGCGCCGCGCCGGCCGTGGCATGCGCGAAACCCCGCAACCTGTGGCGGCGCATGCCGCCGGACGCGGGCTGACGGTCCGCCATCCGGAATCCCTGAAGACGGACGAGGATGCCGCTGCACTGGCGGCGCTCGAGGCGGATGTCTTCATCGTCGTCGCCTATGGGCTGATCCTGCCGCCACCAGTGCTGGTGATGCCGCGTTTTGGTTGTATCAACGGTCATGCCTCGCTGCTGCCACGCTGGCGTGGCGCCGCGCCGATTCAGCGCGCCATCGCCGCCGGGGACACGAAAACCGGCGTCTGCGCGATGGTGATGGAGGCCGGACTTGATACCGGCCCGGTTCTGGCGCGTCGTGAATGCGCCATCGGCGATACCGACACCGCCGCCGACCTCCATGACAGGCTGGCAAGCCTCACCGCCGACCTGCTTGGCGAGGTAGTGGCCAATCTTCCCGATATCCTCGACCGGCAGCAGCCGCAGGATGATTCGGCGGCGATCTACGCGCCGAAACTGACGCCGGCCGAGGCCAAGATCGACTGGCATCTGCCGGCGCTGATCATCGACCGGCAGATTCGGGCCTTCACCCCGGTGCCGGGTGCCTGGTTCACCGGCCCGAAGGGGCGGATCCGGGTGCGTGCCGCGCGGCGCGGTGATTCGGTCGGCGCGGGCAAACCGGGGGATCTGCCGGGGGATCTGCCGGGAGATCTGCCGGGGCTTTTTCTGGGGCTTGATCCGGCGGGCGGCATGCGCATCGGCACCGGCGGCGGCGAGATCATCCTCGACGAGTTGCAGCCGGCCGGCGGCCGGGCGATGTCGGCACGCGACTTTCTGAACGGCAACCCGCTGTCCGTCGGCAGCGCGGTCGGAGCGGCTGACGAATGAAGCGCCGCATCTTCATCACCATCGAATATGATGGCGGGCCCTTTGTCGGCTGGCAGCGTCAGGACAACGGCATGTCGGTGCAGCAGGTTCTGGAGGACGCGGCGCACGAGTTGACCGGCGGTGATTGCCCCGTGCAGGGCGCCGGCCGCACCGATTCGGGCGTTCACGCCACCGGCCAGGTGGCGCATCTTGATGTTCCCGACAAGTTTGACGCGCCGCGGGTGATGGCGGCGCTGAACGCGCTGACGGCCGCATATCCGGTGACAATACGCGCCGCGCATGAGGTGCCGGACGACGCGCATGCCAGATTCTCGGCCATTGGCAGACGCTATCTCTACCGCATCCTGCCGCGGCGCGCACCGCCGGCACTGGATCGGGGGCGGGTCTGGCATCATCGGGCCGGCCTTGATGTGGTGGCGATGCGCGAGGCGGCCGCGCATCTGGTCGGGCGGCATGATTTCACCAGCTTTCGCGCCAGCCAGTGCCAGGCCGACAGCCCGCTGCGAACGCTTGATGAGCTGCGGGTCGAACAGATGGAGGAGGAAGTTCATATCCATGCTGCGGCGCGGTCATTCCTGCACCATCAGGTGCGAAACATGGTCGGCACGCTGGCGCTTGTGGGAACCGGCAAATGGACAGCGCGGGATGTCGCGGCGGCATTGCAGGCCCGAGATCGGTCCGCCGCCGGCCCGACCGCCCCGCCGGAGGGGCTGTATCTGACCGAGGTGACCTACCCGCTCTAGGTCAGCCACTCCGGGCCAACCAGTCAGGGTCAGCCGGGAATCTGCACCCGTGACTGCACGAACAGGAACAATCCGGCATCGATCACGAATGACAGGAACAGCAGGCCGGTGGCAAACCATCCGCCACGGCCAAGCTGGTCACGGCCAATACGCCACAGCCAGTAGACGGTCCAGAAGATCAGCGGCGTGATCAGGATCAGCATGGTCGCGTCACCCGTCAGGATCACCAGATTCTGCACCAGCCCACCGACCAGATGCTGCACATTCTCGACCCACAGAAACGGCACGGTAAAGGCAAAAAGCCGGTCGGACAGGCCGGCGGCGCGCAGGATCGTTGCGAACAGCAGCACCATCAGAACGACAGCGACAAGCTGCAGGATCAGATTGGCAGCCAGCACCGCGACGCCGGAGCGAAGGCCGGGATAGACCGATACGACAAGGGTGAAGATCACCGACGCCCAGATCGCCTGCCAGACCGCCGGCGCATCGAACACAAAGCTGCCGCTGATCGGCCGGCGCCCCAGCATCACCAGAAGGGTGCGCTTGAAAAGCTCGGCAAGGCGTCCGAACGCCAGTGAATTGTCAGCCTCGTTCACGCCGCCCCTCCGGAAAAGAAGCGCCGCAGACATTCCTCATAGATCGCGCTCAGACCATCGATATCGGCGGTCAGGACATGCTCGTCAACCTGATGCATCGTCTGCCCGACAAGGCCGAATTCGGCCACCGGACACAGATGTGTGATGAATCGCGCGTCCGAGGTGCCACCGGTGGTCGACAGCTCGGGACGGCGCCCGGTGACGGCCTCGCTGGCATCGGCCAGCAGGTCGGTCAGCTGGCCGGGCGCGGTGATGAAGGGCGCGGCGTTCGATTTCCAGCTGACCGACCAGTCGCCCCCGATCCGCCCGAAATGCTCCTCCAGCCAGCCGATCAGGCCGTCTGCGCTGTGCTCGGTATTGAAGCGGATATTGAATCGCGCCTCGGCCCGCGCCGGGATGACATTCGTGGCCGGATTGCCGACATCGATCGTGGTGACATGCGCCACCGACGGACCGAAATGCGGCGTGCCGGAATCCAGCTCGCAGCCATTCACCGGTGCCAGCATCGCGAGCAGCCTTGTCAGCGGATTGTCGGCAAGATGCGGATAGGCGACATGCCCCTGCCGCCCCTCGACAATCAGATGTCCCGACAGACTGCCACGCCGTCCATTCTTGATCACATCGCCAAGCGCTGTCGGGTTGGTCGGCTCGCCAACAATGCACATGTCCGGCTGATGGCCATTCGCCGCCGCCCACTCGACCATCTTCACGGTGCCGTTGACAGCATCGCCCTCTTCATCGCCGGTGATCAGCAGGCTGATCGACCCGCCGGTCTCCTCGTTCGGCAGACGGGCGATGGCGGCGACAAAGGCGGCGATGCCGCTTTTCATATCGGCCGCGCCGCGGCCATAAAGCCGCCCGTCCTCGATCACCGCGCCGAACGGATCATGCATCCATGCATCACGGTCACCGACAGGAACAACATCGGTGTGGCCAGCGAAACTGATATGCGGGCCGTCACTGCCGCGACGGGCGAACAGATTGTCGATCCGCTCGTTACCGTCGCCAAAGGGCAAGCGCCGGCAGACAAAACCCAGCGCCGTCAGCTCGTCTTCCAGACAGTCGAGCGCGCCGCCTTCATGCGGCGTCACTGACGGGCAGCGGATCAGCCGCCGGGTCAGTTCGACAGCATGCGACAGCGACGGTGCCATCAGTCGCGCAGCAATTCGTTGACGGAAGTCTTCGAGCGGGTTCTTTCATCGACCTTCTTGATGATCACCGCACAGGCAAGCGACGGGCCGGGAGAGCCGTCGGCAAGCGGCTTGCCGGGAAGCGTGCCCGGCACTACGACCGAATAGGCCGGCACGCGGCCCATATGAACCTCGCCGCTGACACGGTCGACGATTTTCGTCGAGGCACCGATGAACACGCCCATCGACAACACCGCGCCCTGTTCGACAACCACACCCTCGACAACCTCGGAACGTGCGCCGATGAAGCAGTCATCCTCGATCACCACCGGGCCGGCCTGCAGCGGCTCCAGAACACCGCCGATCCCGGCACCGCCTGACAGATGCACATTCCTGCCAATCTGCGCACAGGACCCGACAGTCGCCCAGGTGTCGACCATCGTGCCGCTGTCAACAAAGGCACCGAGATTGACAAAGCTTGGCATCAGAACGGCGCCGGCGGCGACATGCGCCGAATGCCGGACGACACAGCCGGGAACGGCACGAAAGCCGGCATTGCGGAACTTGGTCTCACCCCAGCCGGCGAATTTCGACGGCACCTTGTCCCACCAGGCCGCCTCGCCATGGCCGGGATAGGTGGTTCCTGACGGGATCACCGCCATGTCATTCAGCCTGAAGGACAACAGCACGGCCTTCTTCAGCCACTGATTGACATGCCATTGATGATCGCCGCGCGGCTCGGCGACACGCGCCGCGCCGCTGTCCAGCATGTCCAGCGCCGTTGATACCGCGTCACGAACCGGTCCCGTTGTGTCGGCGCCAATCGTGTCACGCGCGTCCCACGCCGCGTTGATGTCCTGTTCCAGCTGCGCCAAATCCATTTTCCTCTCCACTTGCGTCTGTCGGCAAGGTCGGAAATTCCGTACGCTCACCATGATTTGATCTGTTGTTGATATCGACCTTTCAGGCCGGAATGGCAAGGGCCGAAAGGAAGCTCTTCAGATCCTCGGCCACGAAATGCACATAGGGCTCATCCGCGCCCTTGGCGGCCCAGTCATGATCGCTGACAAGCCAGACGGTGCGCATGCCGAGCGCGTGCGCCGGTTCCAGATTGCGCGCCATGTCCTCGACCATCACCGCGCCGCGCGGGTCGATGCCGGTTGTCGACACGAAACTGTCAAAAGCCTTCTGTTCCGGCTTCGGCACGAAATCGGCCCCGACAATGTCGAAGATATGCTCGAAATGATGCCGGATGCCATAGGCATCGAGAATGTTCTCGGCATGCGGCACCGTGCCATTGGTAAAGATATGCTTGCGCCCGGGCAGGTTCGCCAGCATCCGGTCAAGCTCGGTCTCACGCGGCAGATCGCTGACATCTATATCATGGACGAAATGCAGATAATCCTCAGGGGGCAGATTTTCCTCGACCATCAGTCCGCGCATGGTCGTGCCATAGCGATAGAACAGATCTTTCTGGATCACCCGCGCCTCGTCATGCGGCACCTTGAAATGCTGCGCGACAAAGTCGGTGATCCGCACGGCGACGCGCAGGAACAGCTGCGAGCGCGCCGGATAGATGGTGTTGTCGAGATCGAACACCCAGTCCCGGATCTCATCGGTGGGAAAGCTCTGTGGCGACTTTGAAACAGGTGACATCGGATGGCTGCCTTTCGCGGAAATGGCCGGTCAATCGGCCTTGATGATGGTTCCCATTCCGTGCTCAGTGAACAGTTCGACAAGCAGCGCGTGCGGCGCCCGCCCATCCATGATCACCGCGGCTTCGGCTCCCCCGAGAACAGCATTGATACAGGTTTCGACTTTCGGAATCATGCCCCCCGACACGGTGCCGTCGCGGATCAGCGATTCGGCCTGGCTGACCGTCAGTTCGGTGATCAGCTTGCCATCCTTGCCAAGAACGCCGGCAACGTCGGTCAGCATCAGCATGCGCGTCGCGCCAAGCGCGGCGGCGATGGCACCGGCCGCCGTATCGGCATTGATATTGTAGGTCTCGCCAGTGGCATCGCTTCCCACCGGCGCGACGACCGGGATCAGATTGCCGGCATTCAGCGCGTCCAGCACATCGGTATTGATCTGCTCCGGCTCGCCGACAAAGCCGAGATCGATGGCCTGTTCGATAGCGTTTCCCTCGGCGGCGCTTCCCTCGGTGCGGCTCTTGCCAAGAAGCTTGCGCGCCCGGATCAGCCCGCCATCCTTGCCACTGATGCCGACGGCGCGGCCGCCGGCGCGGGCGATTGCCGCCACAAGCGCCTTGTTGATGCCACCGGCAAGCACCATCTCGACAACCGAGATGGTGGCCTCGTCGGTCACCCGCAGCCCGTCGACGAAATTCGATTCGATCTCCAGCTTTGCCAGCATCTCGCCAATCTGCGGGCCACCGCCATGGACAACGACGGGGCGCGCGCCAACCTGATCAAGAAGCGCGATATCGGCGGCAAAGGAGGCGACATATTCCGCTTCACCCATGGCATGACCGCCAAACTTCACGACAATCGTCTGCTCGGAATATCGGCGCATGAAGGGGAGTGCCTCGACAAGCATGCCCGTCCGCTCGATCAGCTTCGATTGCAGGGAAGAAGATGTGTCGCCCATCATTTCGCCTTTCATACTGCCGGAGCAAATGTCCGGAGCCAAATGTCCGGGGTCATACGTCCGAGGTCAAACCGTCGGCACTGTTCCGCACCGCGCGTCAAACTATCGGCAAGCCGGCACATAGCGCAAGCATTGTTCGCGCGGCAATCCGGATGCGCTAGCCGCGTGGCAGGGCCAGCCCGGCCAGATGGGCGCGCAATTCGGCGATGCCGCCGCCTTCCTGGGACGAGGTTACAAAAATCTGTGGATAGGCGGCAACATGGCGACCGATCGTCTCGGCAGTCGCCGCGCAGACCGCCTCCAGCGGGGCCGGCTTCAGCTTGTCGGCCTTGGTCATCACCACCGCCCAGGACACGGCGCTGGCATCAAGCAGCGTCATGATCTCGGAATCCGCGGCACCGACCCCGCGCCGTGAGTCAATCAACAGGAACACCCGCTGAAGCGAGGCCCGGCCGGCAAGAAATTTGCGGGTCAGCGTCGTCCAGGCCTTGATGTCGGTCTTTGGCGCCGACGCATAGCCATAACCCGGCAGATCGACAAGCTGCAACCGGCTGGCCAGATCGAAGAAGATGAGCTGCCGTGTCCGCCCCGGCGTCTGCGAGGTGCGGGCCAGCGCCCGCCTGCCGGTCAGCGCGTTGATCAGCGACGATTTGCCGACATTCGAACGGCCGGCAAAGCAGATCTCGGGCAGGCCTTCCGGCGGCAACACGCGCATGTTGTTGGCAGACGCGATGAACTCGCAGCTTCCGGCGAACAGGAGACGGCCGGCCTCGAGGGCCGCGTCCGTCAGCTCTCCTTCGCTATTCTGCGCATGATGTACCATTGTTGCGCCATCGAAAGAAGGTTGTTCCAGGTCCAGTAGATCACCAGCCCGGCCGGGAAAGTCGCCAACAGGAAGGTGAAGATCAGCGGCATGAACTGGAAGATCTTCGCCTGCACCGGATCGGGCGGTGCCGGGTTCAGCCGCATCTGCAGGAACATCGAGATCCCCATCAGGATCGGCCATATGCCAAGCTGCAGGAATGGTGGCAGGAAGCCGACCGAATAGGGAAGCAGCCCGAACAGGTTGAAGACCGAGGTCGGATCGGGTGCCGACAAATCGGTGATCCATCCGAAGAAGGGCGCATGCCGCATCTCGATGGTCACGAACAGCACCTTGTAGAGGGCGAAGAAGACCGGAATCTGCAGCAGCACCGGAAGACATCCCGCCGCCGGGTTGATTTTCTCGGTCTTGTAGAGATCCATCATCTCGCGATTCATCGCCATGCGGTCTTCGGAATGCTTCTCGCGGATCTGCTGGATCTTCGGCTGCAACAGCCGCATCTTGCCCATCGAACGATAGGATTTATTGGCCAGCGGATAGAAGACAAGCTTCACGATCACCGTGAAGGCCAGCACCGCGACGCCGAAATTGCCAAGGATGCCATACAGCCAGTTGATCACCAGGAAGAACGGCTTGGTCAGGAAGTAGAACCAGCCGAAATCAATCGCCAGGTCGAAATTGGGAATGCCGAATTCCTTGGAATACTGGTCAAGAAGCGAGACCTTCTTGGCGCCGGCGAAAAGCCGTGTCTCGCTGGCCACAACCTGTCCCGGCTGCAACAGCTGCCCTTCGGCGGCGATATAGTCGACCTGATAGCGGTCCTCACCGCCGCCAAGTGACTTGAACGCGTAATTGATCCGCACCGACTGGTCCGGCACCAGCGCGGCAAGCCAGTATTTGTCGGTGATACCAATCCAGCCACCGGCGCTTTCCGGGGTGACATCGATCACCCCGCCATCGGCATCCTTCATGTCATCATAATCCTCCTCGCGGAGCGTCTCGTCGAACACGCCGAGCGCCCCCTCATGGAGAATGTAGATACCGGTGGTGGGTGGCGTGCCATGCCGCCTGACAAGACCATAGGGAAACAGCGTCACCGGTGCATCGAGACGGCTCTCGACACTGTCATCGACGGTGATCAGATAATCGTCATTGATCGACAGCGTCCGCCGGAAGGTCAGACCCTCGCCATTGTCCCATGACAATGAAACAGGCGCGCCAGGCGCAAGCGTCTGGCGATCCGCTTGCCACAGGCTGTCGGCTGTCGGCATGGGATGGTCGCCGCTGGCCGCTGCCCAGCCGAACTCGGCGAAATAGGGAAGATCGGAACTTGTCTTCTGCAGGAACTGGATAAAGGGCGAATCCTCGGACTGCGTCTCGCGATAGCCTCTCAGCATCACATCGTCGACCCGCGCGCCGGCCAGCGAGATCGACCCCGAGACGAGCGGTGCGTCGATGATGATTCGCGGCGCGGTGTCGGCCGGTCGCGATTCGGTGATGCTCACGCCTGACGGTGTCGTCGAGGCGCTGTCAGCCTGCGGTGTGGCGTTTGCGGGCTCCTCAGCCTGCATTTCGGCGACAGCCTGCTGGCGCGCCGCCTCTTTTTCCAGCTCCGGACCTACGACGAAGACCTGCCAGCCAAAAAGCACTGCCATCGACAGGGTGATGGCAAGGATCATGTTACGGTTTTCGGGGTTCATCAATCGCGTCCCTGTGCGTTCATGTGCACCAGATGTGATACAGGCGCTCAGCTATTGTGCCGGTCTTGCCCGGCCGCGCCCTCCTCGCCCGCCTGCGGTACCGGATCGAATGCCGGCGTCGCCCACGGATGACAGCGCGAGATACGTTTTAGCGCAAAGATTCCCCCGCGCAAGGGGCCATGACGCTGCAAAGCCTCGACGGCATATTGCGAACAGGTCGGCAAATGGCGGCAATTGGTGCCAAGAAGCGGCGAAATGAACAGCCTGTAGAGCTGGATGGCAAGGATCAGCGGGCTGGCCAGAAGAAACAGGACGGCACGCCAAAGGCCATTCCTCGAAGACATCATCCCCGACAACATCATGATGCCTTCACCGGCGCGCCGGTCTCGCGGTCCATCGTCCGGTGCAGATAGCCGACAGCCTTGCCAAGGTCGCTGACGAGGTCACTCCAGTCCCGATCAGCCGTTCCCTGGCGGGCGATCATCACATAATCGATGCCCGGCCTGGCGCGAATCGCCAGTTCCGTGCGCGCAAGCGCACGCAGACGCCGACGCGCCCGATTGCGGCGCACCGCATTGCCGATTTTCCGAGTTGCAGTCAGTCCAAGACGCCAGTCCTGACGTCCACTGGGCACGGCTTGCAGGATGAAACCGCGCGATACCGCCTTCATGCCGCTGTCGCGGGCCACCAGAAATCCGGCGCGCGACGGGATGCTGACCAGCGCGGTCACCGCGGCGCCTTCACGCCGTCAGGCGGACAGGCGTGCCCGACCCTTGGCGCGGCGGGCCCGCAGGACGCGGCGACCACCGACAGTGGCCATACGCGCACGGAAACCGTGCCGGCGCTTGCGGACGAGAACACTGGGTTGATAGGTGCGTTTCATGGCGACGCTTCCTTCGCGCGATCAACAGGTTGTCAGAAACTGCTGGCGTTTTAGGGGGCGGGCGGGCGGGTGTCAATTGTTTTCGCCCGTTGCCGTCATGGCGGGACGCGGGGATGTGCCCCATGACGCAAGCCAACTGACAGGACGAACGGCAGGACGAACGGCAGGACGAATGGCGGGGCGAATGGCGCGGCGAATGGCGGGGCGAATGGCGGGGCGAATGGCGGGGCGAATGTCTGGCACCACGAAGACTAATTCGGATTACTGTGCGGAT
>JAAZUU010000106.1 GCA_018624035.1 Rhodobiaceae bacterium | reverse complement strand
CGGAAACGACCAGAAGCGGAACGAGGATCAGGGTCAGAAGGCGCAGACGAAGTGAACTCAGGAACAGCATCAGTCGGCTGTCCGGAGATGATAGCCAAGACCACGCGCCATCTTGATCTCGACCCCGCAGGGCGCAAGCTTCTTGCGAAGCCGCGAGATCAGCACCTCGATGGTGGAGTCGTTGATCTCGGTGCCGATGCCATAGACATGGTCGATCAGTTGGGATTTCGGGATCAGCCTGCCATCACGCTCGACAAGGCATTCCAGCGCGGCGAATTCCTTGCGCGCAAGTTCAAGATCGACGCCGTCATGCGCGGCGAAACGAAGAGCCGGGTTGATGGTCAGCCCGCCGAAATGGATTTCTCCTTCAGCCGGCTTGCCCTTGCGCCGCAGCAGCGCCCGCACCCGCGCGTCCAGTTCCTCCATCTCGAAAGGTTTGACAAGATAGTCATCCGCGCCGGCGTCAAGCCCGGCCACCCGGTCGGCCAGATTGTCCCGCGCGGTCAGCATCAGGATTGGAAGCTGCTGACCAAGCCGGCGTGCCTCGGTCAGGATGTCGAGGCCGGACAGGTGCGGCAGGTTGATGTCGAGGATGCACAGATCGAAGCTTTCCTGCGTGATGAAATGCCGACCCGCCTCACCATCATGAACGATGGTGACAGCATGGCCCTGATCCTCGAAACGGTGCTTCAGCGCCAGCGCCAGCGGTTCATTGTCTTCAATGGCAAGAATGCGCATGGCGTCGGGATTCCTTGTTCGATGTAAGCTTCATGAAAGCTACGTCACCTAGGGTCTGCGGATTGCCTTTCCGGCGCGTTGCCATGATGGACAGTGGCAGCCAGTTCGGCAAGCGTATCTCTGCATTGGAGGAAATGATGAAAAAACTCACTCACCTTGTTGCCGGTGCAAGTGTCGCTTTCGGTCTGACCGTAGCGGCAAGTCTGCCGGCAGCCGCCGTTGATTTCAGCGGCAAGACCATCGAATGGACCATTCCGTTCTCGGAAACAGGCGGCTCGGCCAAATGGGCCAATTTCTTTGCCCCGCTTCTCTCTGAGAACCTGCCCGGCAAGCCGACCGTGGTCGTCAAGTTCATGCCCGGCGCCGGCTCGACAAAGGGCGCGAACTGGTTCCAGAAGCAGAAGCACACTGACGGCACCGTGATGTTCGGTTCGTCCGGATCGACCCAGTTCCCGTACCTTCTTGGTGACCCGCGCGTTCGCTATGAATATGGCGACTGGAACCCGGTCATGGCATCGGGCACTGGCGGGGTGGCCTATCTGAATGCCGAGGATGGCGCCAAGTTTGACGGCACCGCCAACAATCTGAAGGGCAAGACATTCGTCTATGGCAACCAGGGCGCGACCCGTCTCGACCTGATCCCGGCGCTGGCCTGGAAGATGCTTGGCATGGATGTTGAGCATGTGATGGGCGTCAAGGGTCGCGGGGATGGCCGCAAGATGTTTGAATCCGGCGAAGCCACCGTTGACTACCAGACCTCTTCGGCATTCCTGAAGAACGTCACCCCGCTTGTCGAGGAAGGCAAGGCCGTGCCGATGATGACCTGGGGCGCGCTTGGCGCGAATGGAGACATCGTCCGTGACCCGACCTTCCCGGACATCCCGACCTTCAAGGAAGTCTGCGACGCCACCGATGGCTGTGAGACCTCCGGTCCGGCATGGGATGCGTGGAAAGCCTTCTTCATCGCCGGCTTCCCGTCCCAGAAGATCGCCTTCCTTCCTGCCGGCACGCCGCAAGATGTCATGGATGCCTATACCAAGGCGTTTGCGGCCATCGCCGCGCGCTCCGACTTTGCCGAGATCTCGGCAAAGCGTCTTGGCAAATATCCGATGTATGTCGGCGCCGATTCCAAATCCGCCCTTGCCGGCGCGATTACCGTATCGGACAGTGCCAAGGATTATGTGACAGGCTGGCTGCAGGCCGAGTTTGGCGTTTCGCTGAAATAGTCGCAGAATGACAAACCCCTGTCCGGTCTTGCCGGGCAGGGGCCATAGGTTTTCGATTTTCACCGCTCCGAGAGCGTAATGATATGGATATCCTCAGCCTGGCCTTGCCGGCACTGGCCGATGCCTGGAGCCTGATTCTTCAACCGACGGTGCTGATGTATCTGCTTCTTGGTGTGACCATGGGGCTTGCCGTCGGCGTCTTTCCGGGGCTTGGCGGAATCGCCGGTCTGTCGCTTGTTCTTCCCTTCATGTTCGGGCTGGAGCCGTCTTACGGGCTGGCGCTGATGATCGGCATGGTGGCGGTGGTGCCAACCTCCGACACATTCGCCTCGGTGCTGATGGGGATCCCCGGTTCCTCGGCCTCGCAGGCGACGGTGCTTGACGGCTTCCCGATGGCAAAGAAAGGGCTTGCGGCGCGCGCATTGTCGGCCGCCTTTGCCTCATCGCTTTTCGGTGGTCTTGTCGGTGCTTTTTTCCTGACCTTCTTCATTCTTGTGGCGCGGCCCATCGTCCTTGAATTCAAGTCGCCGGAACTTCTCATGGTTTCCGCCTTCGGCCTGTCGATGGTCGGCATCCTTGCCGGCAGGGTGGCGCTGAAGGGCATGATGGCGGCCGGGGTCGGCATGCTTGTCGCGACCATCGGTGAAGGTCCGTTCAATGGCGAGCTGCGTATGGCAAGCTATGATTTCCCCTATCTGGCGGATGGGCTGAAGCTGGTGATCGTCGGGCTGGGAATCTTCGCCGTGCCTGAAATCGTGGCACTGCTTCGCAAGGACAAGGCAATCTCGGAACGAACATCGCTTGGCGCCGGCTGGCTTGCCGGGGTCCGCGACTGGTGGGCCAATAAATGGCTTTCGATGCGCTGTGCGCTGATCGGGGTGATTGTCGGCGTGATTCCCGGGCTTGGCGGCTCGGTGGTCGACTGGATCGCCTATGGTCACACCGTGCAGACGAACAAGGACCGCTCCGGCTTTGGCAAGGGTGATGTGCGCGGTGTTGTCGGGCCGGAAAGCTCGAACAACGCCAAGGAAGGTGGCGGGCTGGTGCCGACGCTGCTGTTCGGCATTCCGGGGTCGGGGTCGATGGCGATCTTCATCGGGGCGCTGTCGCTTCTCGGCTCCGGCGAGCTGGAGGTTGGCCAGGTGATGCTGAAAAACAACCTCAACTACACCTACGCCATCGTCTGGTTGCTGGCGCTGGCGAACGTCATGGGAACGATCCTGTGTATCGCGCTGTCCGGCCAGATTGCGCGAATCACGAATATCCGCTTCGCATTGATCGCGCCGTTCATTTTCATGATCATCTCCTTTGCCGCCTTCCAGTCCGGTCAGAATCTGATGGACCTTGCGGCACTGTTTGCGATCGGCTTCCTTGGCATCATGATGCGGCGCTTCGACTGGTCACGCCCGGCCTTCCTGATCGGTTTCGTTCTTGCCAACCCGGTTGAGAACTATTCCAACAACGCCAACCAGATCGCCGGTATCCGCTTCCGTCAGGGGTTCGAGGCCGGCATGGATTACATCGCCAGTCCGATTGTCCTGACCCTGCTTGTCATCACCGTTGTGTCGGTCATTGTCGGGCTGAAACAGGCAAGGAACATCCGTGCCGAGGGCGAGGTCGCCTCCGGTGGCAAGCGCGCGCCGCTGCTGTTCCTGCTGACGATGATCGGATTTGTCAGCTTTGCGCTGTATGACACGGCGACCATTCCCGGCTACGCCTTTGTCGATGCCGTGTTCCCGGTCACCATCGCCTCGGCGTCTCTGCTCTGCGGGCTGGTGCTGCTGGCGCAGATGCGCCTGCGACCCGAGTCCGATGCCCTGTTCGCGGATCGCGAGACAGGCGGCGAGGATGCCGATAACTGTTTTGCGTTGTGGCCGACCCTGTCCTGGTTCGCGGCGCTGCTTCTGGCCACCTCGCTTCTCGGGTTCATTCTGGCGTTGTGCGGGTTCCTGCTGGCCTTTTTCCGGCTGAGAGCCGGGCTTGCCTGGGCACGCTCGCTGGTGCTGACCGGTATCGGCATTGCCTTCATGTGCTTCATGGCCCGGCTTCTGAACCGCGATTTCCCGCCCGGCCTGCTGCAGCATTATTTCGATCTTCCCTGGCCGCTTACCTGAGGAGGCAGGCATGCCGCACCATTTTCTGTGTCTTGAAGGTGACGGGATCGGGCCGGAAATCATGGCGGCCACCAGGCAGGTTCTCGCCGCCGCCGCGCCGCTGATGACGAGGGAGCCGATTCTCGAGGATGGCGTGATTGGCCTTGCCGCGCTGTCGGCCCATGGCACCACCATTCCCGATGACGTGATCGCCGCCGCAAGAGCGGCCGACGGGGTGATCCTTGGACCGGTCTCGCATAACGACTATCCGCCTGTCGCCGAAGGTGGGCTGAATCCGTCCGGCGTGCTGCGCAAGGCGCTTGATCTCCATGCCAATATCAGGCCGGCGCGGAGCCATGACGGGTTGCCGCATCCCATCGAACCGCCGCTTGATCTGGTGGTGATGCGCGAAAATCTCGAGGGCTTCTATGCCGACCGCAACATGTTCGACGGCAATGGCGAGTTCAGCCCGGTCGATGGTGTGGCGCTGTCGGTGCGGCGGATCACACGGCAGGCGAGCCGCAATATCGCCGCCACAGCCTTTGAGTGGGCGGCGCGTCGACCGGCACGACATGTCACAGCGATCCACAAGGCGAATGTCATGCGCATGTCCGACGGGCTGTTTCTGGACAGTGTGCGCGCGGTTGCCGCCGAATATCCCGGCGTCTCCTATGACGAGATGCTGGTCGACGCGGCGGCGGCGATGCTGGTCCGTGATCCGGGCCGGTTTGACGTCATTGTCACCACGAACATGTTCGGCGATATCCTGTCCGACCTGGCCTCTGAATTGTCCGGCAGCCTCGGCCTCGCAGGGTCGCTGAATGTCGGCACGCGCCATGTGGCAGCACAGGCGCAGCACGGCTCGGCTCCCGACATCGCCGGAAAGGATATCGCGAACCCGACCTCGCTGATCCTCTCTTCGGCCATGTTGCTGGCACATCTTGGCGAGGCTGAGGCGGCGTCGGCCATCGACGCGGCGGTGACGGCGGCACTCGCCAGCCCCGAAACCCGCACCGCCGATGTCGGCGGCACACTTGGCTGCGCGGCGTTCGCGGCCTATCTTTGTGACCTTCTTGGAACCGGATCGGGATCAGCATGACGCAGACAGCCATTCCCTTTTTCTTCATGCGGGGCGGGTCCTCGCGCGGGCCCTACATGAACCGGGCCGACTTGCCGCAGGATCGTGACAGTCTGGCCGAGGTGCTGGTGGCCGCGCTGGGATCGGGTCATCCGCTGAATATCGATGGCATCGGTGGTGGCAATGCGGTGACAACCAAAGTCGCGATGCTCTCGCGGTCCGAGGATGACTGGGCCGATATCGATTATTTCTTCGCCCAGGTCAGCGTCGAGGACAGGCTTGTCGATTTCAAGCCGACCTGCGGCAACATCCTGACAGCTGTTGGTCCGGCAGCGCTGGAAATGGGGCTGATCGGGCCCGGCGGGGCGCGGACCGAGGTGCGGATTCGCGCCGTCAACACCGGCGCGCGCATTCTGGCGCGTGTTCAGACACCGGATGGTGCCGTGAGCTATGACGGTGACGCTGCGATTGACGGGGTGCCGGGGACCGCCGCGCCGGTGGAACTCAATTTCATGGATGTCGCGGGCTCCTCGACCGGTGCTTTCCTGCCGACCGGCAGCACGACCGACGAAATTGATGGAATCACCGTGACCTGCATGGATGTGGCGATGCCGATGGTCATCGCCCGCGCGGCGGATTTCGGCCTGACCGGTCATGAGAGCCGCGAGGAGCTTGACGCCAACCGTGATTTCTTCACCGCGATGGAGGCGGTTCGTCTCGAGGCCGGCCGCAAGATGGGGCTTGGTGACTGCAGCCGGTCGGTCACGCCGAAATTCGGCCTGCTGGCACCCGCCGACAAGGCGGGGCATATCGTGACCCGGTATTTCATGCCCTGGACCACGCACCCGACGATGGCGGTGACCGGAAGCCAGTGTATCGCCTCCTGCGCGCTGACACCGGGGACGGTCGCCGACGGAATGATGGAGCGTCCGAACGAGGTGCCCTGTGCGGTGACACTTCAGCACCCGATGGGCGAAATGCAGGTGATGATTGACTATGAGCTCGACGAGGAGGGGTTCCGGCATCGTTCGGCCGGGCTTGTCCGCACCGCGCGCAAGCTTGCCGAGGGGCGGCTGTTCGTGCCGAGCACAGTCTGGGATGGGCGTGGATGATACGGCTTGCCATACTTGATGACTGGTTCGACACGCTCCGCACCCTGCGATGTTTCGACAGGCTTTCAGGCATCGATGTCACGGTTTTTACCGATCATCAGCCTGATATTGACCGTCTTGCCGAACGCCTCGCGCCGTTCGATGCCATCGTGCTGTTCCGCGAGCGCACTGCCATCCCGCGCGAGCTGATCGCCCGACTTCCCGGACTGAAACTGATCTCGCAGCGCAGCGTCTATCCGCATGTCGATGTCGAGGCCTGTACCGACCATGGTGTTCTTCTGTGCTCCAACATGCATGCCGGCGCTCCGTCCTATGCCGCCGCCGAACACAGCTTTGCGCTGATCCTCGCGGCAATGCGCGATATCCCGGCGCAGATGGCCAGCCTTCATGCCGGCGCCTGGCAGATGGGGGTCGGCAAGTCCCTGCATGGCCGACAGATCGGCCTCTATGGCTATGGGCGGATCGGCCGACAGGTGGCGCATTACGCGCGCGCCTTCGGGATGCGTGTTGTCTGGTGGGGGTCCGAGGCCGGACGCGCCCGCGCCACCGACAATGGCGAACAGGTGGCGGACAGCCGCGAGGCGTTTTTTGCGACAAGCGATATTGTCAGTCTTCATGTTCGGATGAAACCGGAGACACGCGGGCTGATCACCGCCGGCGACCTGGCGGCCATGGGTGCGGACTCGCTTCTGGTCAACACATCGCGTGCCGGGCTGATCGAAGCCGGGGCGCTGAAGCTGGCGCTCGATGCGGGTCGTCCCGGCAAGGCGGCGATTGATGTGTTTGATGAGGAACCGATCACCTGGGCCAACGACCCTCTGGCGACACATCCACGGCTTGTCGCGACACCGCATATCGGTTTCGTGACCGAAGATGAGTTCGAGATCCAGTTCGCCGACATATTCGATCAGGTGGTGGCCTGGCATGCCGGCGCGCCCATCAACATGATCAATCCCGAGGTTGTGGACCGCTGACCTTGTCGCCGGTCTTGCCGGACTTGCCGCCAAGTCGCAACGCCAGCACCGGCAGTGACAGGAAGATCAGCATCACCCGCACAGTGTGGTGGAAGGCGACAAAGGCGACATCAAAGCCGAAAATCAGCGCCAGCAAAGTGACCTCATAGAGACCGCCCGGCACGAAGGCCAGCCAGGCCGCAAGAAAGCTGATCCCGGTCACTTTGACGATGACCAGTGTGGCCAGCAGATAGGCGCTGAGAATAATTGCCGTGTTGGCGCAGGCATCCCTCAGATAGTCCAGCAATTCACGAAACGGCACCTTTGCCAGACGTGCGCCGACAGCGCCACCGATGGCAAGCTGTGCCAGGATCACGAATTCATTGACGCGTGGCAGGTCGGCCCATCCCAGGAGATGAAAAACCGTCGACAGACCCATCGGACCCAGAAGGTGAGGCATCGGGATGCGAAGCTGCCGGGCGATCAGCATGCCGACAGCACCAAGCAGAATGAAGGTGATGATATCCGCGGCCGGCAGATCGAATATGCTTGGCATCGTCTGCAGCGCGACATTCGACCGGTCGACCGCCGCCTGCCCCTCGATCAGGCGCAGCAGCAGCGGAGTCGTCAGAAAGACAATGACAACCCGAACCAGATGGAACAGCGCGACAACATAGTCCCGCTCAACCATCTCGCGGGCCATGGCGAGAGCCTCGGCCTGACCACCCGGCACACTGCACAGGATGGCAAGACGCGGGTCATATCCGCGGAATCTGCGCAGAAACTGATAGCCTATGATCGTCACGACGATGGTTGTGCCCAGCATTGTCACAAGCGTCAGTGACCATTGCTCGGCCTGTTCAAGAACCGTCTGGTTGAAGGTGGCGCCGATCAGCACGGCAAGCCCCATCACCACCGGCTTGTGAAACCAGCTGGCGACGCCAAGATGCGGCTGCAGGGTCGTGACAAGCCCACCACCGATCCAGACACCGAACAGGCTTCCCATCAGATAGGGGGCCGGGAAGCCAAGCTGCAGGAAGCCCCAGCCACTGGCCAGAGCCACGGCAAAGGTCACGGCGAGGCGGCGGATATCGGAGATCAGCCGGGTCGGCAGGGTGGAGGTGGCTGCTGCCATCTCAGTCCGGCTCCGTATCGACAGGCAGGCTGAGAAGCGACAGCCTTGCCGCCAGCGCGGTGTCGAGATGGCGCTGCATGGCTTCGGCGGCGGCCTGTGGATCGCGCATCTGGATCGCGCTGTTGATGACATCATGTTCGCTGCGGATGGCGGCAACCCGTTCCGGCATCGAATAGGCCGTCGCGCCAAGCAGCACCATCAGGCGCGACAGGCGCTCCAGACTTTCGGCGAGAAAATGGTTGCCTGCCGCCTGCCATATGGCGTTGTGAAACTGCCTGTTATGGCGTGCCAGCTGTTCCGGCATCGCGCCGTCGGTGACCAGCGCCGCCTCGGCATGGCAAATATCGGCAATGACCCGGCGCTCGGCCTCGGCTGCATTGCGCGCCGCCAGCCCTGCGGCCATCGATTCCAGCGTACCGCGAAGCTCATAGAGACTGCGGACATCACGCCAGTCAAGGCGCCGTACACGCAGGCCATCCTCATCACGCTCCAGCACCCCCTCGGCACGCAACCGTGTCAGCGCCTCGCGAAGCGGAGTACGGCTGACCGACAGCGCTGTTACAAGATCGACTTCTTTCAACCGCATGCCGGGCGACAGCGCGCCGGACTGGATGGCGGCGAGGATGAGGCGGCGGAGCCGTGCCGGCGCAGCGCCGGGATGATCGGTCGCCGCGGCCAGGCTGTCCTTGATCGCCGACCAGTTTATGTCACCGGCATTCTTGACTTCCATATGCGTCATCCCGTAATTGTATACATATGTATACAGGCGGAGACAATGATCTTTCACGGCCCGGTGTCTCACAGCTCTGGGACATCATGGTGATCGGTGCCGGCAATGCCGGGCTGTGTGCCGCCATCACTGCCGCCGAGGCCGGATGCAGCGTACTGGTCATCGAGGTGGCCGGACGTGACATGCGGGGCGGCAATACGCGTCACACGCGCAATCTGCGGGCGATGCATGACGCACCGACGGATGTGCTGACAGATGCCTACAGTTTCGAGGAATATTATGACGATCTGATGCGGGTCACCCGCGGCATCACCAATGAATCGCTTGCCAGCCTGACACTTGAGAAATCGGCTGAGCTGACCAACTGGCTTGGCGCCCGCGGGGTGCGGTTCCAGCCGGCGCTGTCAGGCACACTCAATCTCGGGCGCACCAACGCCTTCTTTCTTGGTGGCGGGCGGGCCTTGCTGAACAGCCTGTGCCGACATGCCGAGGCGTTGGGTGTTGTATTCCTGTATGAAACCGAAGTATCGAAGCTGCGAATGGAGGATGGCTATTGCGACGGGGTCACGCTGTCGGATGGCCGGGATCTGCAGGCCAAGAAGGTGATCACCACCGCTGGCGGGTTCGAGGCCAATCTCGACTGGCTTGCCGAGGGGTGGGGAGAGTCGGCGCGCAATTT
>JAAZUU010000026.1 GCA_018624035.1 Rhodobiaceae bacterium | reverse complement strand
GTCCACAGGGTTCAGAAGCTGTGCTTCGAGCTGGATGATGACATCCGTTGGATCATCGCTGCCGTATCTGACAGTGGCATGCGCTTAGCAGAAGTGATTGGGCTTACTGCAGGTGACGTCCACCTTGATGAAGACGTGCCGTTCGTCAGGCTGTCAGAGCATCCGTGGCGGCGTCTAAAGACTGCCGAGAATGAACGCGATGTCCCTCTTGTTGGAGCGACTCTATGGGGCTTGAAACGCGCTGTAGAGAGCAGTGATGGCGGCCTGCTCTTCCCTCGCTACTGCACGCTAGAAGGCAACAAAGCCAACTACGCAAGCAGCGCCCTGAACAAGTGGCTGAGATCATATGTGCCTGACGGATGTGTGGTGCATTCGTTCCGGCACAGCATGCGAGACCGACTGAGAGCTGTTCAGTGTCCGAGTGATATCATCGACCAGATCGGTGGCTGGCAGACCACTGGTGTTGGTCATCAATATGGTCAAGGACACAGCCTCAATGTCATGCATGGGTGGATGAGGAAGC
This sequence comes from Rhodobiaceae bacterium, assembly GCA_018624035.1. GTDB lineage: Bacteria > Pseudomonadota > Alphaproteobacteria > Puniceispirillales > Puniceispirillaceae > UBA8309. The sequence continues at coordinate 24,390 of JAAZUU010000026.1, read as the reverse complement.
TAACGACCAAGGTCCAAGAATCTTGATCCGTGGGAAAAGTCGCTTGAACCACGATACACAGACCTTGAGCTGCCGGTCGTGGGCAGGGTTTCGAGGTTCAATCTTCGCAGCTCCCGCTTCGCGGGCGCCTAATCGGATTACTAGTGCTAGCTTCTGGATCAATTGAAAAATGCAGTGGTGGCGGTGCCACGATTGCACGAGGTGGGGCTACGTTAGATGACGCCTACCGCAAAGAGGAACATTGCTGTGGCACAGAAACCCAACGCGGTACGGACTCTGTTAAAGAAGTTCCACTTCGCTTCGAAAATCAAACGCTGTTGATGAACAGTGTCATCATCGACTTCATCAACCTTGACGCTTTGAATGCGATCATTCAGCGGAAGGTGAATGAAGATCGTGATACCCTGCACTCCTAGCAGGTAGATAGCGCCAGTAACAATTATCAGCCATCGTATGTTCCCATCTAGAATTAGGAATGCGATGCCCATAGTGCAGACAACGAGAAAGATTGAACCAAGCCAGACCAGCATAAATACCATTTGGCGGTTCTGGATTATTCCATCAGTAACCTGAAAAGCCTTTATGAACGCCCTGTCATCAAGCCTCGAAAGGCCGGGCATGACTACTATGGCATAGGTCAAAATAATACCGGTGACCAATCCGCAGAGAAGCGTAGACAAGAGCAGGCATGTAGGAAGCAAGACAGAAAACATCATGGCTTTGGGCGTAATTTATAATTGATGAAAAACTCTTGAGCCAAGGTTAGGCAGGTAAGCTACCACAGACGCCCGCGATGATGCGAACAGGTCGAAACGCTATGCGTTCTGCGGGTATCGATGCAAGGAATGGCGCGCTCTTGAATCAGACAAACGATCACGACCTGTGCCCGTGTGTTTTCGATGGCTCGAGTCAATCCACAAGGTTCATGCCTTGTCACGCGAAATCAGGGGTGTTGAGTGACCGAAGAGTGACCAGCGAGTGACCGACGTGCACCTTGGTTGGGTCCCATGGACGACAAATGCTCCTCCCGGTGGGTTCGACGAACAGCGGATTCAAAAAGGAGGGCTGAAGGGGTCGTTGGTTGTTGTTGGCAGGTGGTCGTTGTCGCTACCACCACGGCTCCACAGAATCAGGATTTTATTGCTCTGAGGCACCCGCTCCTGGATCAAAATCAGGTGTCGATTGCCGGCGATTTGTGACTCGCTGGCGGCCTTTCCTGCCCGGTCGAATAAGAAACGCTTCCTGGCTGCAGCGCTCTTAACCCCGCTAAGTGACCCTTGAATCGCCAGCAATGGATAGTTGCGAAGGCGCGACGCTGTCTCCAAGTTAGAACCTGATCGTCGTTCCACTTTTCGCCCTCACATGGAAACAGCTTGTATTTTTCAGTCTTCATCAGCGCGTTTCTGGCAGCAACGATACTCCCGGCACAGTCCGAAGCTGTGCTGGCATACCAGTTATCCCTAGCCCCGGGCGCTGTTGTTGCCCTCGTCACCGTTGCAACGGCAGGAAACGTGCTTGGAGCGCTGGTGAATTGGAGCTTGGGTAGGTTCTTTACCCACCACCGCGACAGGCGTTGGTTTCCTATACAGACACACAAGCTGGAGACGGCAGAGCAGAAGTATCGAAAATATGGGCGCTTCTCACTTTTGCTCAGTTGGGTTCCGTTCATTGGCGACCCGATAACAGTGGTTGCGGGCGTGTTGCGAGAGCCTCTGTGGTCCTTCGTTCTGTTGATCACTGTCGCGAAATGTGCGCGCTATATCGTCATTGCGGTGGCGGTAATCAACGCAGTCTGAAAAGGCCCTGACCACCAACAGCCTAACCCCGTTCCACCTAATGCAATGAAGCGTCAGGGAAAAGGGGGGTCGACCTCGCAAGAACCCCGGTGAACGTGTGAACGTGTGAACGTCATCGACGCACAGGATGCGCTGGATACCATCGAGACCGACACCGGTGCTTCGGGAACGCTGACCAAGCGCGAGAAGAACCCTTTGAGCGAAATTTCGACGAGGGCACGACCTTCGGATCTCGACCATGGCAAACTGCTTGTCATCGCCCTCGGCATCTACATTGCGGTTCACGTCAGCTGATATCGACAGGGTCACTGTTCAGGTGGCCCTTTGTTGCGTTCGGCTACTTATAGGAACTGCGCTGTCTGGAGAAGCGTTCTACACGCTTGCGCCAGGCTCTGTAGGAACCCGGCTTCAACTCAGTCTTCATGAGACGTTTCACCCGGCTTTCGTCGAGACCGTAAAGTTCCTTGATCGTGTCGAACGGGACTTTGTCCGAAAGCGCCATTTCGATGATTTCGTCCTTGTGTTCCACTAAAGCTGCCTCAATCGCCAAGTAGCCACCAGATATCGAACAGGTCGATCAGGAGAAAGAACAAAGGAATTCCAAACAGCACACCGCCAAGGCAAAGAACCAGACGGTTTTCCCTTAGCCACTCCTCTTGTCTGCGCTTGTTTGTCTCCAGCCTGGCCATTTCCTCGGCATGTTCTCGTTCCGCCTTTTCAAAGGAGTACGGCCCGGGTTCCGGCTCTCCACAATGCGGACACTGAATGGCCCTGATGGAAATCAGACCCCCACAAACCCAGCATGGCGCAAGTCTCTTTACCGGTGACATGATGGAGATATAGGCAGAACAACCGGCGAAGCGAAGGGTTTACAGTGCCGGCGGCCCCTTTTTTGCGTCCATGCCAGTCAGTGTTGCGTTCGAAGAACGTCATATGCACGGGGTAACTGATGTCATCCATAACACCAGGTGGGGTCGACGAAGTCGAAAATATCGATTGAGGCGTTTTACCTGAAAGCTGGCTACATGACCGTCGACACCAGACCAGTCAGGTGAGACCGACAGCTGAAAGACGTTCCAGCAAAGAACATCCTCATCACCTGCGCAAAGGACGGTCGGCACAGGAGGGTCAGCAAGGGCCAGTCCATTTCGCTCTACCTTCCCAATCCAGGGATGCGAAGGTTGATGGAGGAGTGGTTGTCTGATTAGTCTAAGCAAACGCGCATCTGCAACTGGAGCAGCCAAATGACAAATACGACGATGATAAACTACTCCACACGGGACTTTGCGACCAAGGAACAGCTGGAACTTTATCTATTGCGTCAGGAGAAAGCCTTCTCGCCGGAGGTGATCAAACTTTTCACAGACGCAGGTATGCTCCGTCGGGCTGTCACTCAGATTTGGAATAAAGAGCAGTCATATCGGGTTGGCATAGTTTTCGAGTACCGGGACCAGGACGCCTATGTCGCCTGTCAGGCTCTTCTCAAAGAGCATTACCTTCCAGCTGTCGATGGTTTGACGACCAAAGTGGTTGGATCTCGCGGAGTGGTCGTTCATGAGTTTGTTGCAGACGACTTTCAAGATTGAACATTGCGGCCACTTCATCAACAACAATCAACGAGCCCTTTAACCCCCCTTTTTGAAGCCGCTGTCCGTCGAACCCGTCGGGCGTAGCATTTGTAAGTCCATGCGACCCAATCAGGGTGGATGTCGGTCACTCACCGGTGCGTAACCCACAATATAACAAATGTGCCTGTTGACGCAGGGCACAGGTAACGCAGCTTCCCGAGCGCGCCACCTTCCAGTATATGTCAGGGTCCCATCACGATATCGCGCCTGACGGCAAGGGAGGCACTTGGCGTGCTTGAATCCATCTTCATCATTTTCATGTTCCAGCTCATTGGCGAGGCGACACAAAAATATTTCGCACTGCCGGTTCCGGGCCCGGTCATCGGGCTTGTCCTGATGCTGGTCTGCCTGTTGTTGACAAGGCGGACGGGCGTTCCCCTCGTCGCCGACTGCAGGAACAGGCTCGTCACAACATCGCAACAGCTTCTTGGATATCTTTCGCTGCTTTTCGTGCCGATCGGGGTGGGTGTGATCATGCATCTGCAGCTTCTTGAGGCGCAGCTTGCAAGGATCATCGGCGTGATCATGATCGGCACCATTTTGACGATGGTCTTTACCGCCTTCATTTTTCTCAAGGCCGGTGGAGGCGAAAGAGATGAATGAGGCAACCAAGCTGTATCAGGTCTGGGTCTATCTGCAGGCGGAACCTCTTTTCTGGCTGACCCTGACGATTGGCGCCTATCTTCTGGCCAACAGGCTCTATCAGGCGTCCGGGCTCTTTCCGCTTGTCAATCCGGTGGCCGTGAGCATCCTTTTTGTCAGTGCCTGCCTGATGACATTCGGGGTGGAATATGAACGGTATTTCGAAGGCGCAAAGTTCATCCACTTTCTGCTCGGGCCAACCACGGTCGCCCTGGCCATCCCAATCTACCTGAACTGGGCAATCATCCTGAAGACAAGGCGCGCGATCCTGATGTCCGTGTCCCTTGGTTCACTTTTTGCCATCGGCATTACCTTCGCCATGGCGCATCTGCTGCAGCTTGATCCTGTTACGGTCAAATCCCTGCTTCCAAGAAATGTGACGGCACCCATTGCCATGGGTATTTCCGAAATCATCGGCGGAGTGCCATCATTGACGGCGATCATAACGATCGTGACCGGCATTGTCGGCGCGGCTCTGGGTACATTTGTGCTGGATCTGTTCAAAATAAGGGACATGGCGGCAAGGGGGTTTGCCTTTGGCCTGGCAAGCCATGGCATCGGCACGGCGCGGGCAATGTCGAGAGACAGTCAGGCCGGTGTGTTTGCCGCCGTGGCCATGGGTCTCAGCGGCATAATCACAGCCGCCATAATACCGCTTGCCTTCATCATCCTGCGGGATTTCCAGGGCTCTGCCGGATAACGCAGTCCGTCTTTTGGATATGAAAAGGTTGCGGCCGTATAGAGCGCCAGACCACACATCTGCAGGTCGGGAGTTCGGATCTTCCCATGCGCCATTCCTCACACTGATATTCGCTGGATCATCTCCGCTGTCTCGGATAGCGGCGTGCGGTTGGCGGGGGCTTCGAGTGGGCGCCCTCCAACATTGGCTGGAGACGGCATCAGCTCTCTGACATTTAACCGATAATTGCCGCGGCAACCGGAATCTCAATTTCCATCGACAACAAAAAGATCTGTCAGTTCTGTCATTGGCCTGCCACAGTGATGCTGCATATGAACATTATGGATCAAAGGGAGATAAGAATGAGTTTTAATGTTGGCCATACAACCTTCGGTTTTACAATGCGCGTGCCTGATTCGGATGTGGCGGCGGTTGACGATCTGATTTCCTCTCACGCAGCGTGGATGAAGGAAACGCACTCGCTGGCCGAGGAAGAGGGCAAACTTCACACACTTGAATATTATGTATCCAAGGCCCCTGAGCTGAACGACATGATGGATCCTTCAAAAGGCACAACCGGACAGGTTGTCTATACCGTCAGCGAAGTTCACAAAGACGATGAGCATTTCGGAAAACACGTCGAGCTGGGGCAAAGTTGGGACCGCATCAACGAATTTTTCGGGCTGTTCGAGAAATACAACCCATTGGTCTCAATGGCGGGCAGAGTGACAGCCAAACTCTGACAAAAAATGATGCACGGATCACCCCCAGCCAGCGATCAGGTTGGGGGTGCGGACAGCACGAAACGCTTTGCGTCCCGCCGATATATGACTTGTCCCTGTTTGCCACCGCGACGGTGTGTCCGGGCAGACAGATGCCCCGGCAGATGATCCGGCAGATCACTCAATCACGCACCGGCAGGTGACCACGAGCCCCTGCTCATGGCTCTGGCAGAGGTGGTTGTGCTGCGATTTAGGTTGCTTGCTGTACCGCAGGCGGGTCTTATGGAATATCATCATTCGGCTGGGAACGTCTGTGCGCCCATCGTCGGAATCAGGCTGGAACCCAATCCGGTCTTGATGTGACAGTATCTTTGTTCATTTCATCGTGACCCTGAAGTCACCCCAGTTCGCCACCAGCCCAGGACATGAAAAGGCCGGGAGTTATGGCACTTCAAAGCGCCAATGATCAGACGGTTATCAAGCTGTTCACCGCCTATAGCAGGCAGGGTATCCAAAAACAGATGGCCATCAGGCTGATCGCCTTCAGCTGTGGCATGACCCAGAAAGCTGTGCGGGAAATTCTGGCCCGCAACGCGAAATGAACAGCTTCACATCGCCACATCCCGCGATCCGGGACCGTACCTGTCGGACAGCTTCCGTTTCAATTTTACCTAGAACATCGCATTCGGAAGCCAGGTGGCCAATGACGGCCAGAACCAGATCACGGCGACGCCGACCACCTGCAGGACAATAAACGGCAGGACCCCGCGATAGATGTGGCCGGTTGTGATCTCATCCGGCGCCGCCCCGCGAAGATAGAACAGGGAAAAACCGAAAGGCGGCGTAAGGAACGAGGTCTGCAGATTGATCGCAAGAATGATGCCGAGCCAGATCGGATCATGTCCAAGCAGGATCAGCGATGGTGTGACAAGCGGCAGGACGATGACCGAAATTTCCACGAAATCGAGGAAGAAACCCATCAGAAAGACGATGAGCATGGTGACCAGAAGCGCCCCTGTGGGCCCTCCCGGCAGATTTTCCAGCCAATGGGCGACACGCTCCTCGCCACCGAGGCCTATGAACACGAGGCTGAACATGCCAGCTGCCAGGATCGTCGCGAAGATCATGGCTGTCATGGTCATTGTTGACGTGGCCGCGTCATGGATCACGCGCTGGCTCAGAACATTGCGCAGGGCAGCGAGAATGCCGAGAACCCCGACGATTGCCAGGACTATGTAGACGCTGCCCATGACATAGGATCCGGGACTCAAATCGGTACGCTGCAATCGGACCGGAAACACCCCGGCCACAATGGCCAGCAGGATCAGCGCGCCGGCCGCCACCATGATGATGCGACGGTGCCGGCCCAGACGCGCACCTGACATCAACAGCGCCCCGACCGCGCCCACCGCCGCAGCCTCTGTCGGTGTCGCGAGCCCGCCAAGGATCGACCCCAGCACGGCAAAAATCAGCAGGATGGGCGGCAGGATGGCGGCAAGAACTTCGGCGCGTTCCGGTCCAGGCAGGCTGGCGTCTGTTGGCGGCATATCCTGTGGGCGCAGGATACCGCGGATCAGAACATAGATCAGGTAAAGCGAGACAAGAACCATCCCGGGAATCAGCGCGGCGGCAAAAAACTGGCCAACCGACAGCGCCTCGACCGCGAATTTGCCCTGTTCATACTGCGCCTGCTGATAGGCGTTCGACATCACATCGGCCAGGATGATGAGCAGTGTCGAGGGCGGTATGATCTGCCCCAGCGTCCCGGCGGTGCAAACGATGCCCGAGGACACGCGCGGGTCATACCCGGCGCGCAGCATGGTCGGCAGGGCTATCATACCCATCGCCACCACGGTCGCGCCAACGATACCGGTCGAGGCGGCCAGCAGCGCTCCGACAAGGATTACCGAGATGCCGAGCCCGCCGCGCAGCTGGCCAAAGGCCCGGCCCATCGTGTCGAGCAGCTCCTCGGCAATTCGGCTTTTCTCGAGAAGGGCGCCCATCAGCACGAAAAGCGGAATGGCGATCAGCACCTGATTCGAGATCAGCCCGAAGACGCGCTGGCCGAACGCCCCCAGCAGCGAGATGTCCATCGCACCTGTCAACCAGCCAAGGCAGGCGAACAGGACAGCCACGCCGGCGATGCTGAAAGCCACCGGGAAGCCGGACATGATGACCACCACAAGAGCGAGGAACATCAACAGGTCGAGATGCCCGGTCATGTCGAGTCCCAGCCGGCTAGACGCCGCAGAAGAATCGCCACCGATTGCAGGGCGACAAGGAGGCAGAAAAGCGGGATCAGCGTCTTGAGCAGGAATACAGCCTCGATGCCACCAACCGAAATCGGCCCCTCGAGAATTTTCCAGGAGTTGCGCACCGATGGCCAGGACCACCAGGCAAGCACGGCCATGGCCGGCAGCAGCAGCAGCAGATGGCCCGCGATGTCGATGCGGCGGCGAGTGACATCCGAGGCTCTGGCGTAGAAAATATCGACACGGACATGCTTGTCGACAAGCAGCGTATATCCGGCGGCGAGCATGAACAGTGCCGCATGAAGGTAAAGCACGCTTTCCTGTGCCCAGATCGAGTTGACGCCGAAAATATAGCGCCCGATCACGATGCCGAATTGAATCAGAACCATGGCCAGCGCGAACCATCGCACGATGCGCGCCACTGCGCGGTTGAGCGAATCGATCCAGTCAGCCAGACGCAGCATGCATGCTCTCCAGAGGTATCAACGCAATGGGCGCACGACCTGTCGGCCATGCGCCCGGCCTTTGTCAGTAACCCATTACATGGGCACGGGCGTTCATCTGCCCGTTATCGGCATAGGTCATGTAGGCGCCGACGTTGTCGCGATGGGCGACGAAGCTTTCGGTGATACGCCTTACCAGCTCATCATCGTCACTGCGCAACTCCTCGATCACCTCGGCGGCGGCGACACCCATGGCGTCGATCACTTCCTGCGGGAACTTCCTGACCTGGACACCATGTTCCTTGACCAGCTTTTGCAGCGAAATGGCATGCTTCGTCGTATATTCGGACCAGACCGGATTATAGAGGCTCTCGCAGGCCAACGCGACGGCCTGTTTCAAATCATCGCCAAGAGCGTTGTAGGCAGCAGCATTGACGCCGCATTCCTCGGCCGACGAGGGTTCGCCCACACCGGGCCAGTAGTAATTCTTGGCTATCTGATGATAACCAAGGGCGCTGTCTGTCCAGGGCCCGATGAACTCGCCCGCATCAAGCGCACCGGTTTGAAGCGCCTGGAACATGGCCGGACCACTCATCGCCTCGGCAGCCATGCCAATCCTGGCGCACATCTCCGAGGCAAGCCCGGTGGTGCGGAATTTCAGCCCCTTCAGATCCTCGACCGAGTTGATCTCCTTTCGGAACCAGCCGCCCCATTGCGGGCCTGAATTGCCGCACAGGAACGGCTTGATGCCGAAACGGCCATACATTTCATCATAAAGCGCCTGTCCGCCACCATGGTAGAGCCAGCCGAACTGCTCGTCCGCCCGCAGGCCGAAGGGTTGCGAGCCAAAGAGCAGGATACCCTTGGATTTCGAGCCCCAATAGGCCGGAACGGCATGGTAAAGCTCCGCCGTGCCTTCGCTGACGGCATCAAAGACACCACGCCCCGGCACCAGTTCACCGGCGGCGAACAGCTTCACTTCGATTCGCCCGCCCGAAAGGGTGGTAATGCGATCAGCCAGCATCTGCGCCGCCACGCCGGGCCCGGGCAGATTCTTCGGCCATGCCGTGACCATTTTCCACTGCTTCACACCCTGTGCGATGGCCGGTGTTGCCAGAGGCACGGCGGCAGCACCGATGATACCGGCTTTGATGAATTTCCGTCTATCCATTGTCGTCACTCCTTATTGATTGATGGGGGTTTGCCTTCCAGTCCGTCTTCCGCGGCTCCTGATGCGCTTGGGATACGCATCTCAAAAACATCCGTAATGGTTGCATAGTCGTAATAGCCCATGCGGGCGATTGGCCGGATCTTTGCAATGTCGAGCCTGCCCGTCGGCAGGATCACCCGGTCCGCCACATGAATGCGCATGACCTGCCCATACACCACATCGACGCAGCCGACAGGACTATTGCCCGGCAGTCTGTGGGTGGACAGGTACCGGCATTCAAAATGGCAGGGGCTTTCCGCCACGCGCGCGCCGGGAGCATCGATGCAATCGGCCTTTGTAATGCCCGCACGCTCGAACTCATCCTCATCGGGTGGCAGGGCCATCGCCGAGATATTGACCGCCTCGCGAAGGTCATAGGTCGCCATGTTCCAGACGAACCAGCCGGTCTGCTCGGCATTGACAACCGTGTCCTTGCGTCGTCCATCGGGGTGCTGGTTGGCGGCGAACATCACCATCGGCGGGTCGAAGGTCAGGTTCTGCCACTGGCTGTAGGGGGCAAGGTTGTGCACGCCGTTGGGGCTGACGGTCGACAGCCAACCGATCGGCCTTGGCACCGTGCAGGCCTTGAACGGTGAGAAGGGAAGCGGGCAGTCCTCGCTGTCAGGAGCATAATGCATGGCTCAGTTCCCCAGAATTCCCGGCAGCCGCAGCCCGTGTTCCTTTGCGCAATCCAGCGCGACTTCGTAGCCGGCATCGGCATGACGCCAGACGCCTGACGCCGGATCATTCCACAGAACACGGTCCAGACGTCCGGCCGCTTCCGGCGTCCCGTCGGCAACGATCACCACACCGGCATGCTGCGAAAAGCCCATACCGACGCCGCCGCCATGATGCAGGCTGACCCAGGTGGCACCGCTGGCAGTGTTCACCAGCGCGTTCAGCAGGGGCCAGTCGCTGATGGCGTCCGACCCGTCCTTCATCGCTTCGGTCTCGCGGTTGGGGCTGGCGACAGAACCACCATCAAGATGATCACGGCCAATCACGATGGGGGCTTTCACTTCACCGCTTGCGACCATTTCATTGAATTTCAGACCCGCCCGATGGCGGTCTCCCAGCCCGATCCAGCAGATGCGTGCCGGCAAGCCCTGAAACGGGATCCGCTCTCTTGCCATGTCCAGCCAGTTGTGCAGATGGGTATTATCCGGAAACAGCTCCTTCATCGCCTGATCGGTCCTGTAGATGTCCTCAGGGTCGCCGGAAAGCGCGCACCACCGGAAGGGACCTATCCCCTTGCAGAACAGCGGTCGAATATAGGCCGGAACAAAGCCCGGGAAGGCAAAGGCGTTTTCCAGCCCCTCATCAAGCGCGACCTGGCGGATATTGTTGCCGTAATCGAGCGTTGGCACGCCGTCGTTCCAGAAATCGACCATTGCCTTGACATGCGCCTTCATCGAGGCGCGCGACGCCGCTTCGGCGGCCTTGGGATCGCTTTCGCGAATCTCGCGCCATCTGGCCATGGTCCAACCCTGCGGCAGGTAACCATTGAGCGGGTCATGGGCGCTGGTCTGATCGGTGACGATATCGGGGCGTACCCCACGGCGGTGGATTTCCGGAAAGATATCCGCCGCATTGCCAAGAAGCGCGACCGATTTCGCCTCGCCAGCCCCTGTCCAGCGCCCGATCATCTCCAGCGCCTCGTCAAGACTGTCGGTCCGTTCATCCACATAGCGGGTGCGCAGCCGGAAATCGATGCTGTCCGGGTTGCATTCGACCGCAAGGCAGCAGGCCCCCGCCATCACGGCGGCCAGCGGCTGGGCGCCGCCCATGCCGCCAAGGCCTCCGGTCAGTATCCATCTTCCCGTCAGGTCGCCGCCATAATGCTGCCGGCCAGCCTCGGCGAAGGTCTCGTAGGTACCCTGCACGATGCCCTGACTGCCGATATAGATCCATGAGCCGGCGGTCATCTGGCCGTACATCATCAGGCCCTTTTTATCGAGCTCGTTGAAATGGTCCCAATTGGCCCAGTGCGGCACGATGTTCGAGTTGGCGATCAGAACGCGCGGCGCGTCCGTATGGGTTTTCACGATGGCGACCGGCTTGCCGGACTGCACCACGAGCGTTTCATCCGGTTCAAGGTCCTTCAGGCCGGCGACGATCCGGTCGAAATCCTCCCAGGTGCGCGCCGCGCGGCCAATGCCGCCATAGACCACCAGTTCATGCGGGTTCTCGGCCACCTCGGGATGCAGGTTGTTCATCAGCATCCGCATCGCGGCCTCGGTCAGCCAGCTCTTGGTGCTGATCTCGGTGCCCGTTGGCGGATAGATGTCTCGAATGTTGTGACGCAGATTGGTCATGCGGGACTCCAGCGGATTAGATCTTGAAGAATGAGCTTGAGGTGCGGGCGCAGGCGCGCCGCGACATCCCCTTCATAAGTCCAGGGGGCCTGTTCAAGCATGTATGTGGATTGTGCGAGTTCCATCTGGATCGCATGCAGCCCGTCAGTCGGACGGCCATAATGACGCGTCGTCCAGCCTCCCTTGAACCGGCCATTCAGTACTGTCCTGTAGCCTTCGGCCGCATGGCATCGTTGCGTCACCAGGGCCTCAATCGCCGGCGCGCAGGTGCGGCCACCATCGGTGCCGACATTGAAATCCGGCAACACGCCCTCGAAAAGAAACGGGATCTGCGACCGGATAGAATGACAATCATAAAGGATCGCAAACCCATGGATGGCCTTGACCCGCGCCAGTTCGGCGCCAAGCGCCGCGTGGTACGGGGCATGATAGAGCTGTCTGCGGCTTTCGATCTCGGCGGCATTCGGTTCCGCGCCGTCCTGGTAGATCGGCAGCCCGTCAAAATCGGTGACCGGGCACAGCGCGGTGGTGTTCTGCCCCGGATAGAGGCTCGCGCCGGCGGGATCACGATTCACATCGATGGCATAACGGTGTATCAGCGTGCGCACCGTCGTCACATCGGGCACGAGCCCGTCATGGAGCCGGTGAATATGCCAATCCGTATCGGCCCTGGCGCGGCCGGTCTGGTTGAGGTCTTTCGCCACGTTCTCCGGCAGCTGGGTGCCGGTATGGGGAAGCCCCAGCACAAGCGGGCCATCACCGCGGCTGATCTCAAGAAAGCTCACAGTATCACCTCCACACCGGCAGACCGCGCCAGAGCGTCGGAACCTATCATCTCTGCTGCCGCCTCCAGTTCCGGCGCCATATAGCGATCCGAGGTCAGAGACGGAACCACGGTCCGCAGGAAATCGACCGCCTTTTGGAGAGCCTCGGAGGTTACGAGCGGCGCGCGGGCCTCGATCCCCTGGGCCGCGCACAACGCCTCGACACCAAGGATGACGGACAGATTGCCCACCATGCGCTTCAGCCGGCGGGCACCATGGGCCGCCATGCTCACATGATCCTCCTGGTTGGCGGAGGTCGGCGTACTGTCGGTGGAGCACGGGTTGGCGAGATGCTTGTTCTCGCTCATCAGCGCGGCGGTCGTGACCTCGGCGATCATGAAGCCGGAATTCAAACCCGGTGCCGGGGTCAGAAAGGGCGGAAGATCGAAACTCAGGGTCGGGTCCACCATCAGCGCCACGCGGCGCTGCGCGATCGCCCCAAGCTCGGCGATCGCCAACGCGATCTGATCGGCGGCAAACGCCACCGGCTCGGCATGAAAATTTCCACCGGACAGAATCCCGTCTTCCGTCACCAGCGGGTTGTCCGTCACCGCGTTGGCCTCGATTTCCAGCGTCTGTGCGGCAAAACGAAGAAGGTCCAGCGACGCACCCGCGACCTGGGGCATGCAGCGAATGCAATACGGGTCCTGCACGCGGCTATCGCCGTCACGGTGGCTCTCGCGAATCTCGCTTCCCTTCATCAATTCCGACATGGCAGAGGCAATGTCGATTTGCCCCTTCTGGCCGCGCAGCGCATGAATCTCTGGCCGCAAAGGCTGCGTCGAGCCCATGATCGCATCGGTCGACATCGCCGCGGTGACGATTGAGCCCCGCACCATCCGCGCCGCATCGAACAGGGCGGCAAGCGCACAGGCCGTCGAAAATTGCGTGCCGTTGATCAGCGCCAACCCCTCTTTCGGGCCCAGAACCACCGGAGACAACCCCGCCTGCAAGAGCGCCGTCCCACCAGGCAGACGTTCATCGTCGATGATCGCTTCGCCCTGACCAATCATCACAGCCGCCATATGTGCCAGAGGCGCAAGATCCCCCGACGCGCCGACCGAGCCCCGGGTCGGAATCAAGGGCGTGACACCGCGGTCCAGCATGGCCTCTATCAGGGCGCAAACCTCCCATCTCACCCCCGACGCCCCGCGACCAAGCGAAAGCAGCTTCAGCGTCATCATCAGTCGCGCCGTCGGAACATCCAGCGGTTCACCCACGCCGCAGCAATGCGACAGGATCAGGTTGCGTTGCAGCGTTTCGGTGTCCTGTGGCGAGATACGCACCGACGCCAGTTTTCCAAAGCCGGTGTTGATCCCATAGACCGGCCTGTCACCCATCGCGGCGAGATGCACCTGCTCGGCTGACAGCTCGATCACCTGACGGGCTGCGGGCACAAGATGCGCCGGCGTGCCATCACGCCAGATCACTTCAAGCGTCTTGAGGTCGGTTGCCGCGGGTTGCAGCGCGATATTCATGTCCGCCCCCCGAAAAACCGGGCCTTCAGCGCGTTGACGCCAAAACAGCAACTCAATTCTGCCGGATCCCCGACATCCCAGAGCGCCAGATCCGCCCGCATTCCCGGCGCGACAACACCGCAATCATCAAGACCCAGCGCCCGCGCGGCATTTCGGGTGGTTCCCGCAAGCGCCTCGGCCGGCGTCAGACCAAACAGCGTGCAGGCCATGTTCATGGCGAGCAGCAGCGACCCAAGGGGCGATGAGCCGGGGTTCCAGTCTGTCGCCACGGCCATCGGCACACCATATTCACGAAACGATTCCACCGGCGGTGTCTGCGTTTCATGCAGCGTGTAAAATGCCCCGGGAAGCAAAACCGCGACCGTGCCGGCACCGGCCATCGCGGCGGCGTCCTTCGCGTCGGCATATTCGACATGATCCGCGGACAGCGCGCCATATTCCGCGGCAAGCCTTGCGCCACCAATGTTGGAGAGCTGCTCGGCATGCAGTTTGACCGGCAATTCCAATTGCCGGGCCTTGTCGAAAACGCGCGCGATCTGCGCGGCGTCAAAGGCAATTCCCTCGCAGAACCCATCCACCGCATCCACAAGCCCCTCGGAATGCGCCGCCTCAAGCGCCGGAATGCAGACCGTGTCGATATAGCTGTCGGCATCCATGTCTCGCGGCACGGCATGGGCGCCGAGAAAGGATGTGATGATGCGAACCGGCCGTGCCCTGCCGATGGCGCGCGCCACCCGCAGCATCTTGAGCTCGGTATCCAGATCAAGGCCATAGCCGGATTTGACCTCGATCACGCCGACGCCTTCGGCGATCAGCGAATCCGTACGTTTCAAGGCTTCAGAAAGCAGTGTCGCCTCATCGGTTTCGCGTGTCGCCGTGACCGTCGAGACAATGCCGCCTCCGGCCCGCGCGATGTCCTCGTAGCTTGCGCCGGTGAGCCGCATCTCGAATTCGCGAGCACGGTTGCCGCCATGAACGATATGGGTGTGGCAATCGATGAGCACCGGGGTCAGCAGACATCCATCGGCATCCACACGCCGGACACCGCCAAGCGCGGGATCGATATCCCGGGTGTGACCAACCCATCCAATGCGGTCACCGTCAATCAGAACGGCCCCGTCATGAAGCAGGCCATATCCACCGTCCAGCTCACCTACCCCGGCGATGGATGCATGTGTGATCAGCAGACGGTCAGCCATACTCTCTCCTTGTGACAGAGCCTCCATAATGATATTATGTAGTTACTTATTTTGTCAACGGAGATCATTTGTGCCAAAAATTCATGCCCGTCAGGCGCTCACACCGGATGGCTGGGCACGCAATCTCTGCGTTGAAATCTCCGACGGACATATCAGGCGAATCACCGAGGGTTCGGCGAACGGGAATCCATCGGTCGATCTGCTGCTGCCGGCCCCGGTCAATCTGCACAGCCATGCCTTCCAGCGCGCCATGGCCGGGCTGACCGAAACCCGTGGTCCCGACCCCAGCGACAGTTTCTGGACCTGGCGACAATTGATGTACCGCTTTCTCGACCGGCTGACGCCTGACCAGGTTCAGGCCGTCGCCGAGCTGGTTTTCATGGAAATGCTGGAGGCAGGCTATGGCGCGGTGGCGGAGTTCCATTATCTGCATCACGACATTGGCGGCGCGCCCTATGGCCATCTGCCCGAAATGGCCGAGCGCATCGTCGCGGCCGCACAGGACACCGGCCTGGGCCTGACGCTGCTGCCTGTTCTCTACATGCAGGGTGGCTGCGATGAACGCGCTCTTCAGGGCGGGCAAAGACGATTTGGATGCGACCTGGACCTGTTCGGCAGGCTTCACGACGAAAGCGCCAGAGCCCTGTCGACGGGGCCTGAAGATCACATCATCGGCATTGCGCCCCATTCCCTGCGGGCCGTCACGCCGGATTCCCTGACCCGCATTCGCGAGATCTGTCCTGTTGGCCCGATCCACATGCACCTTGCCGAACAGGTGGCCGAGGTCGCGGAAGTTCAGGCGCATCTTGGCGCGCGCCCGGTGGAATGGCTGCTTGCGAACGCCGATGTCGGCCTTGACTGGTGCCTCATCCACTGCACACAGATGACCGACACCGAAACAGGGGAACTTGCCGCGACCGGAGCCGTTGCGGGTCTGTGCCCGATCACCGAGTCAAGCCTTGGCGACGGCATCTTCAACGGCATCGTCTTCCGGGATTCCGGCGGCCGTTTCGCAGTGGGCTCGGACAGCAACATTCACATCGCGCTCTGGGAAGAGCTTGCGACGCTGGACTATTCCCAGCGCCTGCGTGATCTCAGCCGCGCCGCCATGGCAACCCCCGACCGTTCGACCGGGCGGTGTCTCTTTGACGCCGCCGCATCGGCCGGTGCGCAGGCAGCCGGTCGTTCTTCCGGCCAGATCGCCGAAGGGAAAATCGCCGATCTGATGGCCGTGTCGACCGACAACGAATTCCTGTGCGACCGCTCGGGCGATGCGATTCTGGACAGCCTTGTCTTTACCGGGCACGGGCATCGTTGTGTTACCGATGTCTGGAGTGCTGGCCGCCACATGGTCAGCGGCGGCCGCCATATTGGCCGCGACCGCATCGTCGCGCGGTTTATCGAAGTGTCGAAACAGCTTGGGCAGGACATATGACAACCACCATCCGCCTGTCCTGGAGAGATGTCCGCGACGAGATCCACGAGGCGATTCTGTCCGGACGCTACGGGCCCGGAGACAGACTGCCACGCGATGCCGACATAGCGCAGGACCTGAACTGCGCACGTTCGACAGTCCAGCGCGCGATGCAGGATCTGTCCGACAGTGGTCTTGTCGAACGGCGGCGCAAGGGTGGCACAAGAGTGCGTTCCGAACCGGTCACGCGCGCCACCCTGGATATCCCGATCACCCGGCGCGAAGTCGAGCAAAAGGGAGGCCGCTATGGGCATCAGCTGATCCGGCGCTCGACGACAGATGCCCCGCGCAGCGTCATGGCAACGTTTGAGCTGACAGAGCCGCACCCCATGCTGCGGGTGGAAGCGCTGCACCTGTCGGACGGGCGCCCGTATATTCTGGAGGATCGCTGGATCAGCCTCGAAACCGTGCCGGAGGTCAGCGGGGTCGATCTCACCACACAAAGCGCGAACGAATGGCTGGTGCTGAACAGACCCTACAACCGATGCGATTTGCGGTTCTACGCAATCTCCGCCAATAGCCGGGTCGCCGACCTGCTTCAGATCGAGACCGGTGCGGCGCTCTTTGTGGTCGAACGCACGACCTGGATCGACAAGGCTCCGATCACAACCGTGCAGGCGATCACCACGCCGGGCTATCAGTTGCTGACGCGCAGCTGAATCAGCGACGGGGCCAGGGGCCGGGATATCGCATCCTCAATCAGCAAGCCTCGCCCGCAGCGCCACGCCGACATCCCGCATCACCGGACCCCAGTCACGGCCCTCATCCTGTCTGCACAGGGTCATTTGGGGGTACCAGGGCGAATCATGTCGGCGCATCATCCACCGCCAGTCGGGCGTGAATGGCAACATGACAAAGCTTGTCTTTCCCAGCGCGCCGGCGATATGCGCAAAGCTGGTATCCACCGTGACAACCACATCGGCGATCGCACAGATCGCGGCGGCATCTTCAAGGTCCGTGTCGCCATCGAGCGGAATCGAGAGATGGCCAATGGATTCGGCACGCCGGCGTTCCGGGCCATCAAGATCATGATGGAGGCAGAGCCAGTCCATTTCCGGTAAGAGATGCCGCTCTATGTCGACAAGATCCGCGCTCCGGTTACGGTCATTCGAATTTTTCGGATTGCCACGCCAGGCCACAGCCACCCGCGGCTTCGGCGACCTGCCGAGACGCGCTGACCAGAACGCCACCCGGTCAGGTGACACGGCAAGATACGGGGCCGGCACCGGGACGGTTTCAAGCGTTGTACCGAAGGCCAGCGGCAGACTCATCAACGGGCAATGAAAATCAAATGACGGCAGTCTGTCTTCCTTGCCGACAAGCCGGTCAATACCCCCTGTCGCGGTCAGAAGAGGATGCAGCGATGCCGGTGCCTCCACCACAACCCTGGCACCAAGATCGGCAACCATGCGGGTATATCGGATGAACTGGATGGTGTTGCCAAGCCTCTGCTCGCTGTGAAGAAGGATCGTTTTGCCCGAGATATCACCGTCGCCTGTCCAGAGCGGCGCCTTGAAATGCCGCTTTGGTGAGGTCAGCCTTGTCTGTTGCCAGCGCCACTCCCACAGCTTCCAGCCAGCCTCAAACTCACCCTGAAGCAGAAGCGCGATGCTCTTGTTGAAAGGGGCCTCGGCGAAATCGGCGTCGATGGCGATGGCGCCGTCATAATCGGCGATGGCATCGTCAAACCTGTGCAGATCCTTCAGCAGATTGCCACGGTTGTTCAGCGCCTCCACATAGTCCGGCTTTATATCGATGGCGCGGTTTAAGCAGACCAGCGCCTCATCAAGCTTCATCATCCCGTGAAGCAGGGCCCCGCGGTTGTTGTGAACGGCAGCATCCGCGGGAGCAAGCACCGCCAGCCGGTCACTGTCCGAAAGCGCCTCCTCAAACCGCTGCAGTTGCTGCAGCGTGAGCGAGCGATTGTTCAGCGCGCCGAGATGATCCGGGGCCAGCTCGAGAACCCGCCCGAAATCGGCTGCCGCGACAGCGAGATTGCCGGCCGTCCGTTCCATGGTTCCCTTGTTGAAATGCGTTTCGGCGTGGTGTGGCCGCAGGGCCAGCGCTCTGGCGAACAGCTCACGCGACCTGTCAGTCTGGCCAAGCTGCGCGCTCGCCACCGCCAGAAGATGTGTGGCGTCAAAATGTTTTGGAGAGAGCCTGAGAATCTGATGATAGACACTGGCCGCCTGTTCCGGATGACCGCGGTTATGAAGGGTCATGGCCTGACTCAGGAGGTCTGCAAGACCGCTCCGCCCGCCAAGGTCAGGCTTCGAGCCCGGTTTGATCGGCATTCTTGGCACGAAAAACTCCTGCAAATACAATACACCGACCAGGACGGATTCCCCGGAATACGGTCATGGTGAACCCAAACATACGCCCGGGACACGGTTTGACAAGTGGGTGTCCACAATCCATGGCCGGCAAGCCATTACGCCGGAATGAGCAGGGTGGTGTCATGTTTCACGCCCGGCGTGTCGGCAATGCGGACATCACCGAAGCGGTGCCGCAGTTCGTCGACGATCTCCTGCCTGCCGGCATAGAAGATGTTGTTGGTGATGGTCATCTGCCGGCGGCACAGAAGGTTCATCACGATCGCCTGCCGGCAGTGCGGAAGACAGGCTGACAGATGGTCGAGAATATAGCGCCGCCACCGCCCGGCATCTTCAATCATGCACAGGTTGAAGGTCCCTGAGAACAGCGCGTAATCGACCGGTTGCCGCGGTGTTGGGCCAAGCTGGAATCGCGACGGCTCAGCCGGATAGAGATGCTGGCAGGCCCGGATCATCGACGGGTTGATATCAAGGCCGACATAGCCCCAGCCGGCAAAGTCGCTACGGCCCCGCATATAGCCGTACAGCGCGCCATAACCGCAGCCGATATCGGCGATCAGCGACGGACGCTTCCCGCTGCCGGTCTCGGCCCGGTGTGCGCGGATCATCGCAAGCAGCGCCGCGAATCTGGCATTCTGGCTTTTCGCCGAATTCCAGAATACACCCTGCGGGGTGGCACCATGTCGGCCAAGCGCACCGCTATAGGCGCGGATCACCCCGGATTCGATCGAGAAGGGCCACCATGCCGCCAGCCTGCGCTTCATCATCCCTCCTGCCAGCCGGCAATATCCACGCGGCGGCCGGCAGCGGCGCTGTGATAGGCGGCCTCTTCAAGCGCCAGTATCCGAAGATAGTCGCCAGCGGCGTTTTCCGGGCTGTTGCCATCGCGCCAGGCCATCACGGCATGGCGGCACAGCGCCTCGACACAGCCCCCACCAAAGCGCTGATCCGCCGTCGCCGGAAGGATTTCCTGCCAGTCGGCGCTGCCGGTATCGCGTTGCAGCAACCGGCCAAACCCGTCCAGCCGAATGCAGGCATGCTCCGCTTCGAGATGCGCCTCGCCCATTGTCAGACGCGGATTGGCGGCGGCGTGGTCGACAAGACGGTTGCCATCGAACACGGCACGGGCCCCGCCGACATAGCCACAGATGATCAACCCGGCATCCTCGCCGGCGATATGCGGGTTCAGCCGCCGCAGATCGGCATAGACATGATCCGGCGGACCGAACAGAAAGGTGAAGACATCCAGAAAATGCACAGCTGTCTCATGAACCAGAAAACGTTCCATGGCCCGGAAATAGGGCTGCCTGTCGAGATAGGCGTCGGGCCCGCGCCCGTCTCCCGGCCGCAAAGCAAACCGAAACTGGAAGATGCGGCCAAGACGCCCCGTCGCGATGATGTCTTTCAAGGCGCGATACCAGGGCTGAAAGCGGAAATTCTCATGCACGATCAGGTCGGCACCGGTTTCAACGGCACGGGCCGTCACCCGGCGCGCCGTCGCCAGCGTGTCGCAGAAAGGTTTCTGACAGATAATCCGGCTGACCCCACTTTCCAACGCCTGTTCGATGAGCGCGGCATGCGTGTCGGGCGGACTGGCTATATCAAGGATATCGACGGCATGCGACCCGAGAAGGGCGTCCAGATCAGGGTGACGCGCCACGCCCGCCGGACCCACCGCGTCCGGATCGGGATCGGCGATGGCGACCAGCCGCGCCCCGTCAACCTCCTGCCAGGCGGCATGATGGAACTGCGCGAAATAGCCGGCGCCGACACACGCCACGTTGAAATCCGGTGCGACCATACCACAAGCTATATTGGCAACCCGGCCACAGGGAAAGCCCGAAATACAGCGGCCCGAGCGCGCGTGACGCTTTTCTTGCCGCCGCCCTCGCGCTTGACTACAGATAGATGAACAAGAACGGATCAACAGCCGGGGCGGGCGCCATGTCGGAAAAATTATGGGAAGTCTACGCGGTCAAATATGCCGACCGGAACAACCGGACCCGGTTCGAGAGCTTCATGTTCGACCCGCTTCACCAGCAACCCCACGCCATGGATTATTTCGTCTGGGTCCTGCGCTCGGGCGATCACACCATCCTTGTCGATACCGGCTATGACACCGAGGAGGCGGAACGGCGTGGACGGCCGATCCTGCGCCATCCGGTGAAGGCCATCGAGGCCCTTGGGCTGACGCCTAACGACATCGACGATGTCATCGTCACGCATCTTCACTATGACCATGCCGGCACGCTGGGATCGTTCCCGCGCGCGAGATTCCATATCCAGCCTGCCGAGATGGCCTACGCCACCGGCCCCTGCATGTGCGAGGACGTGCTGCGAAAACCCTTCACCGGCACGCATATCTGCGATGCTGTGAAGGCCGTATTTTCAGGCCGCGTCACCTTCAACAGCGAGGATGATGTCATCGCCGACGGCATCACCGTGCATTGTGTCGGCGGCCATTCGAAGGGGCTGCAGGTTGTGCGGGTGAAAACTGCTGGCGGATGGATGTGCCTGGCCTCGGACGCGACGCATTATTACGAGAATTTCCTGACCCGCACGCCCTTCCCGATCGTCGTCGATGTCGAGGAGATGTTGCGCGGCTATGACCGTATCCAGATGCTGGCCAGCTGCGCCGAGATGATCATCCCCGGCCATGACCCGCTTGTCACGACACTCTATCCAGCCCATGGCACAAGCGGATTTGTCTGGCGGCTCGATGCCGGGCCAAGCGGCAATTTGCCGGACAGTTTCACCTGAGGTGAGAGTTCATACCTTGAGTCATCAGATACAGGCCTCGAACAGCCGGCGCAGATTGTCCGCTGTCAGCGTTACCGGATTGCCGCCACAGGACGGGTCCTCAAGCGCCATTGCCACCAGATCATCCATCCGGTCGGCTGTCACGCCCATCTCGCCAAGCCGGTGCGGGATCGCGAACCGGTCATTGAATTCCTGGACGAATCTGCAGAAGCCGTCAAAGCCGCCCTCGATCCCGAGATAGGGCGCCGCGCGGTCGAACCGGTCCCTGATCAGCGGCGCGTTCAGCGCCAGCACCGCCGGCATGCACACCGCGTTGGTGGTGCCGTGATGCGTGTTGAACACCGCGCCGACCGGATGACTCATCGCATGGATGGCACCAAGCCCCTTCTGGAAGGCGGTGGCTCCCATCGCCGCCGCGCTCATCATATGGGCGCGGGCCTCGATATTGTCAGGTGTGTCATAGGCGCGGGGCAGATTGTCGATCACCAGGCGCATTCCCTCGAGCGCGATGCCCTGCGACATCGGGTGGTAATGCGGGCTGCTGAAGGCCTCGACACAATGCGCAAAAGCGTCGAGACCGGTGCCGGCGGTGATGAAATCCGGCATGCCGACCGTCAGTTCGGGGTCGGCGATGACGATGCTCGGCAGCACCCTGGGATGGAAGATGATCTTTTTCACATGCGTCTGTGAATTGGTGATCACGCTGGCCCGCCCGACCTCGGAACCGGTGCCTGCGGTTGTCGGCACGGCGATGATCGGCGCGATGGCGTCGGCGTCGGCGCGGGTCCACCAGTCACCGATATCCTCGAAATCCCAGACCGGCCGCGACTGTCCGGCCATGAAGGCGACCATCTTGCCAAGATCGAGCCCCGAGCCGCCGCCAAAGGCGATCACGCCATCATGACCGCCGGCCCTGTAGGCGGCGATGCCGGCCTCCAGATTGACCTCGTTCGGGTTCGGGTCGACCTCGGCGAAGAGGGCATGTTCAAGCCCGGCCGCTGCCAGACAGTCCAGCGCCCGCGCGGTGATCGGCAGACCGGCAAGCCCGCGGTCGGTGACCAGCAGCGGGCGGGTGATCCGGGCTTCCGTGCAGGCCTCGGCAAGTTCGGCAATCCGTCCGGCGCCAAAACGGATCGCCGTCGGATAGGACCAGTTTCCGGTGAGATTCATGATGTGACTTTCTTCAGATGATAGGATTTCGGCCGCGTCAGATTGTGATAGCCGATGACCGACAACCCGCCACCGCGACCGGTATCCTTGACGCCGGTCCAGCACAGGCCGGGATCAAGATAATCGGCCCGGTTCAGGAACACGGTGCCGGTCTCGACCCGGTCACCGACAGCCACCGCACGGTCGGGATCAGCCGTCCACAGGCTGGCCGTCAGCCCATAATGGCTGTCATTCATCATCGCCACCGCCTCGTCGTCATCCCGCACCTTCATGATGCCGACAACGGGACCAAAGCTTTCCTCGCGCATCACCTCCATCGCGTGGGTGACATTGGTCAGCACCTGCGGCGTCAGATAGGCACCGCCATCATCGCCATCCATGCGGGTGACATGCGCGGTGGCGCCGGCACCGACAGCCTCGTCGATCTGGCGGCGGACATGCGCGGCAAAGCGCAGATGCGCCATCGGCCCCATCGTCGTGTCCTCGTCAAGCGGGTTGCCAAGCCGGTAGTCTTTCACCATCGCCACGGCGCGCTCGACAAACGCGTCATACAGGCTGTCATGGACATAGATCCGCTCGATCCCGCAACAGCACTGCCCGGAATTATACATCGCCGCATCAACAAGGGTCGCCACCGCGGCCTCGAGGTCGGCATCCTCCATCACATAGCCGGGATCCTTGCCGCCAAGCTCAGTCCCGACACCGGTGAAGGTTCCCGCCGCGGCGCGTTCCATGGCGCGGCCACCGCCGACGGACCCGGTGAAATTGATGAAATCGAACATGCCGTCGGCGATCAACGCCGAGGTTGTGTCGTGATCAAGGCAGATATTCACGAACAGCGCCTCCGGCACGCCGGCACTGTGGAAGGCGGCGGCAAGGCGGTCGCCGGCAAGAAGCGTCTGGGTGGCGTGTTTCAGCACCACAGCGTTGCCGGCGATCAGCGCCGGCGCGATCGTGTTGATGGCTGTCAGATAGGGGTAGTTCCACGGTGCGACGACGAAAACCACGCCATGCGGCAGCCGCCGGATGAAGCGCCGGAACCGCGCATCCTCGCCAACCTCGATATCGGCCAGCGACGTGGCGGCGATCGACGCCATATGGCCGGCCCGTTCCTCCACCCCGCCGAACTCACCGCCATAGCGGACCGGCCGCCCCATCATGCGGGCCAGTTCGGGAACGATCTCGTCATTCGCCGCGCCAAGCGCCGCCACACCGGCACTCACCAGTGCGATCCGTTCATCCAGCGGTCGTGCGGCCCAGGCGGCCTGCGCCGCCCGCGCCGCGCTGATGGTGGCGCTTGCCGTTTGGTGATCCATCGCCTGGCGGACGGCCACAACCGTCCCGTCGATTGGCGAAATGCAGCGGATTTCTGTCATGGCAGCCTCTCCTATGGTCAGGCGCGCTCGAAGCCGCGCGCCACCTCGTAATCCGTGACGACACGGTCGAATTCCTCGATCTCCCAGGC
>JAAZUU010000193.1 GCA_018624035.1 Rhodobiaceae bacterium | reverse complement strand
TCGCGCGGCAAACACGCCATATCGGCCTGCGTCAAGGCAGGCTGGCGCTACATCGTCGCGCCGATCTGCCAGGGTACGAATTCATAGTCACCAAGCCCCTGCGCCTCGGATTTCGAAGGCGTGCCGGATGCCACATCCAGCAGCATGTCGTAGATCCGGCGACCCGTCTCCTCGAGCGAGCGCCCCTCGGTCAGCATCGCGCCGGCATTTATATCCATATCGGCAATCAGCCGCTCATACATCTCGGTGTTGGTCGCGATCTTGATGCAGGGTGACGGTTTCGATCCAAAAGCCGATCCACGCCCGGTGGTGAAGGTCACCAGATTACAGCCGCTGGCGATCTGCCCGGTCACCGAGGCCGGGTCATAGCCGGGAGAATCCATGAAGGTGAAGCCCCGCGCCGTTACCGGTTCGGCATATTTATATACGCCCGCCAGCGGCGAGGTGCCGCCCTTTGCCGCCGCGCCAAGCGATTTTTCAAGGATGGTTGTCAACCCGCCCTTCTTGTTGCCGGGGCTGGGATTATTGTCCATGGAGCCACGGTTGCGCTCGGTATAGTCCTTCCACCATTCGACGAGGTCGACAAGACGCTGTCCGGTGGCCGCGTCGACGGCACGGCGCGTCAGCAGATGTTCCGCACCATAGATTTCCGGCGTTTCGGCAAGCACCCCGGTGCCGCCCTGCGCGACCAGCAGATCACAGGCATAGCCAAGCGCCGGATTGGCGGTCACGCCGGACAGCGCATCCGACCCTCCGCATTGCAGCGCGACCATCAGTTCCGATACCGGGCAGAGTATGCGCCCGGCTCTGTTCACTTCCGGCAGCATCTCGCGCACCATCGCGACCCCGGCCTCGACGGTCTTCGCCAACCCCATCGAATCCTGGATGTTCATGGTTTTGAAAAGCGGCCCCTGCTTCAGGCCATAGGCTTCGAGAAGCCAGTCAATCTGGTTCATCTCGCATCCCAGGCCGACCATCAACACACCGCCATGATTCGGGTTCCTGGCATAGCCCCACATGACCCGCTGCAGCGCCTCGAACCCCTCACCCGATCCGGCCATGCCGCAGCCGGTGCCATGGACGAACGCCACAACACCGTCGACATTGGGATAGTTGGCCATCTCCTCGGGCCCGAAGGCCGACGCGATCATGCGGGCCGCCGTGGCCGAACAATTCACCGATGTCAGGATGCCGATATAGTTGCGCGTGCCAACGCGGCCATTCTCACGCCGAAAGCCCATGAAGCTGTCCCGTGCCGCCGCCTCGACAGGCACAACAGGGCGCAGGTCGGTGGCGAATTCATAATGCGCCTCGGTGGCGCGGAATTCGACATTCTGCACATGAACATGCGCGCCCGCCGGGATATCCTCGCTGGCATAGCCGATCACCTGCGCATATTTGCGGACCGCCTCGCCAGCGGCGATCGGACGCAATGCCACCTTGTGATTGCGCGGAATGATGGCCTGCGTCACCACATCCTCGACCGGCGTCCCGGCTTCAAGGGTCAGGGTGGCCGTCACGACATTGTCGGATGGATCGAGTCGGATGGTCTTCGACATGTCAGGGCGTCTCTCTCGTGAAGTCATGCGGTGTTGAAGTCATGCGGGTGGCAGGGTATCGGCGCACAGGCCGACATTGGCGTCAGATCACTGCGGGTGCAACATGTCCGGATCCGGCCAACTGCCGCTTCACGTCGAAGTAAACGGATGGCGGCTAGGCCTTGTCAAGCCGGAAACCCGCGAATTCATGGATCGCGCATGGCCAAAGATATGTTCGTGTGGCGTGGTTGTGCTATCTATATCACAGGCCGGAAAGTGAAGAGGGCCGAAGGACAAACCGACAGAACAGAGGTTTTCATGACTAAAAGGGGCAGACTTGCCGGCAAGGCCGCGCTGATCACAGCGGCAGGACAGGGAATTGGCCGCGCCACCGCGCTGGCGATGGCGGCAGAGGGCGCACATGTGTTCGCCACCGACATCAATGCCGAAACGCTGGCAACGCTCGACGGCACCGACGGCGTCACGACCTTCACGCTCGACGTCATGGATGAGTCATCGATTGTCGAGGGCGTGGCCCGCGCCACGCCCGACATTCTGTTCAACTGCGCCGGTTTCGTGCATCACGGCACGATCCTTGACGCCACCGACGATGAATGGAATTTCGGCTTCGAGCTGAATGTGCGCTCGATGTTCCACGCATCCCGCGCCGTCATTCCGGGCATGATCAAGCGTGGCGGCGGGTCGATCGTCAATATATCCTCGGTCGCCTCATCGGTCATCGGCGCGCCGAACCGATTTGTCTATGGCGCCAGCAAGGCGGCGGTGATCGGATTGACGAAATCCATCGCCAGCGATTTTGTCACCTCCGGCCTTCGCTGCAACGCGATCTGCCCCGGAACGGTCGAGAGTCCGTCGCTGGAAGACCGGCTCAGCAACACCGGCGACTATGACAAGGCACGGACAGCCTTCATCGCGCGCCAGCCGATGGGACGTTTCGGCACAGCCGAGGAAATCGCCGCGCTGGCTGTCTATCTGGCGTCCGACGAGAGCGCTTTCGTCACTGGTCAGGCGATCAATATCGATGGCGGCTGGACAGCCTGAGAGGCAAGGTCAGCCCGACCGGGCCCGGCGTGACAGCAACCCGGCGTGACAGCAACCCGGCGTGACAGCAACCCGGCGTAATAACAACCCGGCATGACAACAAACAGATCAACAAGGTGGCAGGCATGACAGACCGCAGGATCAAACCGGCACAGCTTCGCTCACGGCAATGGTTCAACAACCCGGATGATGCCGAGATGACAGCGCTCTATACCGAGCGCTATCTGAATTACGGGCTGACCCGCGAGGAACTTCGCGATGGCCGGCCGATTATCGCCATCGCGCAAACAGGGTCCGACCTGTCGCCTTGCAACCGGCATCATCTCGAGCTGGCAAAACGGGTCCGAGACGGCATCATCGCCGCCGGTGGCCTGCCGATGGAAATACCGGTGCATCCCATCCAGGAAACCGGCAAGCGGCCAACCGCGATGCTGGACAGGAACCTTGCCTATCTCAGCCTTGTCGAGACGCTGTATGGCTATCCGATTGACGGAGTCGTGCTGATGATCGGCTGTGACAAGACCACACCGGCGCTTCTGATGGCGGCGGCGACAGTCGATATTCCGGCCATCGCGCTGTCCGTCGGGCCGATGCTGAATGGCTGGCATGATGGCCAGCGGACCGGGTCCGGCACCATCATCTGGAAGGC
>JAAZUU010000105.1 GCA_018624035.1 Rhodobiaceae bacterium | reverse complement strand
TCGGCAATCTGGAAGGCGGGACCAAGATCGCGCGAATAATCGGCAAGCGCGGCCTCAAGCGCGGCCGAGGCGCCACCATGAATGCCACCGGCGACAGCGGCAAACCGGATCAGCGCGCCGGTCTTCATTGCCTGCATCTGGCGCACCTCATCAAGCGAGGGCGTTCCTGTCTCGGCCTCAAGATCGAGCATCTGTCCACCGGCCATGCCGCCAACCCCGGCGGCGGTGGCGAGTTCGGTCACCAGCCGCGAGCGGACAGCTGCATCATCACTCACCCCGGGATCGGCAAGAATGCCGAAAGCCAGCGTTTGCAGTGCGTCACCGGCGAGAATGGCCGTCGCCTCGTCAAAGGCGATATGGCAGGCCGGCTTGCCGCGGCGGGTATCGGAATCGTCCATCGCCGGAAGATCATCATGAACCAGCGAATAGGCATGAAGACATTCCACCGCGGCGGCGACATGCATCGCGCCGTCCTGCAATCTGCCGCCGGCAGCAAGCCGCGAGGCTGCCAGAACAAGGCAGGCACGAAGCCGCTTGCCCCCATTCATCGTGGCATAACGCATCGAGCGGGTGAGACTGGCGGCGGGCCCGGGAAGCGAGTCGAACAGCGCTGCGAGATGGCTTTCGACAGACGCCGAATCCGCATGCACGGAGGCTGGCAGGATCATTCGTCTAACCGTCGACGGAGAATGGCGCCGATTCGGTTGGCGGGCCGCCATCCGCGGGGAGCCGGATCTGTTCGACCTTCATCCGCGCCTCTTCAAGGCGCGCCTGACAATGTGCCTTCAACGCGGTGCCGCGTTCAAAGGCGGTGATGGCATCATCAAGCGAGACGTCACCACGTTCAAGCGAGGCCACGATTCCCTCGAGTTCACGAAGCGCATCCTCAAAGCTGATTCCGGAAAGATCGGCCTGTCCCCGGCCCGGCGTATCATTCATCAAAAACTCCTGCCGGCTCCGGCAATTGGTCAACTCCAGCCAGCATGTTGGCGGATCTCTACTCTTCCGTCAGGGTCGTGGCAATGGTCTTTACCATATCGGCAACCCGTTTCCGCGCGCTGGCCGACTCGATATTATAGTAAGCTCTTACCAGCTCAAGCGTTTCCCGGCGCGCCATCGGATCCTTGACGCCGGAAGTGGTATCCAACTCCACATTGTCCAGACCGCGGCCGACGCGCCTTGGCGAGGCCTGCATCGTCGTTTCCGACATGTCATCAAAGAAATAGCTGATCGGGACATCGAGGATCTGGCTCATATCCCACAGGCGCGAAGCGCTGATCCGGTTCACCGCACGTTCATATTTCTGCACCTGCTGGAATGTGATGTTGAGTTCGGCGCCTAGCTGTTCCTGGCTCATGCCAAGCAATGTGCGCCGCAGACGAAGCCGTTTGCCGACATGCATGTCGATGGCGTTGTTATTGGTGATACGGAAATTTCGTTCGGGTTTCTGGGATGACACCACGATGCTTTCCTTTCTGTCAGTTGACCGGAGGCAGACCCCCTCCAGATTCTGCCAGCGGAAATGAAAGCATAGCCTGTTTAACGCTTTTACAGAGTCACCCGCCTGAACGTCTCATATGGCAAATTCGTCCAGCGCCGCCAGAAGGGCATGCGCAATCCCGTTCTCGAAGGTGGAATGGCCGGCATCATCGACAAGCCGCAGATTTGCCTGACGGCCCCACGCATTCGCCAGCCTGTGCGCCGTGACCGGCGGACAGATCACATCATGCCGCCCCTGGATGATGTGGGCCGGCAGATGCTGGACGACCGAGAGATTTGTCATGATATGGTTCGGTGGCATGAAACAGTCATTGACGAAATAATGCGCTTCCAGCCGCGCCATGCTCAGGGCGGACCGTCCGGTCACGCGACGCACACCGGCCCGCAGGGTCGAACAGCTTGTCTCGTACGAGGCCCATCGCTCGGCTGCCGGCTGATGGACAAGCGCCTGGTCGCTTGTCAGCTTGTCATGATAGCTGAGCAGGATGTCATCCCGTTCCTCCTCGGTCAGAAAGCCGATGAAGTCCTCATAGGCCTCGGGGAAGAAGCGGCCCATGTCATGGAGAAACCAGTCAACCTCGGCGCGCGTGCCAAGGAAGATGCCGCGCAGTACCAGACCGGTGACCCGTTCCGGGTGGGCGATGGCATAGGCAAGGGCAAGCGTGCTGCCCCAGGAGCCGCCAAACAGCAGCCATTTGTCGATGCCAAGCCGGATCCGGAGCGCCTCGATATCGGCTATCAGGTCCAGGGTGGTATTCTGCGCCGTTTCCCCATGTGGTGTTGAGCGGCCGCAGCCGCGCTGGTCGAACAGCACGCAGTGAAATCTATCGGGGTTGAACAGCCGTCGATGCGTCGCCGAGATCCCGGCTCCCGGACCGCCATGGATGAACAGCACCGGGCGCCCATCGGGTCGTCCGACCTGTTCATAGTAAATCTGGTGCAAACCGCGATCAAGCTTGCCACTGCCAAAAGGCGGCTGGACCGGGAACAGCTCTTTTTCCTGAATGAATGCATTCGCCATAAGACAAGCATATCACATTAAAGCGATGCGTGAATTGGTCTGCGCGTCACAGGTCACATTCCGCATCACCAGGCGGAAATGGGCCCCATTCGGACCGGACCTCATGCGAATGGACGTCATGCGAACGGATCCCGTCCAGACGGATTCCATACAAATGGATCCCACCCAGAATCAAAATCAACAAAGGGGCGTCGACACGCCCCTTTGTTCGAAATCACGGTTTTTCCGGAATGATCGTTCGCAAGGCCGGTCAGGCGACGTCCATCAGATCCTCGAGCTTCGTCGCGGCGGCTTCCTGATCGATCTTCTCGATTGCCGCGAACTCGCGGGCCAGCCGCTCGAGCGCCGCCTGATACATCTGACGCTCGGAATATGATTGCTCAGACTGGTTGGTGCGGCGATGCAGGTCGCGGACAACCTCGGCAATCGATACCGGATCGCCGGACTTGATCTTGGTTTCATATTCCTGCGCGCGCCGCGACCACATTGTCCGGCGAACCCGCGCCTTGCCCTGAAGCGTGGTGATCGCCTGCTCCATCTGCTTCTTCGAACTGAGGGTACGCAGGCCAAGGGACCGCGCCTTTTCCATGGGAACCCGCAATGTCATGCGGTCATGTTCAAAACGAACAACAAGCATCTCGATCGTGGCACCGCTGATCTCACGGCTCTCGGTCCCCAGAATGCGGCCAACACCATGTGTCGGATACACCACGAAATCGCCTTCCTTGAAGGCAGCGTCAGTCTTTTTTGCCATAAAGTCTTCCCTGTTGACCTACGCGGCTGGCCCTACAGATGCGAATTGGTGGGCGCCGTCGGTGCCCAGCACCCCGCGCCCTACAAATCACTGCGGACCAAAAAGATCCATGCCCTGTTTCCGATTGCCTCGGAGCGGGTGGGATCAGCGTCAGTCAGTTGTTGTAACCAGAGCGTAACATACCCGAAATTAACGGGAAAATCAATCGACTCGCCGATATTTCGGGCAATCAGCTGCCCTGGCCGGGATTGCGTGAGAAATATTTCTCGTACTTTCCCTTTTCTTCCTGTGCCGCTTCGGCATTCGGCATCGGGTCGGACCGCTGCGCGATATTGGGCCAGATCTCCGACATCTCGCGGTTCAGTTCCAGCCACTTCTTGGCCTCCGGCTCGGAATCGGGAAGGATGGCTTCCGGTGGACATTCCGGCTCGCAGACACCGCAATCAATGCATTCGTCGGGGTGGATGACCAACATGTTCTCACCCTCGTAGAAACAATCCACCGGGCATACCTCGACGCAGTCGGTATATTTGCAGTTGATGCAGTTGTCATTGACGATATAGGTCATCCGGCGGTCTCCATGCGCGTCTCACGCGCAGCGTTTTATCCTAAAGGCGGAATGTCCACAAGAGCGGATCATCCTGCCGTCCTATCCCATGGTCTGGACGCGTATACGGGCCCGTTTGGCAGCCTGCCCCGACTCGATATCATCGACATAGAGCAGGCCGGCAAGGCGGCGCATCAACTGTGCCTCGTATTCGTGCACCTCGCCATCGGCAAGCACCACCATCCATGCCATTTCCACGATCGCAATCCGGTCCTCGGCTTCGGTCTCGGCACGGATCGAACGCGTCAGGGCGTGAATCTCGATCCGTTCGGCATGCCAGGACAGCGCCGTATCGATCAACCCGTCCACGGCGCCGGCATCGATTGTCGGCTGCGCCGCCAGGATGCGGGTGATCTGTGAACGCTCGTCATCATCAAGCTCGCCATCCGCCATGGCCGCCTCGACCAGAAGGCTGGCCATCAGGGTGGCCCATTCCGGGTCGCCGGCGGGGGCGGCCCTTTCATCCTCGGTGAATTCGCGAATCCAGCTTCCCAGCTTGGCAATCATCGATCAACATCCTCCTGCGGCGGTTCTGATATCGGTCATCCGAGTTCAGATTTCAAATTCTGTGTCGCCCGACGGTCGCGCTTCGTCGGCCTGCCAGTGCCGGGTTCGCGGCTTTCAAAGGCCGGCGCGCCCCACTCTTCGCCAGCCTTGCCTTTCGGCAGCTCCGGCGACAGATCGTCATACAGCAACACCGCTTCGGGGGCTGGACCGCGCCGTGATCCCAGCGCCACAATCCTGATCACTCTGACGCGGTCGCCCTGCATGAATGTTAGCACCTGGCCGAGCTGCGCGGCGCGATGCGGCTTGCTCATCACCTCGCCATCCAGACGGAATCGCCCGCCGGAAATGGCCTTTGTTGCCAGAGCACGGGTCTTGAAGAAACGGGCATACCACAGCCACTTGTCAAGCCGCAGCGTCGGCGCGCCGGTCGCCTCCGTCACGATTTCAGTTTCAGCTCGGCCAGCACGGCAAACGGTGATTGCGGGTCCGGCTCGCGGCTCTTCGCGCTGAAATTCTGCTGCCTGTCGGGTTTGCCACGGTTTGGACGTCCGCCTTTTGCCTGCCCCTTGCGGCCGGACGGTCGTGATTTCTGGCGGCCCCCCTCCTGCCCCTGGCGGCCCTCCTGCCCCTGGCGATTGTCGCGACGACCTCCGGCCAGACGTTGCCGGCGCATCCGCTCGAATGTCTGGATCGGCGGCTTTTCCGGATCCTCGTCTGCTTCCTCGCTGACGACCTTGCAGTTCATGTCCAGCAGCATCGCCGCCATCTGTTCACGCGTGGCGCCCGCCAGTGACAGCATGTCCTCGCTGATTTTGAACTGACCCTCGCGCGCCGCGTTGCGGACAAGAAGCGCTACACGCTCGACCATATCGACCCGCATCACGCGCCCGCCAAGCCGCCGGTATCCGGTGGCCAGCCAGAATTCATCGGGCACACCCTCGACAGCATCAATCGCGACGCGGCCAGCCGGCGGCGGGGTGTGGAAACGTCCCGCCTCGCCATGGAACAGATTCCACAAGAGGGCGCGAAGGTCGATCTGCGCCGGCTTCAGCAGATCGGGAAGATAGACAGTCTCGACGCCAAACCGCAGCCCCAGTCGCGCCAGACGCGGCTTGTCGGTTTCACTCAGCCCGCGCAATTGCTGGCCGGCCTGCATCGAGAGTACCGTGCCAAGACCCTCGAACAGCATGAAAGCAAGTCCGCGTGCCGCACCGGACAACGGCGCCGGCTCGGGCGCCGGTTCGGCCGTCGCGACGGGTGCCTCCACGATGTTGGGTTGCTCAACCGGAGGTGTGGCGGCGATTTCATCCTTTGTCGGGCCATCCAGCACATCGTCCGCGCCGTGTTTCGGCGCTGGCGGGCCCGGCCGCGGCGCCCGGCGCTCGGGAAGCGGCGCGGTCTCGGGTGTTTCAAGAACCACCAGCCTGCCGAGAACCTCGCGAACATGCTCGGCGACAAATTCGGACAGTCTGGCGTTCAGCCGCTGTGTCTGATCAATCGACAGCAATTCGCTGGCGATCAGGTCCGGGCGGGGTGAGTAAAGCCCGTCACCCTTGACCAAACGGCCCACAATGGCGTCGCGCCAACTGATCCGCCCCTCTTCATCAAGTTTGAAGGCTGCCGTCGCCGATGCGGTGAAGGCCCGCACACGCGACTCGATCTCGTCGGGAAGCCCGCGCCGCGCCGCCGCCAGGATGGTTGCCTTCTCCTCACCCTCGCTCAGGGTCGGGCGGAAAACAAACCCTTCCAGATGGCCGACTTCCTCACCTTCGACCAGAACGGTACCGTCACTTTTCACCGAGGCCATGAGATTCCTTGTTTCCTTCAATTTCCGGCTCAGATGCGCAGCGCGCCGGTCTATGAACCGCTCCGAAAGCCTCTGATGCAGGCTGTCGGACAGGCGGTCCTCGATCGAACGCGCCCGATCCTGCCATTCCGCGGGGTTGTCTGTCCAGTCCGCACGATGCGTGACATAGGTCCAGGTCCGGATATAGGCAAGCCGCGTCATCAGCGTGTCGATATCGCCATCAAGCCTGTCGAGCTGCGCCATCGCCCGCCCGACCATGTCACTGCCAAGCCTGCCGGTCTCGGCAAGCTGGCCATAGAGTGTCGCCAGCAGATCGTAATGATCATCGCTCAGACTCTGCCGGAAATCCGGAATACAGGCGACATCCCACAACAGGTTGACCTGCCGCGCGCCAACAGCGCGTTCGCGGATCGCCGGCCGTTCGGCAAGCGCCACCAGCGCGCGGTGATCGATGGCGTCGGCCTTGCGAAGCAGGAACGGCAAGGGCGGCGGCGCCTCAAGCGAGGCAAGCAGCGAGCTGACCGAGGCGAAATCAATATCACGTGACCGCCACCAGAAACTGCGGATCGGCGCGAAACGGTGCTGTTCGATGGCCTCGATCATTTCGGGTTCCGGCACCTCGCACCCGTCGGTCACGCCGAATGTACCATCATTGGTGTGGCGTCCGGCACGACCGGCAATCTGTGCCATTTCGGCAGCCGCCAGGCGGCGCATCCTTCGGCCGTCAAACTTCATGTCGGAGGCCAGCGCCACATGACCGAGGTCAAGATTCAGACCCATTCCGATGGCGTCGGTGGCGACAAGGAAATCGACATCACCATTCTGATAAAGCTCGACCTGGGCGTTGCGGGTGCGCGGGCTGAGCCGCCCCATCACCACCGCTGCGCCACCACGCTGGCGGCGCACCAGCTCGGCAATCTGATAGACATCGGCGACACCGAAAGCGACGATGGCGCTGCGGCGCGGCAGTCTTGTCAGCTTCTTCGACCCGGCAAAGCTGAGCTGCGAGAGCCGCCGACGCGTCTCGAACCGTGCATCGGGAAGCATCTGGCGCAACAGTGGGCCGGCTGTCTCGGCGCCAAGGAACATCGTTTCATGGATGCCGCGGGCATGCAGGATGCGGTCGGTGAAGACGTGGCCACGCTCACGGTCACCGGCAAGCTGCACCTCGTCGACCGCGACAAAATCATAGCTTCGCCGCAGACTGTAATCACTCGCCATGGGCGCGCCACCAAGCGGCATCGATTCAACAGTACAGCACAGATAGCGCGCACCGGCCGGCAGGATCCGTTCCTCTCCGGTGATCAGGCCGACCTTCGAGGCGCCAAGGCGCGCCACCAGACGGTCGTAATTCTCACGCGCCAGAAGCCGCAGCGGAAAGCCGATCATACCGCTGGCATAGCCGGTCATCCGTTCCAGCGCGAGATGCGTCTTGCCGGTATTGGTCGGGCCGAGAACCACCGTCACCCGGCTGTCGCGCTCGGCGCGGGAGTTGGCACCGGACGGGCCTGGACTTGATGAGGATACGGGTGTCATGGCGTTGAACGGGCTGGTGCGTATCTGAATGACGGTGGCTGAATGACAGGTGGCTGAATGACAGTTGGCGGGAATATGGCGCGGCACATGAACGCTCGCCGGATTCCGGAAACCGCATCGCAACAATACCGATTTTCCCGCCAGTATGCATCCGGCTTTCTCACCCGGCGCGGAAAAAACGCTGACGAGTGCTTTTTTCCACAAACCTTAACTGTCTTTTAAGACCATTCCGCTATCACTGACCCGGCTCAACTTCTCGGATTCCCTATGGTTTCATCGTGCGCGACAATGTCCTCCTGACAAATGCCCTTGATTATCTCCATACCTCCTTCGAGCGGATCAAACGCCCGGCCGGACCCGGCGGCACTAACAAATCCCCGGATGGTGCGTTGCTGCATGGTGACACCCTTGATTTGATGGCGCGCCTTCCCAGCGCCAGTTTCAAGGCGGTGGTGACATCGCCGCCCTATAATCTTCGCAACAGTTCGGGCAACGGCATGCGTGACGGTCGTGGCGGGAAATGGCACCGGGCCGAATTGCTGAAGGGATACGCAACCCACACCGATTCGATGCCGCATGCCGCCTATGTCGGCTGGCAGCGCCGGTGCCTTGCCGA
The DNA here is from genome assembly GCA_018624035.1 of Rhodobiaceae bacterium. GTDB lineage: Bacteria > Pseudomonadota > Alphaproteobacteria > Puniceispirillales > Puniceispirillaceae > UBA8309. The sequence goes on along the minus strand of JAAZUU010000105.1, from coordinate 1,447 downwards.
GATGATGCGCCTGCTGCGACCTGACGGCGCCATCTTCTACAATCACAAATGGCGCGTCCAGAAAGGTCTTCTCCAGGACCGAAGCGACATCGTCGCCAGGTTTCCGGTACGCCAGGTCATCATCTGGCACCGCTCCGGCGGGATCAATTTCAACCCCGGCTATTTCCTGCCGAATTACGAGGTGGTCTATCTGATCGCGAAAAAGGATTTCACGCTGGCACCAAAGGCGAACGCACTTGGATGTGTGTGGCGCATCGCGCAACAGACAGGCACGCCGCATCCGGCGCCCTTTCCGCCGGAGCTGGCCCGCAACTGCCTTGCCGCCATTGACGAGGGACCGGTCCTCGACCCCTTCATCGGCAGCGGCACGACCGGGCTTGTCGCCGCCGAACGCGGACTCGACTGGATCGGCATCAACATCTCGGCGGATTATCTCGACATCGCGGCACAGCGGATCGCGGCGGCGGCGCGGGCGGGAACCACCCCGCCCCAGAGATGAGCGACTTCATTCGCGACGCTTTGAAACCGCGGCCCTGGAAATGCACCGCCCCAAGAATGCGCGGCTCTAGAAATGCGCCGAGTTGGTGGTGCCCGGGCGGGCCAGCGGCGGCGCGAACTTCGTCAGGTCGATGCCCTCGACGGCAGCCTTGTATTCATCCAGCGTCGGGGTTCTGCCAAGAACCGCAGACAGCACCACGACCGGCGTCGATGCCAGCAGGGATTCGCCGGCCTTCTCATCCGAATCCTCGACAACCCGCCCCTTGAAGAGCCGTGTCGAGGTGGCCAGAACGGTGTCGCCCTTTGCCGCCTTTTCCTGATTGCCCATGCACAGATTGCAGCCGGGACGCTCAAGATAGAGGATGTTCTCATATTCTGTGCGGGCCTCGGTTTTCGGCTTGGCGTCGTCGAATTCGAAGCCGGAATATTTCTGCAGGATATCCCAGTCGCCCTCATCCTTCAGCTCGTCGATAATGTTGTAGGTCGGCGCGGCCACGACAAGCGGTGCCTTGAATGCAACGCTTCCCGCCGATTTTTCGATATTGCGGAGCATCTGCGCGACGATCTTCACATCGCCCTTATGCACCATGCAGGACCCGACAAACCCAAGATCGACCTTCTTTTCCGCGCCATAGAATGAAATCGGCCGGATGGTGTCATGCGTGTAGCGCTTTGAGACATCGGCATTGGTCACATCGGGGTCAGCGATCATCGGCTCTTCGATCAGATCGAGATCGACAACCACCTCTGCCGCATAGCCGGCATTGGCATCAGGGGCCAGCGCCGGCCTCTCGCCTGAACGGATGTCGGCGATACGCTTTTGGGCGATGCCGACAAGGCGGTGCAGCATCCGGTCGTCATTTTCCATCCCCTTGTCGATCATGATCTGAATGCGGTTTTTCGCGATCTCCAGAGATTCGATCAGCGTGTCATCCTCGGAAATACAGAT
>JAAZUU010000192.1 GCA_018624035.1 Rhodobiaceae bacterium | reverse complement strand
GGTGGCGACACAGATGCTGGAATCGATGATCACCAGCCCGACCCCGACCCGTGCCGAAGCATCGGACGTTGCCGGCGCGGTCTTTGACGGGGCGGACGCCGTCATGCTGTCGGCCGAGACCGCCGTCGGTGCGTTTCCGGTGGAATCGGTGCAGATCATGTCGCGGATCGTGGCGGCGGCGGAGCTTCATATCGCCGGGCACCCGGAAACCGCGCCGCCAAAGCTGCCGACCGAGCCAAGCCTGTATCACGCCGTCGCGCTTGCCACGGTGTCACTGGCCGAAACGGTCGGTGCCGAGGTGATTATCGCCTTTTCGACCTCTGGCAACACGGCTGTGCGGATCGCCCGGGAGCGTCCGCAGATTCCGTTCTTCGTTCTCTCGCCCTTCATCGAGGTGCGGCGCCGACTGGCCATCCTGTGGGGCACACAGACCGCCGCCAGCACGATTACCGAGGATTTCGAGGCTGCGATCGCCGAGGGAGTCCGGGAAATCACTGCCCGCGAGATCGCCGCTGCCGGATCGCACGCTGTGATCGTTGCCGGCATGCCGTTCGGCATCGCCGGCACCACGAATTCCATCCGGGTGACGGTTCTCTAGAGACCTCCATATTGTGATCAATTTGCGATTGCAATTGCCGCCGCAAGCCTGTTCAACTTTCGGCCATCAACACCGGAACTATCAACGCCAAACAGGGGGGATGTCTGATGGTGAATGTCGGCTTTATCGGGCTTGGCAATGTTGGTGGCAAACTGGCTGGCAGTTTGCTTCGCAACGGGATCGATCTGACGGTTCGCGATCTGGACCATGAGGTGGCGAAAGCCTTTATTGATGGCGGTGCGGTCTGGGGCGAGAGCCCGCGGGCGATGGCACAGGCCTGTGACGTGATCATCACCTGTTTGCCGTCACCGGCGGCCAGCGCTGCCGTCATGGAAGCGGAGGATGGCATCCTTGCCGGATTGGGGCCGGACAAGATCTGGGCCGAGATGAGCACCACCGACGAGGCCGAGGTGACACGGCTCGGCGCGAAGGTGGCGGCCACCGGAGCGGCCGCCGTCGATTGTCCGGTCTCCGGCGGTTGCCACCGTGCCGCAACAGGCAATATCGCCATCTTCGCCGGCTGTGACCGGCCGGTGTTCGAACGCATGCTGCCGGTGCTGACGGTGTTGGGGCGGCGGGTCCTGCATACCGGGCCGCTGGGATCGGCGTCGAAGCTCAAGGTGATGACGAATTATCTGGCCACGGCGAATCTGATCACGCTGTGCGAGGCGCTTGTGACCTGCAAGGCAACGGGACTTGATCTGAACACCACCTATGAGGCGATCCGCATTTCCTCGGGCAATTCATTCGTTCATGAAACCGAGAGCCAGGTCATCCTGAATGGCAGCCGTGACATCAATTTCACGATGGATCTGGTGATCAAGGACATCAGCCTGTTCCAGGACCTGGCCGATCGCGCCGGGGTGCCGCTTGAAATTTCACCGCTGATGATCGAGATTTTCAAGGACGGGGCGGCACGCTATGGCGACCGTGAATGGTCGCCGAACATCATCCGGCGCCTTGAAGAGGCGACCGGGCTTGATATCAGCGCGCCGGGCTTTCCTGATGAAATGATCGATGATGAACCCGAGGAAATCGGGCATGAGGTGGTGCCGAACCGCGGCTAGTCGCGACCTCCCGCCTCGAGGACGGTGACCGCCATATCCTCGATGCCGTCCGGTGGCACGGACAGCCGCGCCGTGATCGTGCGTTCCTCGCCGGGTGCCAGCGCGGCCTCGCGGACCGCGATCGGGCGTGACATGACGGCGGTACCCGTCTTGTCGAGAAAACTGACGACCACGCGCTCGGGCGCGCCGGCGGTGGTGCCGAGATTGGCCAGGGTGACGGTCACCAGAACCGCGCCATTCGCGCCGTCAAGCGCGGCCTCGAAATCCGCCGCAATCACCGCGAAATGAGGTGTCGGGCTGACCGCCAGTCCAAACGGGGTTGGCAGCGGTGGTGTGATCCTGAAGACCGCGCTGGCGGCAAAGCCGGCAATCAGGATTCCGGCAAGCATCAACGCCAGCAAAGTGCCGGCAATCCTCTGCGTCTGCGATGGCGGCGCTGGCGGCGCCGGCAGGTCGGCAAGCGCATCGACGCGACCGATCTCGTCAGGCTGCATGAGATGCCGGCAATGTGGGCATTCCACCATCACCGCTTCGCCAGCCTTCAGCGGCGGCACCGACAGGCTGTCGCCACAGGCGGCGCAGACGCCCATCCTCGGATTTGGATTTGGCCGGCTTGGTGTTGCCGCCGCCGCCAGGGGTGAATTGTCATTCAGCGGTTGGAAGATCTCGTCACATTTGTGACAGGCAATCCGGATCTGCTGGCCGGAGTTACGCGCCCGCGCCAACAGATCCTTCTGCACGGCGCATTGGGCACCGCAGGCCGGGCAGCGATGGATGTCGCTCTGCGGGGTTTCCAGAATCAGGGTCATAGGATCAGGATCATGGAATCGGGGTCATGGAATCAGGGCCATGGGATCAGGATCAATGAGAGGATGCCCGGTCGGCCTGCCAGAATGGAAATGATCATCGTCACCACTCTACGGGATGGGTGCGACCTGTCAATCTGTGCCGGTAACGCCGCCGCAGATGTGTTCGCCATGCCCGATCAGGTTACAATGCCCGGTCAGGTTACAATGGCTGTCCGCGAAGTTGCCTGCGAAGCTGTCTTGCGACGTCAACCGCCCGGTCAAGATGCGGATTGACCTGCAACGCCGCCTCGAATGCCTGCAGCGCCGCCGCCGGATCGCCGTTGCGCAAATTGATCATGCCAAGGCCGCTAAGCGCCCCGAAATGCCGGGGTTCGAGGTCGATCACGCGGGCGATATCACGCCGCGAACCGGTATCGTCACCAAGCAGAAAACGCACCGTTGCGCGCTTGTTCCAGGCCTCGGCGAAGTCCGGATGATCATCAATGAGCTGGCTGAAGATCTGCTCGGCGCCGTCAAGAACGCCCCTGTTCATCAGGGCCATACCATTCTGCATCAGCCTGTCGGCATCGGGATCGCCGTCGGACGCGGTCCAGCGCGTCCAGATTTCCGATGTCAGCTGTTCTGCCTCGGCGTGGCTGGCTGTCCGCACAAGCTCGGTGAACAGACCGTCCAATGCCGGATCGGTCTGGTCCGCGGCGGATGGCAGCGCCCAGGCGATGATTGTCAGCCAGATCGCGACACACACCCTGATGAAGGCCCGTTCGGAATTTGTGTCGCCGGAATCCGTATCTGTCAGCAAGTTTCCGTCCATCTGATGAATGTGGGGCGTTTTGG
>JAAZUU010000191.1 GCA_018624035.1 Rhodobiaceae bacterium | reverse complement strand
GTGCTGATCATCCTGCCGATCCTGATACCGGTTCTGATCAAGCTTGATGTCAACCTGACCTGGTTCGGCATCCTCGTCGCGGTGAATCTCCAGACCGCCTGGCTCAGCCCGCCGGTGGCGCTGTCAGCCTATTTTCTCAAGGGCGTGGTGCCGGACTGGGACCTGAAGGACATCTATCTTGGAATGATGCAGTTCATGATCATCCAGCTGATCGGATTGGCCCTGATCTTCATTTTCCCGCAGCTGGTGCTGTGGCTTCCCGCAATGATCTATGGGGAGTGAGCCTGTCATGGCCGCCAGCTGACCGGGGGGCGATCCGGCCTTCCGGTGCCGCCCATGCCCGCGGTGCAGAGATACCGGCGCGGATGCTGTTGCGCCGGCCATGATGACCGGCGCAACGGCATCCGCCTGGACGCCTCCCGGGGTGCCCTGGAAAACGCGCCGCGGACAGGTCTTCAGGCGCTGACGGCCTTCATGAAGCGGTCACGAATGACAACAGGATCCATTGTGATCACCGGCATCTTCGCGTTGCCACTTTCGCATTTGCAGACAATGATCGTCATCTCGCCGGAGTCCAGCGCTTCCTGAAGTACCCGTCCCGTATCTTCGGCTGCACATTCCACCACAGTCTCGCAACCACAGGCTTCTGCCACTTTGGCAAGCGATGTCTTGCGTCCGGCATAGGTTGGCTGATCGCCGGTCGAGCCGTAGGAGCCATTATCGATGATCAGCAGAATGAAGTTGCCAGCCGGGTTGTTCGCGATGGTTGGCAGCGTTCCCAGATTGGTCAGAACCGATCCGTCACCATCAATCGAAATGACCGGTTTTGGCTGCGAGAGCGCAAGCCCCAGTCCGATTGAAGAGGCCAGCCCCATGGTGCCAAGCATATAGAAATTGCTTGGCTGGTCATCGATGGCATGGAGTTCCTGGCTGGGAATGCCGATATTGCACACCACCAGCTGATCGCGAAGTATAGGCGCGATTTCCTTCAGTATCTCGGATCGAATCATCTCAATATCCTCCCCAGAAGGATGCGTCTGTCAGAATGGCAACCGGTTTGTTGCACATGAATGTGTATTTGATGATCTTGTCCAGCTCCTCGACATCGTCGCGGTGATGGAAGTGATAGGTCGGGATATGAAGCTGCGCCAGCAGGGCCTTTGTGTGGACAGCCATCTCGACCTGACACGCAACCGGCTCGCCAAGTTCACCGCGATAGGAAATCAGCATCGGCAGCGGCATCCGGTAATATTGTGTGAGCGTCGCCAGGGTATTGATTGTCACGCCGATGGCCGTGTTCTGCATGATGATCGCGGGACGCTTGCCCCCCATGAACGCGCCGGCGCACAAACCCATGCCCTCATCCTCCTTGTTGGACGGGATGTGGTGGATGTCCTTGCGCGCATCAATCTCGTCAATGACCCCGGCCAGTTGTTTGCACGGTACAGTTGTGACGAAGGATACGTCATTCGCGACAAAGTCATCGACGATCCTTTTGTTGATATCCTCTTGCATGTGTCTCTCTCTGTAACCTTTTCCGTGAGGTGAAAACCGGGTTCCTGATTGTCTGATGTTACCGCCAAACGGCGCTGGAGCCTATGGGGCCAGAATGATTTTCGGTGATGCCACCCGATGGGCCCTGAGATCGGAAAACGCTGCCGCACCATCCCTGAGGTCGCGCATTTCCATCCAGTCCAGGGTGCCGAGATCACCATTGAAAATGGCGGCCGCGGTATTGCGGAAATCTTCGGATGTATAGGTATAGGTCCCCATAAAGGTGATTTCCTGCAATGTCAGGCGTCGTGAATCGATACCGCCAGCTGATTCTCCAAGGCCGATATGAACAATTACGCCGCCCGGGCGGGCATGTTTGCAGGCCATCGCGCGGCTCGCGGCATAACCGACAGCATCGACAACGATGTCGAACTGGCTGTCAGAGTCCAGCTTCTCCGGCTCGATGGCCCGGTGCCCGCCTGCCCGGTCGATACTTGCCCGGTCGATGCCCGCCCGGTCGATGCCCGCCTGTCCAATGATTGCGCGGCGATCCGCATTCGGCTCGAGAATCACAATGTCCGCCACACCGAAACGGGCAAGGCTGAGGGCGCTGCCAAGCCCGATGGCACCGCCGCCGATCACCAGAGCCGAGGTGCCTTCCGGTGACACAAGGTTGGTCGCAAGCCGTGAGGCATGCCAGCCGCACGCGAGCGGTTCGGCCAGAGCCGCCTTTTCAAGAGGCACATGATCGGGAACGGTGATGACATTGGCCTCCGGCATGGGCAGCCATTGGGCAAACGCACCCTCTCGAGGTGGCATTGAAATGATCTGGCGGCTGGCACACAGATTGTCGCGACCGGTGATGCAGTCGGCGCAGGTGCCACATGTGACCAGAGGATTGACAGTCACACGCTCGCCGTCACGTGTGCCGCCGGAAATGATGCCTGCCGCTTCGTGCCCCAGAATGAGCGGTGCCGGACGGCGCTCGTCATGTCCAAGATAGGCGTGCATATCGGACCCACAGATGCCGCATGCCTTGACGCGGATCAGAACCTCGTCATCCCGCGGCGCCGGGTCCGGCGCGTCCCGAAATTCCAGACTTTCCGGGCCGTCATAGATAAGAGCTTTCATTTTGCCGTGAATCCTCCATCGACCATCAGAACCTGGCCAGTCACATAGCTGGAGGCATCCGAACACAGAAACAGAAGAGGGCCATCCAGATCCCTCAACTCGCCATTTCTGTTCATACATGTCTGGGCGGCATTGCGTGCCGCCCGCTCGCTATCGGCGAACACCGGGGCCGTGAGTTCGGTGGGAAAGAATCCGGGGCCAATGGCGTTGGCGGTAATGCCATGCGGTGACCAGGCCTCGGCCATGGCGCGGGTAAGCTGGGCGATGGCGCCCTTGCTGGCACCATAGGCAATGCCGCCGGGAAAGGCGCGAAATGTCTGTAGTGAGGCAAAATTCACAATTCGGCCCCATCCTCTGGCCTGCATTTGCGGCACCAAAGCCTGACTGAGAAAGAAGGGCGCTGACAAATTCAGGGCCATGGTGGCGTCCCACCCGTCTTGTGTCACCTCATCGGCTGTCTGGCGCAAATTGACCCCGGCAGCATGGACAATGATATCGGGTGCGCCAAACGGTGCGCTGATGGCGGCCTTCAGCCTGTCCAGATTGTCCCGGTCAGCAACATCCGCAACGACAAACGCCGCGTTCTGTCCCTTTTCGGCCTGCCATTGCGCCAGACGTGGTTCGCGCCGCGCCACGCCGACAACCTGCGCACCAGCCGCCAGCAATGTGTCCGCGGCCCTCAATCCAAGGCC
>JAAZUU010000190.1 GCA_018624035.1 Rhodobiaceae bacterium | reverse complement strand
GATCCCGTCGACACCGCCGGTCAGCACATCACCACGCTGCACCGCGCCAACGCCCGCCGGCGTGCCCATGAAGACGACGTCGCCTTCGCGAAGCGTGTACATGGTCGACAGATCGGCGATGATTTCGGGAACCGACCAGACCATCTGCGACAGGTCGGCATCCTGCTTCACCTCGCCATTCTGTTCCAGATGGATCCGCCCGGCACCGACTGACGGCACCTCTTCCATCGGGCGGAGTGGCGTGACAACGGCCGACTGCTCGACATCCTTGGAGGTGTCCCACGGGCGGCGAGTTTCCTTGGCCTTGTTCTGGTGGTCACGCCGCGTCATGTCGATTCCGGCGGCACAGCCGAAGATATGCGACAGCGCGTCGGCCTCGGCGATATCGGTGCCACCGCTTTTCAGCGCGAAGACAAGTTCCATCTCGTAGTGGTAATTCTCGGTTCGTGGCGCGTAGGCGATCTCGCCCTCGGCCATCACGATGGTGGTCGGTGACTTGGTGAAATAGAATGGTGCCTCGCGGTCGACGACGGTGCCCATCTCGGTGGCATGCGCCTCGTAGTTCCTGCCAACACAGAAAATCCGGTTTACCGGGAACAGCTTGTCACTGCCGAAAACGGGAATGACGGCGGGGGCGGGTGGCTGGAAGAGATAATTGGTCATGAAGACGTCCCTCTGAGGTGGCGTGAAACACGGGCTGCGAAGAACCGGCGTTGATGCCGGGTGACTGAGAACCGCGCCCAACCTAGCCGAGACTGGTCGGTCGGCGCAATAAAGACATGGAGCCTGCCTATGCCCGGAATGCTGGGTTACAGGCCGAAGCGCGAGAAGACCCGTCTTGCGTTATCCTCGAAGATCATCTGCCGCTGCGCGTCGCTGAGGCGCGAGCTGCCATCGATATAGCGTTTGGTATCGTCATAGTAATGGCCGCTTCGCGGGTCGATGCCGCGCACCGCGCCGATCATCTCCGAGGCGAACAGGATGTTCTCGGTCGGGATCACATCGACAAGCAGGTCGATGCCGTCCTGGTGATAGACGCAGGTGTCAAAGAAGATGTTGCCGAGAACGCGCTCATTCAGATCACCAAGCCCCATATCCTGAGCCATGCCGCGGAACCGGCCCCAGTGATAGGGAACCGCGCCGCCGCCATGCGGAATGATGAACTTGATCTGCGGAAAATCGGTGAAGACATCGGACATCATGAAATGCACGAAGGCGGTGGTGTCGGCACCAAGATAGAACGAACTTGTCGTATGCATGGCCGGATGGCAGGCGCCGCTGACATGGATCATCGCCGGCACGTCCAGTTCGCACATCACCTCGTAGAACGGGTACCAGTATCTGTCGCCAAGCGGCAGATCCTTCCAGTAGCCGCCCGACGGGTCGGGATTCAGGTTGCAGCCGATGAAACCCATCTCCTCGACACAGCGGCGCAGCTCGGCGATGCTGCTCTCGATCGGGGTCTGCGGGCTCTGCGGCAGCTGGCACACCGGCACGAAATTCTGCGGAAACAGGTCGCAGACCCGCCGGATCAGGTCGTTGCAATGCTCGGTCCATGCCTGCGAGGTCGAGGCGTTGCCGACATGATGTCCCATCCAGCTGGCGCGCGGCGAGAACACCGTCACATCGGTGCCGCGTTCCTGCTGCACGCGAAGCTGGTTCGTCTCGATGCTTTCGCGGATTTCATCATCACTGACAGCCATCACGCCCTTGGCGCTGACATGGTCCGGGTCGGCGGCGACGGCGGCCTTCTGCGCGTCGCGCCAGTCGGCAACGCCGGGGGGTGTGGTGGTGTAATGACCGTGGCAGTCGATGATCATGATTCTGTCTCCCCAAAATGGGCCCGATCTGGTGGTCAGGCGCTGAACTGACGCTCGATGATATCCATCACCTGCATCGCCGGAAGGCATTGCGCGAGGCTGGAATTCGGCTCGCGGCCCTCGCGGATGGCAGCGATGAATTCACGGTCGATCAGCTCGATGCCGTTTGTCGAGACATCGACCTTGCTGACATCGATCTGGTTGTCATGACCGTCATAGAGATCGTCATAGCGGGCGAGATAGGTGTTGTTGTCGCAGATATAGCGGAAATAGGTGCCGAGCGGCCCGTTATTGTTGAAGGACAGCGACAGGGTGCACAGCTTGCCGCTTGACGTCTTCATGATGATCGCCATGTCCATGGCGATGCCGAGTTCGAGGTGATGCGGTCCCTGAACACCATGGACCTCGGTGACCATCTCGCCAGTCTGGTACATGAACAGATCGATGGTATGACACGCATGATGCCAGAGCAGATGGTCGGTCCAGCTTCGCGGGCTGCCATCGGCGCTGATGTTCTTGCGGCGGAAGAAATAGGTCTGCACATCCATCTGCTGGACCGACAATTCGCCGGCGGTGATCAGATTGTGGACATATTGATGCGACGGGTTGAAGCGGCGCACATGGCCGGCCATCGCCACGAGGCCGGTCTCCTTCTGTTTCGCGACCAGCGCCTCGGAATCGGCGAGGCTGTCGGCCATCGGGATTTCGATCAGCACATGCTTGCCGGCGTCCATCGCGGCAAGCCCCTGTTCGGCGTGCATGCCGGTCGGGGTGGCCAGGATGACAGCATCGATATCAGGCATCGCCAGCGCCTCGGCAAGATCCGTCGAGGCGTGCGCGGCGCCATAGGCGGCGGCAAGTTCCTGCGTCGGCTCAAGACGCCGACCGACAATCGAGGCAATCTCGACACCCTCGATGAGTTTCAGCGCATCAAGATGCTTTTTGCCAAAGGCGCCACCGCCCGCAAGACAGATTTTCATGGGATCAGTTCCTTCCCTGGCCTGATGTATTCTTGCCCGTTTCAAGGGCCTGTTCAATGAGAGCGATTTGTTCGGCAAGCGCGGCATCGGGGGCCAGCGTCACATCAAGCGCCCCCATATCATCCTGCCAGGCTATCGTGCCGGTGGTCATCGCCGGCGGAATGTCAAGCGCGCGAAGCGTTTTCGCCACCTCGCGCATTTCGGCGGCGCGGCGGGCGCCATGCGCCGTCATGCGTTCCATGTTGTAAGCGGCCTGGCCGGCCCATCCCATCTCGGTCTGCGAGGCATCAAGCGAATTCGCCACCTCCTCGGCGACCCCGGCCCTGATCGCGGCGCGGAAACATTCCGCCGTCAGCGCCTCGATTCCCTTAACCATGACCGAGCGCAGCATCTTGATGGTCGAGGCGCGGCCAATCGTGTCACCGACAAAACGCGGATGCAGACCGGCGGCGGCAAGCCGCGCCGCCACAGCCTCGGGGTCGGGCGCGGCGGCCAGCATCGGCGTCTCATGGCCACGCG
>JAAZUU010000025.1 GCA_018624035.1 Rhodobiaceae bacterium | reverse complement strand
TGAAGGGCAAGGGCATGATGGCAAGGGCATGATGGGCAAGGGCATGATGGGCAAGGGCATGATGGGCAAGACTTTACAGCAGCCCCTCCTCTTCCCATCTCATCCCCATGAACAGACCCATCTCATCCCCGTGACCGGGAATGTTCCCTCACCACCGGCATGGCGACGGCGTGCCGGATTGGCGCTTGCCGCGCTTCTGGCATGCAGCGCCATGATGGTCGCCGGCGGGGCGGGCCGAGGCGGGACATGGCAGAATGGACAGGCGATGGCAGGCGAAGCCCATACATTCACGATGACCCCCGACATGGCGGCCTATTGGCGCTTTGTCACCGACGGTGTGATGGGCGGGGTGTCACGCGGCGGCCTGCAGTTCGACCGCGACCCGGACGGCACCGCCTTCGCCCGCATGACCGGAAATGTCAGCACCGCTAATAATGGCGGATTTATCCAGTTCCGCGCCGGTGTGGACTTTGCCGCGCTTGTCGATGGCGGCGTTGACCCGGCCGGCCTGCGCGTGCGGGTGCGCGGCAATGGCGAGACCTATTACGTGCATCTGCGCACACGCACCAACCGGCGGCCCTGGCATTATTTCGCCGCCACCTTCCCCACCTCGCCAGAATGGCAGGAGATTGACCTGCCCTTCGCCGCCTTCCGACATTCGGACGGTCTGACCGACGCGCCGCCGGCAGTACGGGATATCATCTCGATCGGCATTGTCGCCTATGGCCGCGACCATCAGGCCGACCTTTCGGTCGCCGACATGACCATCTATTGAGGCCCGCCAGCATGGGGTTCATTCGCAATGACGCCGGCGACCTGATCCCGCCCTTTGCCGGCGAGGCATTGCCCTGGATTGGCGGCGATCTGCAGACGATGCGGCATTTCCTGCGCCATGATGCGCCGCCGCCGCCGCCATCGCACGAGGTGCTGATCGATCTTGATGACGGGGACCGGCTGCTGGCCGCCTTCCATCCCGCAACAGCTCCGTCAAGGGGATGCGTGATCGCGGTGCATGGCCTGAATGGTTGCATGGACGCGCAGCATATATGGTGGCTGGTGCCGGAGGTGCTTGCCGCCGGATACAGCCTGCTGCGGGTCAATATGCGCGGTGCCGGACCGGCCCGAAAGCTGGCGCGCGGCACCTATAATGCCCGGGCCGGGGCGGATCTGATCCCGTTCATCGATGCCGCGGCGACGCATGATCCCGGCGTCCCGCTGTTCATGATGGCGCATTCGCTTGGCGGCACGGCGGCGCTTAACATGGCGCTGGATTTCCCGCAACAGGCGACACGGCTTGCCGGGCTTGTCACCATCGGCACGCCGCTCGACATGGTGGCGACGGCAGCGCGGTTCAGTTCGCGCCGCAACGCGCTCTATGTCCGTTACATGCTGGCCGGGCTGAAAGATATCGCCGCCACCGCACCGGGGCTGGACAGCCGTTACCGCGCCGCCGCGGCGGCGGCGCGCAGCATCCATGAATTCGACGACCTTGTGACCGCGCCGCTGGCCGGCCATCGCGACAGCGCGGCCTATTACAAAGCGACCAGTGTCCACCGGCGGATCGATGGCATCGCCATCCCGACACTGATTCTTCACGGGTCAAACGATCCCTGGGTGCCGGTCGCGCCCTGTCTTGCACAACCGGGTCCCCGCACCGGTCACAGCGGCACCGGCCACAGCGGCACCGGCGACAGCGGCGCCGCTATCGTGGTGACACGTGGCGGCGGCCATGTCGGGTTTCATGACCGACAGTTGAACTGGCATATCCGCGCGACGCTGGCCTGGTGCGACGCGATACGGGACCGGAGCGGCGGCTAGACTGGCGGTGGGCCGGTGGACTGCCAGGGGCGCGTTCCGTCGAGATTGTTCCAGCCGAAACCGGCCTCCGAAGGTCCCTCATCCCGCAGCCGCGCAAGCCGTGCCAGCGCGTCGGTGAAGGTGGGGATGGCACCGACGGGCAGCCACCACATGACAAGGAACGCCGACGCCGGTGGCAGGAACCATTTCCGACGATTCTTCATGAACCGGCGATGCACCGTGTTCCAGGCAAAGAACTCCAGATCGGCAGCGCTTTCCCACAGTGACAGGGTGAAGGTCTCTCGCGGTTCTCCGAGAATGGCCATGGCCGCCGCCTCGTCCTGCCTGTCCTTCAGCCGCCAGACAAAGCCGGGGGATTTCTCGGCAATGGCGTTCACCGCCGCCAGCGAATCAACAAACCTGGCCATCACCGGGTCATCAAGATCGGCGATGGCGGTGGCGAAGTTCAGCTGCGCCAGATGATGGTCATCCGGTTGCGGAAATATCTGTTGCCCTGTCCGCTCATCCGGCATGCCTGCCTCCACCCGTCCGCGCGCCGGTCAGTCGTCTTCGCGGTCGTGAAGGCCGGCCCGCACGCCGCGGATGGCAAGCCAGACAAGCAGAGCGATGAACGGTACCGCCGCCGCCTTCACAAGATTGATGTCAAGATGCCATTCATCAAGTGGCAACGGCTTGGCAAGATAGCCGACAAGCCCGACGCCATAATAGGTGACAGCGGTAATCGACAGTCGTTCCACCGTCTGCTGGAGCCGCAGCTGGTGCCGCGCGCGGGCGTTCATCGAGCGCAGCAGGTCGCGGTTCTGGCGCTGGATGATCATCTCGGTCTGCGTCTGCAGCAGATCGCCGGCCCGTGTGATGCGCTCTGACAGGCGCGACAGGCGCGCCGAAAAGGCCCGGCAGCTGTCAAGCGCCGGCGTCATCCGCCGCCCGAGGAATCCGCGCACCCCCTGGAACCCCTCGAGCCTTGTGAATTGCAGGCTGGCGATCCGTTCCATGAGAATGGCCTCATAGGCCTTTGTCGCGGCCAGCCTGTAGGAGGTCCGCGAATAGATTTCCTCGAGATCGGCCGCCTGCGTGGACAAAACCGACAGCAGCTGCTGAACCTGGCCGCCAGCCTGTTTGATCTGCGCCGCCATGTCGGTTGTCAGGCTTCCGACAGTGCGCTCGATGCTGCCAAGAGAATGGCTGTTGTCGCGCACGGCGGCAAAGCCCAGAAGTGCCAGAAGCCGGTAGGTTTCAAGTTCGACGACCCGCTGCACGACGCGGCCCATGCGGTTCGGCGAAATCCCCTGATTGAACAGCGCGATCCGCGAGAAACCCGCCGCATCGATGTCGAAGGCGAAATGCAGCTGCGCATCGCCGTTACTGAAATGATTCGAGGCGATGGCACGGCTGCCCATCATCGCCATCATCTTTTCCGGCGTCAGGCCGCGTGGCGGTCTGCCACCGATTTCCAGCCAGATGGCATGAAAGACCGGAGCCGGAATGCCGCGCGCCCACGCAAGCGGGAGATGCGCGATGTCAGGATCAAAGGCGTCGGCAAGCAGGCCGGTGGTGCGGCGGTGCCCCTTTTCCACGAAGCTGATCGACATGAATTCGGTATGCTGCTCGACGCGCAGCGCATAGCCATCCATATCAAGGCGCAGGAACTTGTTGCCGGCGGGGATCGGCGCGCGACCGGCGGCATCCAGAAAGGCGTTGATATAGTCGAGGATGGCACCGGTATCGCCATCGGTCAGGAAGACATAGCGGATGAACCGCCCGGCACCCTCGAAATCATGAAAGGCGCGGGCGTGCAGTTCGTCCGAGAGCGTGCGCCTCAGAGCAAATTCTTCCATCTCCGCCGCTCCTTGCCCCTGGCCAGGTGTGGTTCAGGTCATCGGGACGCCCGCCTCAGCGGACGAGAACCTGTTCGATTGCGTCGATGACCTTGCGGGAATCAGGCGCCGTTGTCGAGGCGAACCAGTCAACGATCCGGCCCTCGCCATCGATCAGATGCTTGTGAAAATTCCAGCGTGGCACCATCAACCGCCCCTGTGTACCGACCCAGCGGTAATAGGGGTGCGCGCCGTCACCTTTCACCGAGACCTTTTCGGTCATCGGGAAATCGATGCCGTAATTGATCTCGCAGAACTGTTTGATCTCGGCCGAACTGTCATATTCCTGGCCACCGAAATCATCGCTTGGGACCCCCAGCACGACAAGGCCGCGGTCGCGATAGCGTGACCACAATGCCTGCAGCCCTTCATATTGCGGTGTGAATCCGCACATCGAGGCGGTGTTCACAAGCAGCACCGGCCGGCCGGCATAATCCGCCAGATCCAGCGGTCCGCCCTCTATGTTCTCGAAGGAAAAATCATGCGCTGTCACATCGGCGCTGAGCGCGGCCCTAGCCATCACCATCTCCATCATCAGCGCCGCACAAAGACAGGCGACAATATTCGTAAACCGTTTTATAAATCGCATCGTTATCGCCAACATCAGTTGCGCGGACATTCTTCACGGCTTTATGTAGGGGCTGATGCGCGAAGACCAAGGGTCGGGCGCGGACAGGGGGCGGAGCATCGGGATATGGCTGACGTTGAAAAGCAGGTCGAGATGATCGTCACCAACAAGAACGTCATGGAACGGGTTCGTGACACCTTTTATGATATCTATGACTTTGCCGGCTCCTTCATTTCCAACGCGACCGCCAATGTCGGCGAGACCGGCGACGGCAAGGCAAAGGATCTCGCCGATGATGCCGGCAATATCGCCTCTTCACTCGGTGAAACGGCGACCGGTGTCGCCACAAGTGTCGGCACAGCGGTTGGCGACAAGCTGGACGCGGCGGTGACCTTTGCCAGAGGATTGCTTGGCGGCTGATCCCTTCCCGAAAGAATAGCGGACAAATTGCCGCGCGGCGGGTGCGCGGGCGTGACTTTGTGCGCCAGCGCGCCTACCGTTCCGGTATCGTTTCAACAAAGTAAAGGAGGTGATCTGATGTCTAGTTCGATCGGTTTTGGGAGTGCAACTGTGGCGGGCGGATTGAAGAGCAGCCTCGTCGGTCGCGTCTGACGCATTGAATTTGCGCTTATCCAACCCATCAAACGAAAAGGGAGGCCGGCGGCCTCCCTTTTTTTATTTCGATGTGACTGCCCGGGTAAATGCCCGAGTGACTGCCCGGGTGAATATCCTGGCAAATGTCGGCATCAGTTCGCTTTCTTGTAGGCCTCGATCGCGGCGGCGAGTTGTTTCTTTTCCGCGCAGTTGAAATAGCAGCTCTTGCCAAGCTGGGCGAGCAACGCCTCGGCACCCTCCAGATTGCCGAGGGTCAGATACAACTCACCTTTGTATTCCAGCGCCCCCTTATGTTTCGGGTTGATGGCAAGGGCGCGGTCATAGGCCTGCTCGGACCGCGCATAATCCCCAAGCTTGCGCGAGGCGAAACCGGTCAGGTTCCAGGCATCGGCATTATCCGGATCAGCGGCGATTTCGCTTTCAAGCAGCGTCAGCGCGGCCGTGTAGTCCTCTTTCTTGATCAGATAGGCCGCCTTGCGCATCGATTTCGACATGGTCGGACTGTTATAGCTCGACCCGGAGTCATCCGACGAGCTGGAATCGCTGCCGGCGGCATGCGCCTGTCCGGTTGCGATGGCGAGTGTCAGCATGATGACGGCGGCGGCGAGCATCCATGGCAACAGGGATGGCCGCTGCGCGGCGCGCGAGCGGTCGCGGTGAATGCGGGTCATGATTCCGTCTCCCCGCCAGCCGCGATCCAGTCGGAAATACCGCCAACATTGGTGACGTTCCGGTAACCCATCTCGGTCAATGTCTTTCCGGCAAGTGCCGCCTGGCCTCCAACAGCGCAGACAACCAGAACCTCGCTGTCCTTCTGCAGGGCCGGAATATGAAATTTGGTTGTGTCATCGGCGGCGAATTCGATGAAGCCGCGCGGGATCCTCAATGCGCCGGCGATCGTGCCGGTTTTGGCGACATCGCCGCTATCGCGAACGTCGATGAAGACGGCGGTGCCCTTTTTGTGGATCGCTATGCCGTCCTCGGCGCTGATCCGCGGAACCGCCGCATTTGCCTCGGAAAGATAATCTTTTGCGTGTTTCATGCTGCCCTCACTGTGATAGCCGCCCGGCGCGTCAATCTGCACGCGCGACGGGAGTTTGTTCCTCATCACAGATAGGCGCTGACGCACCATGTTCAAGCGCGTCTAGCGCCCTGCGGCAATGCTGTCATCACGACATGCTCCAGTCAGTGAAAGCAGCGCCGCCGGCGTTGCCTCGAAAACGCAATGCGGATGGGCTGCGGCGGACCATACGGTTTCAAACCTGAACAGCGAACTGTCGAGAAAGACCGGCAAATCCGACGCCAGCCCGATCGGCGAGACCCCGCCGATGGAATAGCCGGTCACCGCCTTGACGCGTGCCGCATCCGGACGGCGGCACGGCGCCGATGCACCAACACAGGCCGCCAGCGCGGCCACATCGCATTGCCGGTCGCCGGCGACCAGCGCGATGACCGGAGTCTCGTCACTGCCGGCAACAAACATCAACGTCTTGACGATAGCGCCGACCTCGACACCCAGAACCGCCGCCGCCTCGCCAGCGCTTCGCGCGGTGTCGGCAAGTGCGATCACCTCATGAGGATGCCCTGCCGCGGCAAGACAGGCCGCGACCTGCCGTACCGGCGGATGTTCAAGGAATGCGCCGGACATCGGGCCCGTCCCTGTCAGGCGTAATCGGGCGCCGACACAGGCGGCGGCGCCTTGAGGGCATTGGCGAGGACGCGAATATGGTCAGGGGTGATCCCGCAGCAACCGCCAATGATGTCGGCTCCGCTGTCAACCCATTCACGGGCGAACCGGAGATAGGCATCCGCGGTGATGTCCTTGCGAAGCTGATGGATGTTTTGATTCGCCGCCTCATAATCCTCATCCATCAGCGGAAAGGCGTTTGCATAGGCACCGATCATCGGCCTTGACGCCCCATGCTGGTGGGAAAATGCCTCCAGCTCGGAGCGCGACAGCGCGACAGCGTCATTCATCACCTCGGGCTGGCTGCAATTGAACAGCAGCGCGTCAAAACGCACCCCCTCGATCGACAGCAGCAATTCCGACAGCGGCTCACCCGACCTGAGACGGGGCTTGCCGGCAACAGGACCGGCATCCTCCAGCGTGACAGACACCCACAGATCGGCCGCACAGTCGGCGAACATGTCGAGATAGGTCGTGACCTCGCTGACCGAACTCAGCGTCTCACCGATGAAGATGTCCGCGACAGGTGCCAGAAAGCGCCGGAAATGCTGCATCATCCGCCGCGCGCCCTGCACCTGGAAGGAATCCGGCTTGTAGCTTCCGAACATCGGCGGAATGCTGGCCGCCACCTGCACGGAATGCGGCACCGCGTCAGCGGCATCACGTGCCAGCTTTGCGGCCAGAGTCAGCAATTCCTCGGACTGCGCCTCATACCGGTCCTCGCCGATATGGAACGGCACGATGGCATAGGTGTTGGTGGAGATCACATCAGCGCCAGCCTCGATAAAGGCATCATGCGCGTCGCGCACCGTCTGCGGCGCTTCCATCAACGCAAGCGCCGACCATTCGGGCTGCCTGAAGGGCGCGCCCATGGCCTGCAGTTGGCGTCCGATGCCGCCGTCGAGAATTATCACATCAAGCCCTCAAAAAATCCGTCATCATCGTAGAATGCAACCCGACCCAAAGGCAAGCAGGCTGACCTGACTGCGACGTCATGGATCCCCTTTGCGGGCACCAAAACCGTGCCGCGCCGCATTTTGTGATTTGCCGGCACACCTTGTGTTTTGGCATTCTGTCAATGTGGATCATCGCGGCTGGGAGAATGGCACCATGTATGACCCCGGTCTGGCGGCGCGGCTCGACGAGATCATGTCCGGTATTCTGGAGATGGAAGTCACCCGCATGTTCGGCGGCTATGGATTCCTGATGAACGGCCATATGTGTGTCGGCATCTGGAACGACATGCTGGTGATCCGTGTCGGCACCGGAGGGTGGGAGGCGATCGCGGGAGATGCGCATGTGCGGCCGATGGATTTGACCGGCCGGGTGATGCGGGGATGGGCGATGATCGCCCCCGACGGCGTCACCGAGGATGCCGAGTTGCAACGTTATGTCGATATGGCGATCACATTCTGCGCCGCGCTGCCGCCAAAGGCCAAATCCTGAAAATCACCCTAACTCAGCGTCAATCCGCACAGATTGGCGATAGCCCGCACAACTTCTTGACTTCGCACGGCAAAGGGCAGTATGGCGATCGCCACCAGCATCACCGTTGCCCAGATCAGCCAGACTGAAAGGTCGGCCGAACGCGATGGTGCGCCGCCGCCGGTGGCCGACATATCGTCGTCTTTCTGCTGGTCGCCCGACATGCTCATCTCGACATGCCCATCAGGTCTTCATCACGAATTCGAGGCCTGACTGCGACCCGACATAGAGTCCCGCCTTCTGCATGAACAGCGAGATCAGGATATTGCCACCGCCGTCAAGCATCACATCCACCCGACCGCCAGCGATTCGCACGATCGTGGCCGCCGCGTCCTTGCCGGTGTCGGTGCATTGAAGTGTGACTTTCTGGTCGAGCGTCAGCATGCCGGTCTCCTGCGTTGCGGCGACAATATCACAGGAATCTATTGCAGGTCGATGGCATGCGCCTTCAGATCCTCGATACGGCACACAGCCAGCGTCACCCGGTTGGTCGCCAACAACCGCACCTTTGGTGCCTTGCCGGCCTCACGCGCCTGTTCCCACCGCGCGGCGCACAGGCACCAATGGTCGCCATCCTTCAGGCCCGGAAAGCCGAATTGCGGCATCGGGGTCGACAGATCATTCCCGACCGATTTGCTGAAATCGAGGAATTCTTCGGTTATCACGGCGCACACGGTGTGCAGCCCCCGGTCCTGCGGCCCGGTATGGCAGCATCCATCGCGGAAGAACCCGGTCACCGGATCTTTCGAGCAGCTTTGCAACGTGCCGCCAAGCACGTTCTTCTGGCCTTCGGGGCGTCCTTGCGACCCATCCATGGCGATCTCCGGTGCTGGTTAGCGTCCTGATTCCAGATATGGGGCGTCAAGAACCGCCATTCTAGTCTCGATCGCCGATTCAAGCGCCGCCATGAAGTCGCGCCGCGACAGGCCCGGGCCAATGGGTGGCAGGAATTCAACCTCGATCCGCCCCGGCCGTTTGAGCCAGCTGTTGCGCCCCCAGACATGCCCGGAATTGAGCGCGATCGGCACCACCGGCAGCCCGGTCGCCTCATACAGCGCGAAGACACCGATTTCATATTTCTGGGTCGCGCCGGGTGCCACACGCGTGCCCTGCGGGAAGATCAGCAATGACCGGCCGCTGTCGCGCACCGCCAGCGCATCCTCACGAAGCTTGCGAAGGGCGCGCATGCCGGCCGAGCGGTCAACAGCGACGCAGCCGGCCTTCTGGAAATACCATCCAAGGAGCGGCAGTTTCAGAAGCTCGCGCTTCAGCACAGTCACCGGCGTGTGCAGCAGAAGTGACAGCACAATCGTCTCCCAGGCGGACTGATGCTTCGCCGCATAGATCACCTGCCCGCCAAGATGGTGGTCACCCGACACCCGGTGCGATGCACCGGCGATATGAAGCAATTGCACCGTCAGCCAGCCCCACAGGCGCGCCACCGCCCGGATCGCCGCCGCCGGCAGCAGCAGCGTTGGCAGGACGAGAATCGCCAGCGCGGCGGTGACACCGTAAAAGAGGATGTTGAAGATCCAGGAACGCAGATACATCATGGCGGCGACAATAGGCGCAATCGGTGATACAGGCAATCAACTGGCAATCAACTGGCAAACAAACGGCAATCAGGCGACAAAAGATGACAGACACGTGGATACACCGGCTATGACAGGCGGTCAGGATGCGGATGACAGCTGGCATGTCCGGGCAGAAATGGCGCTTGCCGCGGCTGCGGCGGCCGACCGGCTGATCACCTATGCCGAGCTTGCCGACGCCGCAGGCATCGCCGGGCGGCACCGTATCCACCGGCTGACCGGCTGGCTGGAATCACGGCTGGAAGCCGAAATCAGGGCCGGTGACAGGATGTTGAGCGCGCGCGTGATCTCGCGGACGCGCGGCGGCCTGCCGGCCCCGGGGTTCTTCATGAAATGCGCCGAGCTGGGACTCTATGACGGGCCGCCCGACGGGCCGCAGGCCTATGCCTTCCACCTGAACTGCCTTCGCTGAGGCGTCAGCCGCCACCCTCGATATGGCCGCCTAGATCTGGCTGACCTCGATATGAAATGTGTAGAGACCGTCGGCGGCATCGCTTTTCAGCAACGTCAGCCCGGCGGTGTCGCAGAAATGCTCGAAATCCAGCGGTGCCGCCGGATCGTCCGCCCGCACCTCGAGAATGCCCGACTCCATCTGCCCGATCTGCCGGCGTGCCTTCAGCACCGGCAGCGGGCATTTCAGCCCGGTCAGATCGAGGCTGACCGAAATTTCATAGGCGGATCCATCCATGACGACCCGAAGCTAGACCGGGACAGACGCTGATTCCAGTGCCAAATCATCGCAGCGCGACTTGCGTTGAAGGCTTGCCAGCCGCTAGATAGGCGGATGAGTATCTGGGGCATGATCATTGGCGGCGCGGCCGGCGCGGCACTTGGCGGACCGATCGGCGGCCTGCTTGGCGCTGCTGCCGGCATCGCCGTGGAACGCGGTTTCATCTCGCCGGCGCGCCCCGAGACGGATGCCAGCCGCCGCGTCGCCTTCACCGTCGCGATGATCGCGCTGTCGGCGAAGATGGCGAAGGCCGACGGCGTGGTCAGCCGCGACGAGATCGCAGCCTTCCGCGAGCGCGTCCATATTCCACCCTCCGAGGTCAAACAGGTGGGCCGGTTCTGGGACCTTGCCCGTCAGACACCGGACGGTTTCGAGGATTACGCCCGCCAGGTGGCGCGCATGTTCAGCCCGCGCGCGCCGGTGCTGGAACAGCTTCTCGACCTGTTGTTCCATATCGGCGGGTCGGACAATGATCTGTCGACGCCGGAGATCGACTATCTGGCGCGCGTTGCCGAGATCTTCGGCTTCACGCAGGAGGATTTCCAGAGGATGATGGCGCTTCATGCCACCGACGGCCCAAAACCGTGGGATATCCTGGGCGTCGACCCGGATATTTCCGACGACGCGCTGCGCCGGCACTGGAAGGCGCTTGTCCGCGACCATCACCCGGACCGGCTGATGGCCGATGGCATGCCCGAGGAATTCATCGCCGCGGCGAATGACCGGCTGGCCAGGATCAACGCCGCCTATGACAGCATGGCGCGGACACGCGGGATGAGTGTGGGGGCGAGCTGAGATGCCGACACCGCTGCTGACCATCGCCGCTGCCGGAATCAATCTTGGCGACCGCTGGCTTCTTCGCGGCGGCGAGCTGACGCTGCATGCCGGTGACAGGCTGGCGCTTGTCGGTCGCAACGGTGCCGGCAAATCCAGTTTGATGAAGTTGATGGCCGGTCGCACCGACATGGATGAGGGCAGCCTGTGGATGGCGCCGGGGTCGAGCGTCGCCTATCTGCCGCAGGCCCCGCACATTCCGCCCGGCATGACGTTGCGAAGCGTCGTCACCGCCGGCCATGATGCCGACTGGCTTGGCCGGCCGGTGCCGGTCCACAAGGCCGAGGAATTCCTGATGCGGCTGGGGCTGGACCCAGACCGGATGTCGGACGGTCTGTCGGGGGGTGAGTCACGCCGCGTGTCGCTGGCCCGCGCGCTCTATACCGAGCCCGACGTGCTGCTTCTCGACGAGCCGACAAACCATATGGACATGCCGACCATCGAATGGATGGAGGAGATGCTGCGCCAGCATCGCGGCGCGCTGCTGGTGGTCAGCCATGATCGCGCCTTCCTGCGCAATCTTGGCACCGGCATCGTCTGGTTGCACAATGGCAGGCTGCGCCGCCGTGAGGGGGATTTCGCGCAGTTCGACAGCTGGTCCGAGGGCATTATCGCCGAGGAGGCGGTGGTGCTTCACAAGATGGACCGCCGCATCGCCGCCGAGACGAAATGGTCGCGCGAGGGTATATCGGCACGACGCAAGCGCAACCAGGGGCGGCTTCGCGAGCTGGAGGCGCTGCGGCTTGAACGGGCGCGCACCGGCGGCATCACGCAGCGCGCGATGAAGATGGAAACCGGCCCGGCCGAGGGCGGCGGCCAGCTTGTTCTGGAGGCCATCGACCTGTCGGTCTCGGTCCCGCTGCCACCGACCGGCGATGCCAGCACCGCGGATAACAGCACCGGAGATGTCAGCGAGACCGCGCGCCGCCAGCTGCTGAACCATTTCAACATGCTGGTGCGGCGCAGCGACCGGATCGGCATTGTCGGGCCGAACGGCATCGGGAAATCGACGCTGGTGCGGGTGCTACTGGGGCTGGCGAGTCCGGATGGCGGACGGGTGCGTCAGGGGTTCGGGCTCAACCCGGCCTATTTCGACCAGCAACGAAGCGCGCTGGACCGCAATTCATCGCCCTGGACGGTGCTGACCGGCGGCAGCAGCGACATGATCGAAATTGTCGGCCAGCAGAAACATGTCACCGCCTATCTTCGTGATTTCCTGTTCGACGACCACAAGATGACGCAGAAGGTGGCCACCCTGTCAGGCGGTGAGCAGAACCGGCTGCTGCTGGCCAAGCTGTTCGCCGAGACGCATAATTTCCTTGTTCTGGACGAGCCGACGAACGATCTCGACATGGAAACGCTGGATCTGCTGCAGGAAGTGATCGCCGAATATGACGGCACCATCCTGATTGTCAGCCACGACCGCGATTTCCTCGACCGCACGGTGACCTCGCTGCTGGCCTTCGAGGGCGAGACAAAGGTGAGCGCGCATGCCGGCGGCTATACCGAGTATCTGGAGCGGCGCACCGCCGCCATCGCCCGCCGCGCGGCGCGCGAGAGCGGCATTGATGGCGGCAAGGGCAACAGGAAGGCCAATGGCAGGAGCGGCGGCAGGAGCGGCGGCAGGACGGCCCAGAAACCGACCGGCAACCGGACCGCGAAGCTGAGCTTCAAGGACCGGCACGCGCTTGACACGCTGCCCGGCGAGATCGAGGCGCTGGAGGGCGAGATCGCCGGTCTCGAGGCGCGGCTTGCCGACCCGGCCTTTTTCACCAGCGATCCGGACGGCTTCACCGCCGCCGCCGACAGGCTGGCCGCCGCGCGCGCCGAAAAGGACGCGAAGGAAGCCCGCTGGCTGGACGCCGCCGCCGCCGAGGAAGCACTGCAGGCGGGTAGCGCCGGTTGAGACGATCATCTGACTGTCACCCTCACGGCCGGATCAGCAGCACCACAAGGCACAGCGCGATGGCGGCAAGCGCCAGCATCGAAGGGATCAGGCAGACCTGAATCCAGGCATCGCGGCCGGTCAGCAGGCCGGACCAGGTTGGCAGCGGCTGGCGCAGGAAAGCGCCAAGCACCGGCCCGCCACGCATCTCGAACCGCAGCATCAGCAACGGCAGCCCGGCATAGACAAACAGCACGCCGGTCGAGATCGCGACCATGAAGACCGGCTCGGCCCGCCCCCAGAACAGCGCCAAAAAGGCGGCCATCATCACCGCAAGACAGGCCAGGAAGCTGATGAAGACAAGCGGATGGATGCCGGCCACCGGGGCGACCCGGTCCAGATCGCCGGCCAGATCACCGGCCAGATCACCGGCCAGATCACCGGCCAGATCGCCGGCCAGATCGCCGGCCAGATCGCCGGCGCGGCGGCTTTCGGCCGCGGCAAGACCGATGCGCAGCGCCGCCAGGCGGCCCCCGATTGATTTGACGGTCAACTCTGTCACCCCCTTTCCACCCGCCGGCGCGGGCCATGGCTCGAACAGGCCAGAGAACCACACAGCAAGGGTCACATGGACTCAGGATAGGCCTGTTAACGCGATGCACACAGCCTGCGGGCCCGATTTGGCCGATTCGACATCGCCGATCCGACGTCGCAGGTTTGACCTTGCCGGTTTGATTTGGCCCGTTTGACGTCGCCGATTCGACCCGGCCGATCCGACCCGGCCGATTCGACCTCGCCGGTTTGACTTGGCCGGTTAATGCCCGCCATGGTGGCACCGTCAACAACAGGCATCACACCCAATGATCAAGGCCGCGATCCGATCACGCGGCGGACATGTTGTTTTCGGTTACCTGGTTGCCGTCCTTATCGGGCTACTCATGACAGGCATTCGCTGGCGTCGCGCCAACCGGCGCGCGCTCGACGATTTCATGGCGACGAATCCCGGCATCATCATCGTATTCTGGCATGAAAGGCTGTTCGCCATGCCCTTTCTGTGGCCGTCGCGCCGCCCGCTCTGCGCGCTGCAATCGACGCATGCTGACGGGCGGATGATGGCGGCCTGCATCCGGCGTTTTGGCGTCGGCACGATCTGGGGATCGTCCAGCCGCGCGGCGCTGTCGGGGCTGCGCGGCATGCTGCGGGCGCTGGAAGATGGCAGTTCGGTGGCGATCACGCCGGACGGGCCGCGCGGCCCGGCGCGCGTCGCGGCGCGCGGGGCTGTGGCGCTGGCGCAGCTGAGCGGCCGGCCGATCCTGCCGCTCAGCTGGTCGGCGAGCGGTTGCTGGCGCGCCGGCGGGTGGGACCGGATGATGATCCCGAAACCTTTCTCGCGTGGCCGGCTGCTGATGGGAGCGCCGATCCATGTGCCACCCGCCAGCCGAGGAAGCCACATCACCGGCGGTGGAAACCGTCCGCCACGCGGCTGACGCCAACCGCCTGCCGCGCTGACGCGGGGCCGACCCGGGGGCGGGCAAGGTTGGTCAGGCAAGGTTGGTAGGCCAGATCGGTCAGGCAAGATTGGTCAGGCCCGGATGGTGATCTTGATTTCGATTTGCTCAAGTTCAACGCCAAATTGCTGTGCCAGCCACTGTCTTGCCTCGGGAATGGTCATTCCCTGCTGCAGGCTCGCGCTGGTCATGGTGCGGCCTCTGCGGGGCGGGGCTGTCTGGAGCTGATCAACATAGGACGCGGCATCTTCTTCGGAGGCTTTGCGCAAAGGGCGGAAATCCAGCATCTCCAGATCGCTGACTGAAAGCATATCCGCCAGCTCCGCCTCCGGCCGGTAGGCAATGGGATTGCGCGATCTGGACCAGTAGTCAGGTATCGAAATGTCCGCATAGGAGTCGAATTTGACCAGAAACCGCCCCGGCGTTTCATAGGCATCGCCCATATAGAACATGGCATCGCCGACAGCGACTTCCCTTACATCGGTTATACGACCAATGAGAAAGGCCGTGCCCGGGGCCACATCGGGGTTGCCAAAGCCACCCTGCATCACCCTGTTCTTCTTCACACAAACAACATATCGGCATTGCTGAACCCAATGCGGATCAGCCCGCCATTTCGCCGTGCCACCAAACACCTGAAAATCTTGCAGTCCATGGGCAGTATGGACAGCAAATACATATTTCTCTGTCATGATACTTTCCCCTTAGTTGTTTCGAAAAGTTCGATACAAGTCTGATGAATTTTATGAATGAAGTTGGCCAATCACATTGGCGTTACCTGACCATCTCCATGCCGAATGAACCAACCCAAGCCCCCGTCTTGACCCGTTCACACCGCTGCGCCTACACTCCGCTCGCTGTCAGATGGCCGGATGGCCGCTGCCCGCGCCCCTTGCGGGACGGGGAGAGGAAAGTCCGGGCTCCACGGGACCAGGATGCCGGGTAACGCCCGGCGGGGGCGACCCCAGGGAAAGTGCCACAGAAAACATACCGCCGATGTCGCATCGGCAAGGGTGAAAAGGTGCGGTAAGAGCGCACCGCCGGCCCGGCAACGGGGCGGGCAGGGTAAACCCCATCCGGAGCAAGACCATGTAGGGACACGGGCCATACCCCGGCGTTATGCCGGGCATGGCAGGCGCGGTTCCGCGCCGATGTCCGGGTAGGTTGCTTGACGGGGCCGGCAACGGCACCGCTAGATGAATGGCCATCACCGGGAAACCGGCACAGAACCCGGCTTACAGGCCATCTGGCAGTTTTGTTTCCAGTGGGCTGCATCACCAGTTAAAGACCATCCACCACGTCCGCCTCCCTGTCCCATTTGGGAGGGGGCTGATTCCGGCCGCAAACATCCCAAAATAAGAACAAAAACAGAACAATATTGGGAATCTTCCCGTTTTTCAGTCTGTTACACGCCATGCTTCAATTTCATAGTTAAGCAATTGAGAATATTGGCTTTTTCCCATGAAAAAACAACGCGAACCCATTGACGGCCAATGTTTCCCATGATATCCCAAATAATCCCATATCGTGTCATATCCGGGCATTATGGGATGGCTGCGTCCCATTGGGGGGTCGGGGTCTTTACGGAATTCGAGGCCGTAACGGGTTTTGGGGCCTCGTCGGGATTTGGGGATTACGCGTGGATCTGTTCCTGTCCACATTCGAGAACCGCATCGACCGCAAGGGCCGCCTGTCCGTGCCGGCGCCCTTTCGCGCGGTGCTGGAACGCCGACGCGACCCGCTCTATCTGTTCAAGTCGCTGACCGAACCCTGCCTCGAGGGCTGCGGGCCGGAGCGGATCGGCCAGATCGTCGACGCCATCGACAGCATGGACAGCCTGTCCGAAGAGGTGGCGACGCTGCAGACAATGCTGTCCAGCGCACAGGAAATGAAACTCGATGGCGAGGGGCGGATCATGCTCTCGGCCGATTTCATCGCCTTTGCCGAGCTTGACGACATGGCGCTCTATGCCGGCATCGGCCGGTCCTTCCAGATCTGGCTTCCGGCGCGCTATCGGGCACGCGAGACCGAGGCCCGCACCCGCGCCAAAAGCGAAGGGTTGCCGAGCCTGCGACTTGGCGGCGGGCGGCGTCCGCCGGACGAGACGCCGGGCGATCCCCAGGGGAGACGCTGATGACAGCGGCGCCCCCCCGGCATCAGTCACTTCACACGCCGGTGTTGCTGCGCGACGTCGTCTCAGCTCTGGCCCCGATTGATGGCGGCCTTTATCTCGACGCCACCTTCGGCAATGGCGGCTACACCGAGGCCATCCTTGAGGCCGCCGCCTGCACCGTCATCGCCATCGACCGCGATCCCGACGCCATCGCCCGCGGTGGCGAACTCGTCACCCGCTATGGCAACAGGCTGCGTCTGTATGAAGGTTGTTTTTCAGACATGCGCGACCTTGCCGGACCGGATGCGCGGCTTGACGGCATCGCCTTCGATCTCGGCGTCTGCTCGACGCAGATTGACCAGGCCGAACGCGGCTTTTCCTTCCGGCTGGACGGCCCCCTCGACATGCGGATGTCGAAATCCGGCGACAGCGCGGCCGATATCGTGATGCGGCTTGATGAACGCGCGCTGGCGCAGATCCTGTGGGATTATGGCGAGGAGCGCGCCTCGCGCCGCATCGCCCGCGCCATCGTGCGCGCCCGCACCGAGACACCGATCACCACCACCGGCCAGCTGGCGGCGATCATCCATGCGGTGATGCCGGCACCGCGCCCGGGCCAGGTCGATCCAGCGACACGAAGCTTTCAGGCGCTGCGCATCCATATCAACCGCGAGCTTGACGAGATCGAGGACGGGCTTGGCGCCGCCGAGGCGATGCTGAAGCCCGGCGGCATTCTTGCCGTGGTGTCCTTCCATTCGCTCGAGGACCGGATCGTGAAACGCTTCCTTGGCGCAAGAAGCAGCGCCCGCCCCAACCCGTCACGCCACATTCCGGCGGTCGAGGGGCCGGCCCCGACATTCGAGCTGATATCCCGCAAGCCGATCCTTCCCGACCCCGCGGAAACGGCGACAAATGCCCGCGCGCGTTCGGCGAAATTGCGGGTGGCGCGCCGCACCGACGCACCTGTTCATAATGGAAGCGATTCCGCCAGAAAAGATGCCGCCGGGGGAGACGCCACATGCGGATGATCCTTCTTGTCAGCGTGCTGACCGCCATCCTCGGCACGACGCTCTATCAGGTGAAGATCGGAATCGACCTGCGCGAGGGCGAATTGCTGGCGCTGGAACGCGATATCCTGGCCGCCGAGCGCGACATCGCCGTGCTGGAGGCCGAATGGGCGCATCTGTCGCGCCCGGAACGGGTCCTTGACCTGTCCGAAAGGCTGCTCGAGATGCAGCCCATCCCCGAGGACCGGGTGCTGCCGATCGACGCCATCCCTATGCGGATCCTGCCCGACTTCGACGAGCCTGTGGCCGATGTCGGGGTGATCACATTGCTGCCGCCGGCCCCGGCACCCGTGCCGCGCGACCTGACAAGGATCGCCGCCATGCCCGATGACCGCGTCACCCTGCAGACAGGGAGGCTCGCGCCGCAATGACGACACGCCTTGCCGTCACATCACGCCTTCGCAACCTTGTGCTGCCGGCGCGCCCCGACCCGGCGCGCTCGCGGCGCATCGCCGAGGTGCGGCTGGTGGTATCCGCCGTGATGGTCCTCGCCGTTTTCGCGGCGATCGCGGCGCGGGTGATGCTCCTCGCCACCGACGAGGCGAATGCCCGCACCGCCGGAATCGTGCCGCCGCCAAAGGCCGAACGCGGCCAGATCCTCGACCGCAAGGGCCGGCTGCTGGCGACGAACCTGCCGATCACCGTGCTGCATGCCGACCCCTCGGAAATCATGAATCCGGCGGCGGCGGCGCGGGCGCTGGCCCCGTTCCTGCCGCGGCATGACGAGGGCGCGCTGAAACGACTTCTGACCAAGGACACCCGCTATGTCGAGCTTGACCGCAAGCTGACCCCGGCACGGCATGCCGACATTCTCAATCTCGGCATTCCGGGACTTTATTTCCGCAAGCGCACGCTTCGCGCCTATCCGAGCGGCCGGCTGGCGGCGCATATCCTTGGCCAGGTCGACCCGGACAATAACGGCCTTGCCGGCGTGGAAAAATCGCTGGATGCGCGGCTGGCCTCCGGCGGTGATGTCACGCTGTCGATCGATGCTGGCATCCAGGCCATCATGGCGCGTGAGATCAACAGGCAAATTCAGACATTTGAGGCTATCGGCGGCGCCGGCGTCATGCTCGATATCGCCAGCGGTGAAATTCTGGCACTGGTCTCGCTTCCCGACTTCAACCCGAACCATTTCGGTGGCACCGACGCCGATACGAGGTTCAACCGGGCGACGCTCGGCCTGTATGAGATGGGATCGACCTTCAAGGTATTGAACACGGCGATGGCGCTGGAGTCCGGGACCACGACCCTCGAGCGGCGTTACGAGGTCGCCAGGCCGTTGCGGATCGGCGGCCACCGCATCCGCGACTACAAGGTCTATGACTGGCCCCTGACAGTTCCCGAAATTCTGGTGCTGTCGTCGAATATCGGCTCGGCGCGGATGGCGGCCGAGATCGGCGCCGAAATCCAGAAGGCCTATCTTCGCCGGCTTGGCATGTTCGACCGGCTGCCGATTGAAATCCCGGAGACCGCGACGCCTTTGGTACCGCACTCCTGGCGGCAGTCCGAGATTGCCACCATTTCCTATGGCCACGGCATTTCGGTGACGCCGCTGCATCTGGCAAGCGCTGTCGCCGCGGCCAGTGGCAGCGGGCTGTGGACGCCGCCAACGCTGCTACGCCGTCAGCCCGGCGGCGAGGCCGGCCGTCAGCAGACGGTGCGCCGGAAACTCTTTTCGGAAGACACGACGCGCGCCGTGCGATCAATGATGCGTCTTGTCGTCAAACATCCCAAGGGAACCGGCAAAAAGGCCGAGGCACGCGGCTACATGGTCGGCGGCAAGACCGGCACCACCGAAAAGATTCGCCCCGGCGGCGGTTATTACAAGGACCGCAACATCGCCAGCTTTGCCGCGACCTTCCCGGTTCATGAACCGCGCTATGTGCTGGTGGTGATGGTTGATGAGCCAAAGGGGCAGAAACATTCCCATGGCTATGCCACCGGCGGCTGGGTCGCGGCCCCGGCGGCGCGCCACATCATCGAGAATGCAGCACCGTTGCTGGGAATTCATCCTGTTGACGAAAAAGCGCCGGAAATTCGCCAGAAACTGCGGCTCGACTTCAGAATCGGAAAGGAGGAAAAGACCCTTGCATCTTTCTGATCTGATTCCCGGCCCGACGATGGCGCATGCACGCGCGGCGGAGATCGCCACGCTTGAGATCACCGGTCTTGGCAGCGATTCACGCGAGGCCGGCAAGGGCTTTCTGTTTGCCGCGCTCGCCGGGAGCCATGCCGACGGACGTGACTTTATCGGCGCCGCGGTCAAGGCCGGCGCCGCCGCCATCCTGACTGATGAACGCCCGTTCGACGCCGCGCTGGACGCCATCGCCGACACCGGCGTGCCGATTTTGACCTGCGAGGCACCGCGCCGCGAGCTGGCGCTGGCCGCGGCCCGTTTCTGGCCTCGCCAGCCCGGCCTGATCGCCGCTGTCACCGGCACCAACGGCAAGACATCGACCGTTGAGTTCATCCGCCAGATCTGGCGTCGCGCAACCTGGGATGCCGCATCGATCGGCACGCTGGGTCTGCAGGGGCCGGACCCGCGCACAATGCAGGGGCGGATGCTGGGTCTGCCCTCTCTGACAACACCCGACGCGGTCAGCCTTCATGCCGCGCTGCAACCAATCTGCAGTGCCGGTATTACGCATCTGGCGCTTGAGGCAAGCAGCCATGGCCTGGCGCAGCATCGCCTTGACGGTCTGAAAATCCATATTGCCGGCTTCACCAACCTCAGCCGCGATCATCTCGACCACCATCCCGACATGGAAGCCTATTTCGCGGCGAAGGCGCGTCTGTTCACCGAGCTTCTGATGCCCGGCGGCTGCGCGGTGATCAATATTGACGACTCCTATGGCGCGCGCCTTGCCGAGATGATGCGCAACATGAACCCGCAGGAGCGGGTCATTCTGACAGTTGGCAGCGACAAGAGAGCCGATTTCAGGATCACCGGCGTCGCGGCGATGGATTTCGGGATTGATGTCACCGTCGAGCATGACGGCAAAAGCCTTTGCATCCCGATGGCGCTTGCCGGCACCTTCCAGGCGGTGAACGCCGTGACCGCGGCTGTGATGGCGCATGCCAGCGGCCTGCCGCTTCATGACTCGCTGTGGGCGCTTCCCTATGTCACCGGTGCCGAGGGGCGCATGCAGCTTGTGTCCGGCCATCCCGCCGGCGCCAGGGTGGTTGTCGATTATGCGCATACGCCTGACGCGCTGGAATCGGCGCTGCGGGCGCTTCGCCCTGAAACACGCGGCCGGCTTGCCGTTGTCTTTGGTGCCGGCGGCGATCGCGACGCCGGCAAACGCCCGATGATGGGAAGCACCGCAAAGGCGCATGCCGACCTTGTCTATGTCACCGACGACAATCCGCGTTCCGAGGACGCCGCGACGATCCGCGCCGCCATCATCGAGACCTGCCCGGACGCCATTGAAATCGCCGACCGTGGTGAAGCCATCGCAGCCGCCATGCGCGAGCTGAATGCCGATGATGTGCTGCTGATCGCCGGCAAGGGGCATGAAAATGTCCAGCTTGTCGGCAGCGAGACACTTCCTTTCAGTGATTCGAGCGTGGCGCGAAACGCCATCCGCAGGCTGACGGCCGATGGAGATGACGGATGAACGCCGCCACCCCCAACATGATGCCCGGCATGATGATCAACGCCGATGAACTGGCCCACCGCGCCGCTGGCCGCTGGCTGACGCCGCCGGGGGAACTGGCCGTCACCGCGGTCGAGATCGACAGCCGGCTGTGCGCGCCCGGCACCCTGTTCGTCGCTCTCGCCGGCGAGCATGCGGATGGCCATGACTATCTCGCCGCCGCGGCCAAGAAAGGCGCGGCAGCGGCGTTGGTGTCGCGCGACCCGGGGCCGATGCCCTGCCCCCTTTTGATGGTCGATGATGTCGAGGCCGCTCTGGCCCGGCTCGGGGCCTTTGGCCGGGCCGCCCATCGCATGGCCGGCGGCCATCTGGTGGCCATCACCGGCTCTGTCGGCAAGACCGGAAGCAAGGAAATGCTGGCGCACATGCTGCGCCGCCTTGGCGGATGCCATGCCAACCGCGCCAGCTTCAACAATCATCTCGGCGTGCCTCTGACGCTGGCGGCGCTTCCCGACGCGCCGGTTGCCGCCGTGCAGGAAATCGGCATGAACGCGCCGGGGGAAATCAGCGTGCTGAGCAACCTTGCGCAGCCCGACATTACAGTGATCACCCGCATTGCCGACAGCCATTCCGAATTCTTCGACAGTCTGGATGATATCGCCGCCGCGAAAGCCGAAATCTTCGACGGGCTGACAGCCGGCGGCACCGCCATCCTGAATGCCGACGATCCCTATTTCACTTTCCTTGGCGACCGCGCGCGGGACGCTGGCGCCGGACGGATCATCGGTTTTGGCAGCGGCGGCGAATCGGACGCCCGTCTGCTGGATGCCGAGGCGGACAATGCCGGCACGCAGATCCGGGCGGACATATTGGGCACGCAGCTGTCCGTGAGGATGGGAACACGCGGCCAGCATTGGGCGCATAACGCCATGGCGATGCTGGCATCGGTGGCGGCGCTTGATCTGGACATTACAGAGGCAGCAGAAACACTGAATGATTTCAGTGAATTGCCAGGCCGGGGGGCGATCTCCAGCGGCATCTTCAATGGTGCGGGCATGACGCTGTTCGATGACAGCTACAACGCCGGGCCGGCCTCGATGAAGGCCGCCTTCGCGACCATCGCCGAGATGCCACCACAGCTCATGGTGTTCTCCGACATGCTGGAGCTTGGGGATGGCAGCGCGGCGGCGCATGCCGCCCTTGCCCCGATGATTGCCGCATTGCGCCCGCGGGCCCTGATCACCATCGGACCGATGATGGCCGAGATGGCGTCAACGCTTCCGGCCAGCATCGCGCACCATGCCGTCGACGCGCCTGACGCGGCCATTGACGCGCTGCGGGCCATGATTCGGGACGGCGACCGGGTGTTCATCAAGGGATCGAACGGATCGGGCGCCTGCCATGTCGCGGCGGCGATCCTCGCGGAATTTTCCATGCCGGACGACGCCAATGGAGGTGCATCACATGCTGCCTGACCTTCTTGTGCCGCTGGCCGACCAGTATCAGCTCTTCAATCTGTTCCGCTACATCACATTCCGGACCGGCGGCGCCACCATCACCGCGCTGGTGTTCAGCCTGATGTTTGGCCCGGCACTGATCCGCTGGTTGAAAACGCACCAGGCCGAGGGGCAACCGATCCGCACCGACGGGCCGCAATCGCATCTTGTGACGAAAATCGGAACGCCGACGATGGGCGGATTGCTGATCCTCGGTGCCTTCGCCCTGTCAACCTTGTTGTGGATGCCGCTTTCAAACCCCTATCTGTGGCCGGTCCTGCTTGTCGCGCTCAGTTTCGGCGCTGTCGGATCGGTCGATGACTGGATGAAACTGCGTCGCCGGTCGCATCACGGCATGTCGGGACGGATGAAGCTGGTCCTGCAGCTTGGCGTCGCCTTCATCGCGACGCTGGTGCTGATCGAGCTGTCACCGGCGCAGCTTCGTTACGGTGTCGCGGTTCCCTTTGTGAAAGACACGCTGATTTCGCTGGGGCTCTTCTACGTGCCCTTCGCGATGGTGGTGATTGTCGGCGGGTCGAACGCGGTCAATCTGACCGACGGGCTGGACGGGCTGGCCATTGTGCCGGTGATGATTGTCGCCGCCTGTTTCGGCCTGATCGCCTATCTTGCCGGCAACGTCAATTTCGCCACCTATCTTCAGATCAACTATATTCCCGGCACCGGCGATCTGGCGGTGATGTGCGGTGCCCTTCTTGGCGCCGGGCTCGGTTTTCTGTGGTTCAACGCTCCGCCGGCGCGCGTCTTCATGGGCGACACCGGATCACTGGCGCTGGGTGGTGCGCTCGGCGCCATGTCGGTGGCAACACGGCATGAGCTGGTGCTTGCCATCACCGGCGGCCTGTTTGTCGTCGAAACCCTCTCGGTCATCCTGCAGGTGGCCTCTTTCAAGCTCACCGGCAAGCGGATTTTCCTGATGGCGCCGCTGCACCATCATTTCGAGCGCAAGGGCTGGGCTGAATCAACCATCGTCATCCGGTTCTGGATCATCGCCGTCGTGCTGGCACTTGCCGGCCTGTCATCACTGAAGCTTCGCTAGGGGACCATCTTCATGCTCGTTCCGCATTCCATGTCAGGCAAACAGGTCGGGATCCTTGGTCTTGGCCTGTCCGGCATGGCGGCCGCGCGCGCGCTCGACGCGGCAGGCGCGACGTGCTGGATGCATGATGACGGGCGGCCGGCACCGGCCGGTCTGCCGGCGCACGCGCAATCGGTGCCCTGGCAGGACTGGCCCTGGGACAGGCTGGACGACATGGTGATCAGCCCGGGTATCCCGCATGATCATCCCACGCCGCATCCGGCGGCGGCGCGCGCCAGTGACGCCGGTGTCGGGATCATCAGCGAGATCGAGCTGGCAATGCGCGCGGCACCACAGGCACGGCTTGTCGCCGTTACCGGCACGAACGGGAAATCAACGACCACCGCGCTGATCGGGCACTGCCTTCGGAAGGCCGGCATGGCTGTCAGTGTCGGCGGCAATATCGGCGATGCCGCCTGCAATCTGCAGGATCCGGGCCCCGACGGAGTGATCGTTCTGGAGCTGTCCTCCTACCAGCTCGAGACGACACCGTCGCTGCATGCCGAGGTGGTGCTTCTTCTCAATATCACGCCCGACCATCTGGAACGGCATGGCGGCATGGACGGCTATGTCGCCGCCAAGGCGCGCATCCTGAGCGCGCTGCCGCCACACGGCCTTGCGGTGTTCGGCGAGGATCACGGGCCGGTTGGTCGCCTTGCCGCAGAGTTTGTAGCGGCTGGCGGCAGAGGGATCACGGTTGGCGCGGATGATCTTCCTGCCGAGGCAGGGCTGTCACCGGCCCTTGCCGGACCGCACAACGCTGTCAATGCCGCCGCGGCGGTGGCGTGCCTGCGGCATCTCGGGGCAGACGCGGCGGACATCGCGGGCGGCCTGGCCGATTTTGTCGGCCTGCCGCACCGGATGCAGCATGTGGCACAGCATAAGGGTGTTGCCTTCATCAATGATTCAAAGGCCACCAATGGTGTTGCCGCCGCCTGCGCGCTTGCCGCCTTTGACAGCATCTACTGGATTGCCGGTGGCGAGGCGAAGGCGGACGGTCTCGGCCCGGCGGCGGCGGCCACACAGAAGGTCGAGCGTGCCTATCTGATCGGCAGCGCCGCCGCGGATTTCGCCACCGAACTGACCGGGCTGGTGCCGGTCAGCCTGTCCGGCGACCTTGAAAGCGCAACGCATGCCGCCTTTGCCGATGCCAGCACCGCAACCGGCGCCGCCGGCAAGGCGACGATCCTGCTGGCACCCGCCGCCGCCTCTTTCGACCAGTTCGACAGCTTTGTCGCCCGCGGTGATGCCTTCAGCGCCATCGCAAGACAGATCGCCGCCACCGGAAGCGGCGCGGGAGGTGCCCATGCTTGACCGCACCGATCGCTCGCTTGTCGGGGTCTGGTGGTGGACCGTTGACCGCTGGCTGCTGGCCAGTGCGCTGCTGCTGATGGTTGTCGGCGCACTTCTCGTGATGGCCGCCGGGCCGGCAGTGGCGACGCTGATCAATCTTCCATCGCAGCAT
>JAAZUU010000189.1 GCA_018624035.1 Rhodobiaceae bacterium | reverse complement strand
GGCGAAGCACGTTTGTCACATGCTGCTGCAGGCCGATATCCAGCGCCAGGCGCACATCCCTTCCCGACTGCGGTTCGAAATCACGGAACACACGGATCGGCTGTCCGCGCGCATTGACCTCGACCCGTTCATTGCCGGGCTGCCCGCGCAACTCCGGCTCCAGCGCGTATTCAATCCCGATCTTGCCAGTGGCAAGGTTCGGCAGGTCACCAAGCGACCGGTTCTCCTCAACTTCCCGGCTGGTGATTGGCGAGACATAACCTGTTACATGCCCGGTCAGCGCCCCTTGCGGGTAAATTCGGCGGAGCGTTTTCTCGAATGTGACACCCGGAAGATAGGCAGACCGCACGGCAAGCCGCGCCAGTTCGCGCTGGGTCAGGCTTTCACGGATCAGGACCGGCCGGAAGGATGGCCCCTTGCGGGCCGTCTCGCGCACCCGCGCCAGATCATCCTCGGTCAGATCAACAAGCTGGCCGAGCTGGGCCAGCGCACGGTCCAGATCGCCAGCATAAAGCGGGGTGATGTGAAGAAGATAGGATTCGGCATTGCCGGCAAGCAGACGCATCCTGCGATCCACAAGCCGACCGCGCCGCGGCGGCACGATCCGCAAGTCAAACTGATTGCGGTCAGAAAGCCGCTTGTAGCGGTTGCTCTGCGCCACCTGAAGCTGATAGAGGCGGCCTGACAGGAAGCTCGTGACAAGCAGCATGCCGCTTCCCAGAAGCAGTGTGCGGCGCCCGATCGTGCGACGGCCCTCCTTCTGCTTCGCCCGCTTGTTCATGTCGACACCCTGATCTTGTTGAAGGCAAGGGAAAGAGTGCTCAGAATGACATAGCCGATGGGAAACAGAATCATCGTCACGCCGATCTGGAAGAGAACAGGCGTCAACGCCGGAATGGCCAGGTTCAACGCGCTGAAGACAACCAGCTGGAACAGCACCACGCCAAAGACCACGAAGGCGAATTCGACCCAGATATCGCGGAAATCACCCTGCAGCAGCTTTTGTCGGCGCCAGTTCATGGCGAACAGCAGAATGATATAGGCCGTCGCCCGCCCGCCAAGCAGGTCGGAAAACAGGACATCACTTGTCAGACCAATCAGGAATCCGGTGACAAGAAGCATGTACTTTTCATGATGAAGTGCAATCCAGTAAAGGAAAATCAGCGACAGCATCGGCGTCGCGCCATAGAAGACCGGCCACAGCGCGAGCCCGCCTTCAACCATGGCCAGAACCACGCCAAAGATCACGACCAGGAACTGGAACGGCCAGTCCGACTCAAGCTCGGCCCTCTGGAAGAATCGACCGCGGCGGATCATTGTCGCTCTCCGGCGGCGTTCACACCCTCGAACAACCGGCCCCCCTCGGTCTCGGGAAGCGGCGTGTAATAGTCCCCGAGTTCCAGATCGGCGCGGTCGATCCCCTCGGTGCCGCCGACAAGAATCGACACATAGCTGAGATTGCGCAGGTCAACCGCCGGCCGCACCCTTAACTTGCCATCCTGCACCAGATCGACCCGCCCCACCGGCACCCCGGCAGGCAGCACGCCACCATGCCCCGAGGTCAGCACAAGCTCGCCAACCCTCGGCGCGGCCTCGTCGGGAAGAAACCGCAGCGACAGATACGGGCCGTTATTCCCTACCGTGACGCCCGGCCAGGAAGAGGATGACAGGATAACCGGAATCTGCGCATTGATGTCGCTGATCATCAGCACCCGCGCATAGGTGCCGCCGACATCGACGACAAGACCGACAAGACCGTCCGCCGTTACCACCGGATTGCCAACCTCGATACCCTCCTCGCTGCCATTCGCCACCAGAACGGTATGGGCGAAAGCCCCCCCCGGCGCGGTGACCGCGCGCGCCGTCAGGGGCCGGCGGCGGTCCGGCGACACCGCGCCGGCAACGCTGCGAAGCTGGCGATTTTCACTTTCCAGGATTTCGGCACGACGGCGCCAGCGCTTCAGCATCGAATTCTCGGCCTGAAGCCGGACATTCTCG
This sequence comes from Rhodobiaceae bacterium, assembly GCA_018624035.1. Lineage (GTDB taxonomy): Bacteria > Pseudomonadota > Alphaproteobacteria > Puniceispirillales > Puniceispirillaceae > UBA8309. The sequence goes on along the minus strand of JAAZUU010000189.1, from coordinate 1,375 downwards.
GCCCGCAGGGATGCCACAGTGCGAATGCCCTGCGCCATCGTCTCGACGCCCCGCACAGGCGCTGAAACAAGATCGACAAAGGGCGCGATGAAATCGCTGGCCCCCATGCGGGCATGACGAAGGGCGCTGAAATCAGCCTTGCCGAGAAACATCAGCGAGAAGCTGAAAACGACGAGAAGTGCATGCGCGATGCGGCGCTGCCTGATCTTGGCCTTCTCAGACGCGCGCATTCTTCAAGCTGCTCCCTAGGCGCCTATAAGGACGTTCCGAAGTGTCTTGAGTTCCTCGAGACAGCGGCCTGTTCCCAACGCCACGCAGGACAGCGGATCCTCGGCTATCGAGATCGGCAGCCCGGTCGCATCGCGAAGAACCCCGTCAACGTCGCGCAGCAACGCCCCGCCGCCGGTCATCACGATACCCTTTTCGACAATGTCGGCGGCAAGCTCGGGCGGCGCCTGTTCAAGCGCCATCTTCACGCCGTCGACAATCTGTCGGACCGGATCGGAAATCGCCTCGGCGACCTGTGCCTCGGTGATGGTGATTTCCTTCGGCACACCGTTGACAAGATCACGACCACGCACCTCGATCTTGATGCCGGTGCTTTTCTCAGGCTTGCGGGCGACGCCGATATTCTTCTTGATCCGCTCGGCACTGGCCTCACCGATCAGAAGATTATGGGTGCGACGCATATAGGCGATGATCGCCTCATCGATCTTGTCACCGCCAACGCGCACCGAATGGGCGAACACGATATTGCCAAGCGACAGGATCGCCACCTCGGTTGTGCCGCCGCCGATATCGACCACCATCGAGCCCGATGGCTCGGTCACCGGCAAGGAGGCGCCGATGGCGGCTGCCATCGGTTCCTCGATGAGGAAGACGCGACGCGCGCCTGCGGCCTCGGCCGACTCCTGGATGGCCCGGCGTTCCACCGCCGTGGACCCGGACGGCACGCAGATGATCACCTGCGGGCTGGAGAAATTCAGACGGCCATTCACCTTGCGGATGAAGTGCTTGATCATTTCCTCAGCGACTTCGAAATCGGCGATCACACCGTCAGCCATCGGGCGGATGGCGCGGATATTGCCGGGTGTCTTGCCAAGCATCACCTTGGCTTCCTCGCCGACCGCCAGCACCTGGGTGCGGCCACGCACCTCGGCCATGGCGACAACGGATGGCTCATCAAGGACGATGCCCTTGCCCTTCACATAGACGAGGGTGTTGGCAGTCCCCAGGTCAATGCCGATGTCGGCGGTAAAAATATCGAGTACCGATCTGAGCATTCAAACTCCCCTGAGCCGTAAATAACGGCCGTAACAGCAACAAATGGCCGGCGACGGAAACATCGTTTCAGCCGCCTAAGCCATTTTGTAGC
>JAAZUU010000104.1 GCA_018624035.1 Rhodobiaceae bacterium | reverse complement strand
GTCTGGCGTGTGGCCTTTGCATTCGATCCGGAACGGCGCGCCATCCTGCTTGTCGCCGGCAACAGGACGGGGCGGGATCAGCGCCGCTTCTACAAATTACTGATGGCGACCGCCGAGGCGCGGTATGCCAGCCATCTTCACGAGATCGGGACGAGGAAGAACAGATGACAGTATCACTGAAGGATGCGATGGCCACGTTGCCGCCGGCGCGGCGCGCGCGGATTGAGGCCGAGACGGATCGCCTGCAGGCCGAATATCACACATTGAAGGAAGTCAGGCGTGCCCTGAACCGCACGCAGAGCGCTGTGGCGGCGGACATGGGCGTCGCGCAGGCGACCATCGCGCAGCTGGAAGGCCGTGATGACTGGCTGCTGTCAACCGTGCGGCGCTATGTTGAGGCGGCGGGCGGGGAATTGACGGTCATTGTGGCACTTCCCGGCAAGCCGCCCGTGCAGCTCGACATCCGGCAGGAGGGCCAGAGTTAGGAGGCAGGATCAGGACCCGGGATCACGGTCCGGCTCTAGGCCCCTAGAAGCGCCGGATCGCCCTCGGCGGAGGGTAGCAGCTTCATCTCCTCGGCCTTGTCGCGGACCGCCTTCTGCAGTTTTTCAAAGGCCCGCACCTCGATCTGGCGGATGCGCTCGCGGCTGACGCCGAACTCGGCGGCCAGATCCTCCAGCGTCAGCGGCGGTTCGGCCAGCCGGCGGGCCTGCAGGATGCGCTGCTCGCGCTCGTTCAGATCGCCGATGGCGTCCATCATCAGCCGCTGGCGGGCGGAAAATTCCTCGGCCTCGGCAAAAGTCGTCTCCTGATCCTCGCCATCATCCTCAAGCCAGTCCTGCCATTCGCCGCTTCCCTCGCCATCGCGCGACAGCGGGACATTCAGCGAGCGGTCATTGCCGGCCATGCGCTGGTTCATCGAGATGACCTCGGCCTCGGTCACGTCGAGGCGGGTGGCGATCTCGGTCACCTGTTCGGGCTTCAGATCGCCATCATCAATGGCCTGGATCTGGCCCTTGATGCGGCGCAGATTGAAGAACAGCTTCTTCTGACCTGCGGTGGTGCCGATTTTCACCAGCGACCACGAGCGCAGGATATATTCCTGGATCGCCGCCTTGATCCACCACATGGCGTAGGTGGCGAGGCGGAATCCCTTTTCCGGCTCGAATTTCTTGACCGCGTGCATCATCCCGAGATTGCCCTCGGAAATCAGGTCGGCGACCGGCAGCCCATAACCGCGATAGCCCATCGCGATCTTCGCGACAAGCCGCAGATGGCTTGTCACCAGCCGGTGCGCGGCATCGACATCGCCGCGCTCCTTCCACGCCTTGGCGAGCATGTATTCTTCTTTCGGCTCAAGCATCGGGAAGGAGCGGATCTGCTCGAGATAGCGCGACAGGTTCCCGTCCGGGCTGATCGCGGGGAGTGATGTCTTGGACGCTGCCATAGTTCTGTCTCCATCAGTTCTTCATGGAGGCCGGGCGGCACGGAATTGCGGCCTTTGTCATGACTGTTGCCATATCTGTAACTAAAACACGCATTCGGGGCGGGATTAAGGCGGAATTCGGCAAAAGTCTTTTTAACATACAGTATATGGGGCTTTAAATCGTAATTTCAACAGGATGGCGTTGCTCCGTCCGTTGAATGACAGTCCCTTCCGCTCAGATCGGCGATGTCACGCCGTCACCGGGTTCGGCCGGACATGTGGCCTCCGGGGCGGGCGGCGGCGCGGCGCGCGATACCGTCCTCGATCGCGCCGACAAGCGCCTTCATGTCAGCCGGCACCGGGGTCTCGAATGCCAGTGCCGCGCCGGTCACCGGATGCGTCAGCGCAAGGCGTGCCGCATGAAGCGCCTGTCGTCCGAACCGGCGGATCTCGGCAAGACAGTCCCGCGCCGCGGCGTCCGGCATCTGGTCGCTTCGCATTGGCCGGCCATAGACCGGATCGCCGATCACGCCATGGCCGAGATGCGCCATGTGAACGCGGATCTGGTGCGTCCTGCCGGTCTCCAGCCGGCATTCCGCAATGCTGGCGAAAGGTGGCAGACGGCGGGTCACGCGCCAGTTCGTGGCGGCATGCCGGCCATTCGCGACAACGGCCTGTTTCTTGCGGTCGCGCGGTGAGCGGCCGAGCGGGGCCTCGATCCGGCCGTCATTCTCGCCAGGCATGCCCCACAGGATGGCGGTGTAGCATCGCTCCAGATCATGCGCGGCGAACATTTCGGTCAGACGCGTATGGGCGCGCTGGCTCTTCGCCGCCAGCATCACTCCGGATGTGTCCTTGTCGAGCCGATGAACAATTCCCGGGCGCATCTCGCCGCCAATGCCGGTCAGCCCGTCGCCGCAATGGCTGATCAGCGCGTTCACAAGCGTCCCGTCGGCCTGTCCCGGGCCCGGATGGACAACCATGCCGGCCGGCTTGTCGATCACGATCAGGTCGGAATCCTCATACAGGATGTCCAGCGGGATGTCCTGCCCGACCGGTCTGGCGTCACGCACCGGCGGCAGGGTCAGCACATAGGTGGCGCCTTCGCGAACTGCCTGCGACGGGTCGGTTGTCACCGTGCCGTCCTCGGTCACCGCACCCTCGAGGATCAACGCCTTGACGCGGGTGCGCGACAGCGCCTCCCCGCCGGTCAGGCTGCTGGCGAGGAACCGGTCGATCCTGTCCCCGCCGGCGGCCTCTCCGGCGGATATGGTCAGCTGTTGTGCGGCATTACTGGTCATTGCCCTGAAGACTAGCCTATATTGGGCGCGAAAACACTCCTCTATGGGGCGCGTCGCCCAGGAAAGGCATCCAGATGCAGCCAGATCATGACAAGGCGGATGACGCCGCCGGCGAGCCATCCGCCATTGTTCGCAATCTGGGCATGATCAAGGCCGCCGCCATCATCATGGGGGTGCTGATCATCGTGCTGACCGCGGTGGTGATCGGCACCATCGCCTCGCGGCTGGCAAAGATGAGCGCGCCGCCGGAGACGGTCAGCCTGGCGCTGCCGGAAGGTGCCACCATCCGCGCGGCCAGTGCCGATGAGAGCGGTTTCGTGCTGATTGTCGACGGGCCCGAGGGAAGCCAGATCTGGCGCCTGACGCCGGACGGTGAGCGGCAGCAGACAATCATGATTGTTCAGGAATAGGCCGGATCATCCCGGCGCGCCCGCCCTACAGGCCGATTTCCGTGCGCACCGACAGCAGCAGCCCTTCAAGCGGCATCGCCCCGAACCCCGGCACGTCATAGCCGACAACTAGCGGCAGAATGTAGAAGCGGGCGATGAACAGAAGAAAGGCGAGATAGAGCGGACCCGTGCGCTCGATCACCCAGCGCGGCGCCATCACCATCGCGGCGCGGGTCGGCGGCAGGACCAGCGTGTTGAGCAGACGCATCAGTCCGAACCGGCTGTCTTCCTTGACAAACATCGACAAAAGGAAACGCAGGATCGCGGCCCACATCAGGATTCCAAGCGGCAGATCGGTCACGATCCCCAGCGCTGGCAAGGCTTCGGCCATCCTGATTCGTCTCCGTCAATGTCCCCACATTGGACTGCCAGCTTAGAGACGGTGGCCGGCGAATCAAGGTGAATCGTCATGTTGTGGTGATCATCCGACCGGCCTCGCCATGTCGCTGGCAAGACGGTCGGGCGCGGGTGCATATTGCAATTGATTGTTGAGATTGCTTGTTGAGATTGGAGGGCGCGCGGGCTAGAAACTGGCAGGCACCGGCCTTTTCACAGGTCGTGATGCCGATTGGCACCGCCGATTTTTTCAGCCAGGAGACACATCATGTCCAGCCATCAGTATGTTTATGTCATGCACCGCCTGTCCAAAAGCTGGCCCGGCGGCAAGGAAGTGCTGAAGAATATCAGCCTGTCCTTCCTTCCCGGCGCCAAGATCGGCGTGCTGGGCCTGAACGGTGCCGGTAAATCGACCCTGCTGCGGATCATGGCCGGGCTGGATACCGAATTCAATGGCGAGGCGTGGGCCGCCGACGGGATCAAGGTCGGTTATCTGGCACAGGAACCCGAGCTTGACGAGAGCATGGATGTGATCGGCAATGTGCTCGCCGGCATGGGCGAGGCCAAGCAGCTGATGGACCGGTTCAACGAGGTCAGCGCGCGCTTTGCCGAGGAACTGACCGATGACGAGATGAACGCGGTCATCGCCGAGCAGGCCGAATTGCAGGAAAAGATCGACGCCATCGATGGCTGGGACCTCGAGCGCAAGGCCGAGATCGCCATGGACGCGCTACGGGTGCCGGCAGGTGATTCCGATGTGACAAGGCTGTCCGGCGGTGAAAAGCGCCGGGTCGCGCTGTGCAAACTGCTGCTGAGCGCGCCCGACATGCTGCTTCTTGACGAGCCGACAAACCATCTCGATGCCGAATCGGTCGCCTGGCTGCAGCGCTTCCTTCATGATTTCCCGGGAACCGTCGTGACAATCACGCATGACCGCTACTTCCTTGACGAGGTGGCGGGCTGGATCCTCGAACTCGATCGCGGTGCCGGCATCCCCTATGAGGGCAATTATTCAGGCTGGCTGGAGCAGAAGCAGAAACGACTTGAACAGGAAGGCAAGACCGAGGATGCACGGGTGAAGTCGCTGTCGCGCGAACTTGACTGGGTGCGTTCGGCACCAAAGGCGCGCCAGGCCAAGTCGAAGGCCCGCATCAGTGCCTATGAAAAGATGCTTGCCGATGAGGGCCAGCGCCAGATCGACACCGCCAAAATCCACATTCCCGCCGGCCCGCGACTTGGTGACATCGTGATCAATGCTGACGGGCTCAGCAAGGGATTTGGTGACAAGCTGCTGATTGACGGTCTGTCATTCCGCCTGCCGCCGGGTGGCATTGTCGGGGTCATCGGGCCGAACGGTGCCGGCAAGACGACGCTGTTCCGGATGATCACCGGCGGCGAGACCCCCGATAATGGAAGTTTCAGCGTCGGGGACACGGTGAAGCTTGGTTATGTCGACCAGTCTCGTGACGATCTTGACGATTCGAAGACGGTCTGGGAGGTGATTTCCGACGGGCTTGACGAGATCGAGCTTGGCAAGCGGACCATGGCCTCGCGGGCCTATGTCGGGCAATTCAACTTCAAGGGCGGCGACCAGCAGAAACGCGTCGGCCAGCTTTCGGGCGGCGAGCGCAACCGGGTGCATCTGGCGCGGATGCTGAAGAGCGGTGCCAACCTGCTGCTGCTTGACGAGCCCACCAACGATCTCGATGTCGACACGCTGCGGGCACTGGAAGAGGCGCTCGAGGAATTTGCCGGCTGCGCGGTGGTGGTCAGCCACGACCGCTGGTTCCTCGACCGGATCGCCACGCATATCCTCGCCTTCGAGGGCAACAGCCATGTCGAGTGGTTCGAGGGGAATTACGAGGCCTACGAGGCGGACCGGAAACGCCGCCTTGGCGCCGAGGCGGACCGCCCGACCCGCATCAAATATAAACCGATCAGCCGTTAGGCCCATCAGCCGCCATGCCTATCAGCCGCCGGGCCGATCAGCCGCCGGGCCGATCGACTGTCGGGGTAGCGGTGTTGTTCATTTGCTGTGAAGTGGCGTGTCGAGCCGTGCCTGCATGGCCTCGATCAGGGCGCCGAACTGGCCCTTGTTCTTGCGAATCACCGCGACATTCTCCTGCTTCTGGGTGACCAGAAGCGACAGGTTCTCGATCTCGATATCGAAGACGCGTGGCGGCTTACCTTTACGGGTCAATACCCGCCAATTGATGGCGACCGGCGGTCTTGTGCCACTAGTGTCGGTGAAGGTGCCCCCGACAATCACGAATTTGTCACCTTTCGCGCTGGTCGCGCCGGGCGTGTAGGCCAACCCGTTCAACTGGTCGAAATTGCCCACGATGGTGCCGCACAGCACCTCGCGGAACAGCATTTCATATTCCGTTCTCTGGTCGGCACTCGCCGCGCGCCAATATTGGCCGGCCGAAAAGCGGGTGATCGTGTCCATGTCGAAATAGGTGCCGAGAACGCGGTCGATCTCGGCTGCTCGCGCCTCAACATCACCGGTATCGGTGGCAAGAAACGCCTGCAGGTCGGCGATCATGGTGTCGATCAGCCCGCCGGCGGCGGCCTGCCGGTCATCCGCGCGGACGATACCGGCCGGCAGCGCGGCAAGGCCAAGACATCCCAGCCCAACGGCAAGAAAGCGACGACGGATCATCATTTTGCCTCCTCGAACAGCGAATCGAACTCATCCTCGGATACGGCGCTGCCGGCGCGGTCGGCCACGCGGTCCTCAAGCAGCCCGAGTCGCGTCTGGTAATAGACCGAGCGGGTCCGCGCATAGGGGTCGAGTGAATTGTACTTCACATCATTGAACGCATCGAAATTGTTGGCGCGAAAACTGACAGCACCGACCGGTGCCTGCGCCGTCCTGACAGTGTCCGCGGTGGTGCTTGTGCCGAAGATCTGCAGCGGGTTCATCACGATATCCACCACATTGCCGGCCAGTGACCGTGTGGTGCGCGGGCCCAGAACCGGCACCATCAGGTAAGACCCTTCCGGTACATCATAGGCGGCCAGTGTCTGGCCAAAATCCTCGCGCTGCACCTCCCGGTCATCCTCCGAGAGATCGGCAAAGCCAAGTGTCAGGCCATTCACGAGAAAGTTGAGGGACGCCAGCGCGGCATTCTCGAACTTGCCCTGCAGCGTCGAATTGATCGCCGTTGACGGCATGGAGGCCCAGCGAAGATGGTTGTCGATCGCCGTGCGCCCGCCTTCCGGCACGGTGTTGCGATAGCCCGAGGCGACCGGTTCCAGCACATAGCTGTCGACGCCCATATTGAATGCGAACACCTTGCGGTTCGCATCCTCATAGCGGTCGCGTGCGTCGCTGCGCTCCGTCGGCGGGGTCGCCGAGCATCCGGAAAGCGCAACCAGCGCCGCAATCAGAATGCCGGCGGCGGACAGGTGGGCACCAATGCCATCAAGTTCAGAATACAATTTCATCAATGGGCCTCTGCCGTCTCATCGCCAAAAGATATCGCAAGCTGACACAAATGCAAACCGGATGCCGTGAACCGGACGATGATCCCCGTCGGCGCCCGGTGCAAATGCCGCATGCTGGCCTGCGGCGTTGACCCGTGCCCGGCGATTTGCCACTTTGGGCGCCATGCAGATCTCCCCGCAATCAGAGCATCCCTGGCTTGCCGGCCTCAACGAGGCGCAGAGTGAAGCCGTTCGCAGCCTTTCAGGTCCGGTTCTGGTGTTGTCCGGGGCCGGTACCGGCAAGACAAGGGTGTTGACCTCGCGCCTTGCCGAACTTGTGGCGACCGGTACGGCAAAGCCGTGGAACATCCTTGCCGTCACCTTTACCAACAAGGCGGCGCGCGAGATGAAGATGCGTGTCTCGGCGATGGTCGGGCCGATGGCCGAACAGGTCTGGCTTGGCACCTTTCACGCGCTTGCCGCGCGGATGCTTCGCCGTCATGCCGAGCTGGTCGGATTGAGAAGCGACTTCACGATTCTCGATATGGATGATCAGAATCGCGTTCTGAAACAGCTGATGGAGGCCGATGATATCGACTCCAAACGTTGGCCGGTGCGGCTTCTTGGCGGGGTGATCCAGCGATGGAAGGATCGTGGGCTGACACCGGACAAGGTCGGGACGGCCGAGGCCGGTGATCTCGCCAACGGGCGGCTTCGCCAGCTTTACGAGGCTTATCAGGCGCGGCTGCTGGCCCTGAACGCGGTCGATTTCGGCGATCTGCTGCTGCATATGCTGACAGTGTTGCAGAATCATCCCGACGTGCTGGCCGAATATCATGACCGCATCACCCATATCATGGTCGATGAGTACCAGGACACCAATGTGGCGCAATATCTGTGGCTGCGGCTGCTGACCGGCAGCGAGCGAAATCTGTGCTGCGTCGGGGATGATGACCAGTCGATCTATGGCTGGCGCGGTGCCGAGGTTGGCAACATCCTGAAGTTCGAGAGTGATTTTCCGGGGGCGAGGATTGTCCGGCTGGAGGAGAATTACCGCTCGACCGGTCATATCCTCGCCGCCGCCTCGGGAATCATCGCCCGCAACGAGACGCGCCTTGGCAAGACGCTCTATACGGGGGCCGGTGACGGTGAGAAATTGCGGGTCAACGGCTATTGGGACGGTGCCGACGAGGCTCGTGCCGTATCGGCGGAGATCGAGGGGATGCAGGCCGCCGGTGATGATCTGTCGCAGATCGCGGTGCTGGTGCGGGCCGGCTTCCAGACACGCGAGTTCGAGGAACGCTTCATCGCCATTGGTCTTCCCTACCGGGTTGTCGGTACGCGGTTCTATGAACGCGCCGAAATCCGTGATGCGATCGCCTATATGCGGCTGATCACCCAGCCGGCCGACGATCTGGCCTTCGAGCGGATCATCAATGTGCCGAAGCGGGGGCTTGGCACCGCCAGCATTCAGGCCATTCATGTCCAGGCGCGGGCCTCGGACAAACCGTTGCTGGCGGCGGCCATCGACCTGGTCGGGAGTGACGAGCTGCGTCCGGCGGCGCGCAACGCGCTTGGCAGCTTCTGTCAGGATATCCGGCGCTGGCGCGAGATGTCAGGATCGCTGCCCCATACCGAGCTTGCCAGGATGGTGCTTGATGAATCCGGCTATACCGCGATGTGGCAGGCCAACCGGTCGCCGGAGGCAGAGGGACGGCTGGAAAACCTGACCGAACTTGTCAATGCGATGCAGGATTTCGACTCGCTGCAGGGGTTTCTTGAACATATCTCGCTTGTCATGGACGGGGATGCCGAATCCGAACAGGGCGAGGTGATGCTGATGACGCTCCATTCGGCCAAAGGTCTGGAATTCGACACCGTCTTTCTGCCGGGATGGGAAGAGGGCATCTTCCCGAGCCAGCGCACGATCGACGAGAACGGGGCGGTCGGGCTCGAGGAGGAACGGCGCCTTGCCTATGTCGGCATCACCCGCGCCCGCAAGCGGATTTCCCTGAGCTTTGCCGGCAGCCGGCGGATCCATGGCCAGTGGCAGAGCTCGATCCCCTCGCGCTTTGTTCAGGAACTGCCTCCCGAGACGGTGATCGAGGATATCGCGCAGGGGCTTGGCGGCGGCATTCCGTTTGGCCGTGCCGCGCAGGCCCAGCTTGCCGGTGGCGGTGCCTTTGGCGATACGCCGCGAAGCGGCTATGGGCCCGGCTGGCGCCGCATGGCCGCGCGCCAGATGGGTGCGCAGCAGGGCAAGGCCGATCAGGACCATTTCCTGCCAACCGGCAAGAATGAGGGGTTTGTTGCAGGCGACCGTGTCTTCCACCAGAAATTCGGCATGGGAAATGTAATCCATGTCGATGGTGACAAGCTTGAAATCGCCTTCGACAAGGCCGGTCACAAGAAGGTCGTGGCCGGTTTCGTCAGCAAACCGTGACGCGCTGAGATGACCGGCCTCCATACCGCCAGACTGCAGCTTGACAAGCGCCTGACCGCGCCGCAGATCGGCAGCTTCGAGATAGTGTTCTCCGAACTTCTCGACGCGGCAGCGACGGCGCATCTGCGTGATGACGGCGGTGACTGGGTGATCGAGGCGATGTTCACCGCGGTGCCCGACAGCGTGATTATCGGGGAATTGCTGGCACCCTGTTTTGCCGCCTGCGGCCATCCACCGGTGTCGGTCGTGATCGACCGGCTGGCCGACCGCGACTGGCTTGCCGAGAATCGGGCGGCCTTTCCGCCGCGCCGCATTGGCCGGTTCTGGATTTTCGGGGGGCATGTCGAGACACGCCCGCCGGCGGCAAGCTGGCCGGTCCAGGTCGAGGCAGCGCAGGCGTTCGGGTCGGGAACGCACCCGACGACCGAGGGTTGTCTTCGCGCGCTTGATGATATCCTGCGTGGCGGCACGCTGCGGCGCCCGCGCTGCCTTGACATGGGATGCGGGTCGGCCATTCTGGCGCTGGCCGCGCTGCGGGCGCGTCCCGGGGCCGGCCTTGTGGCGGTTGACAATGACCCTGTGGCGGTGCGGACGGCGGCTGAAAATGGCCGTATCAACCGGGTAGCCCCGCGCCGCCTGCGTACCCTCCAT
>JAAZUU010000103.1 GCA_018624035.1 Rhodobiaceae bacterium | reverse complement strand
CCCTTGCTGGCACCATAGGCAATGCCGCCGGGAAAGGCGCGAAATGTCTGTAGTGAGGCAAAATTCACAATCCGGCCCCATCCTCTGGCCTGCATTTGCGGCACCAGTGCCTGACTGAGAAAGAAGGGCGCTGACAAATTCAGGGCCATGGTGGCGTCCCACCCTTCTTGTGTCACCTCATCGGCTGTCTGACGCAAATTGACGCCGGCAGCATGAACAATGATATCGGGCGCGCCAAACGGTGCGCTGATGGCGGCCTTCAGCCTGTCCAGATTTTTCCGGTCAGCAACATCCGCAACAACAAACGCCGCGTTATGTCCCTTTTCGGCCTGCCATCGCGCCAGACGTGATTCGCGCCGCGCCACGCCGACGACCTGTGCGCCAGCCGCCAGCAATGTGTCTGCCGCCCTCAATCCAAGGCCGGAGCTGGCACCGGTGACGCAGGCAATCTTGCCAGTCAGGTCAAAGAGGCTGATGGGATCAGTCATTTGCGGTCAGATCGAAGACTTCATCTGGAAAATATTTCGCCAGCCTGACATCTGCCGCGCGGGCGTGACCTTCCATCCCTTCGAGACGGGAAATGCGCGCAGTCGCCTCGGCAACCCGTTTCGCACCTTCACGCGTGGATTTCTGCCAGGTGACAATCTTCATGTATTTGTGGACGGACAATCCTCCGGTGTAACGGGCCGCGCCGGATGTTGGCAGAACGTGGTTTGTGCCAGACGCCTTGTCACCATACGAGACTGTTGTCTCCTCGCCGAGAAACAGTGAGCCATAACATGTCAGGCGGCCAAGCCACCAGTCCAGGTCCTTGGCCTGAACCGTCAGATGCTCCGGGGCGTATTCATCGGAAGTGGCCGCCATTTCCTCGCGGTCCTCGCAGAGAATCACCTCCGCGTAATCGCGCCATGCGGCTGTTGCATTGTCACGATTTGTCTCGGGAAGATCGTCGATCAGGGTCGGCACCAGTTCCATCACCTTTTCCGCCAGTGGGCGGTCATCGGTCACCAGCCAGACCGGCGAGTTGTAGCCATGTTCGGCTTGCGATACCAGATCCGTGGCGACAATCAAGGGGTCGGCCGTCGCATCGGCCAGGATCAGGCTGTCTGTCGGGCCGGCGATCATGTCGATGCCGACGCGGCCAAAGAGGATACGCTTGGACTCGGCGACAAACTGGTTGCCGGGGCCGACAATGATATTGACCTCCGGCAAGCCGAACAGCCCGAAGGTCATCGAGGCAATGCCCTGGACGCCTCCCATCGCCATGATTTTGTCCGCGCCGCAAATACGCGCCGCGAAAATGATCGCCGGGGCAATGCCCACGCCGGGCCGTGGCGGAGAGCATGCGATGATGGATTTGCAGCCGGCCACCTTGGCCGTGGTGACGGTCATCACCGCGCTGGCGATATGGCTGTAACGGCCGCCGGGAATATAACAGCCGGCGGCGTTCACCGGGATGGCGCGCTGGCCAGCCACAAGACCGGGCACGATTTCATACTCGATATCGGCGATTGTCTTCTTCTGCTGCTCGGCGAACCGGCGGACATTGTCATGCGCGAAGCGGATGTCGTCCTTCAGTTTCTCGGGCACCAGTTCACACGCCGCCTCGATCTCCTCGGGCGTCAGGACGATGTTGCCGTCATATTTGTCGAACCTCGCCGCATATTCCAGCGCCACAGCGTCGCCGCCAGCTTCGATATCGGCAAGAATTTTCTGAACAGTCGCCGTGACATCCGACGCGTCGGTCGTGGATGTGCGATGCGATTCCTTCAGATATGTACGTGTCATTGTCTGGAAATCCCTATCGGTAAATTTCAGGCAGCAGACTTGTCGAGATTGCCGGTACGAACGCGATCAGCAACACAACGACAAGCATGCAAAGAACGAATGGTACCGCGCGCGCGGCGATTTTCAGGATCGACTCGCCGGTAATGCCCGATACCACAAACAGGTTCAGCCCCAATGGTGGTGTGATAAATCCAACACCAAGAGCCGTGATCATCATAACGCAAAACTGGATTTCATTCATGCCGATATTATCGGCAAGCGGCTTGAGAATTGGCGCGAGAATGACGATATTCGGCGTCGTTTCCATGACGCATCCAGCCGCGATCAGAATGCCGATCATCAACAGGATCAGCAGATACGGGTCATCTGTCAGCGATGTCGCGGCGCCGACAAATCCCTGTGGCACGCCCATGATCGCAAGCGCCTGTGCCAGCGGCAGCGAGAACGCGATAATCGGAAGAATGACGCCGTTCACCTTGGCCGAACTGACCAGCATTGCCGGAAAATCGGACAGTTTCAGTGTGCCCAGGATGAAGCCGATGATGATGGTCACGATCACCGCTGTTGCGCCAGCCTCGGTGGGGGTCAGGCGTCCGGAAAAGATGCCGTAGAAAATGATTCCTGGAACGATGAAGGCGTACCATCCCGACTTCACCGAAGTGGCAAGTCTGTCAAACCATTCGGAAAAGGTGATCAGGCCGCCATGCTCATAGGCGTGAAGGCGGTTCATGATGATGTTGGTCACCAGGATCGCTGTCAGGATCGCAAGCCCCGGAATGACAGCTGCCAGAAACAGCGTCGACGCCGATATGCCAAGCACAAGGCCGATGACGATATAGGCAATCGATGGCGGGATCAGGATGCCGGTACAGGCGCCCGCCGCAACCAGTGCGCAGGCATATGGGCGCGAGTAACCTGACTCGACAAGTCTTGCGATTGTCATCCGCCCGACCGCAGCGGCCCCAGCCGCGTCAGAGCCTGAAATGGCGGAGAACATGCCGCACACCAGCACCGTTGCCGACCCGAAACCACCTTTGGCCCAACAGGTCAGTGCCTCCGCAACATCAAGGAATTTGCGTGACAGACCGGCGCGGACCAGAACATCGCCTGTCAGAATGAAAAGTGGCACGGCCGTCAGGGCGAAGGCATCAATGCCGTCAAACAGACTCTCGCCAACGAGGCTGAGCGGCAAGTCGCCGGACATCAGCAACATGGTGATCGCCGCTGCGCCAATGGCCGCCCAGACGGGGATCGCCAGCGCGATCAGGCCAACAAACAGGATGACTGGAAGATAGAAGTCCCAGCCAAGTTCCACTGTCTGATTAAGGGTGTTCCACAGCATCGCCGGATCGCTCAGTCGAAAAGTTTGTCGCCTTCATAAACGGGCGTGCCGTTGCGAAGGCTGTTAATGTCGTTGCGAAGCGACTGCAAGAGGCGCCAGATCATCAGGGCAAAACCAATCGGCACGGCCATCAGAAACCACACCATGGATACCCTAAGCCCATGACTGACCGATCCGAATTTGGCTGAAACCAGAACGGTCTCGAATGACCAGTACAGGGCGATGACAGCCACGCCCATCATCATCAGATCACCAAGGATGTATGTGAGCGCCTTGCCGCGCGGTCCGAGGTAATTCAACAACACGTCAATCCGGATATGCGCGCGCTCCCTGACCGCGGCGGCGGCGCCGATCCAGGCGAGATAGATAAAGGAATAACGGACGATTTCCTCACCCCATATCGAGGAGTAAGCGAAGACCTCGCGCCGCAATACTTCTACCGCCATGGTTGCGACAAGCATGACGTAGAAGATCAAAAGCAGCCAGCGTTCCGCATTCCGGTCTATAAGGCGCAGCGTGTTCATGGAGATGTCCCTTTGCTGGTGCCTTGCCGCCTGTTTGTCCATGTCGGTGTCGAGTGGCGCCGTAAGAGGATATCTGCCATCCTGGCTCGCAGCGGGTGATCAACGCCGGTTTGGCAAAAGCTGCAAACAAATTGGTGGGCACAAAATGACCCTGTGCCCACCATAGCTTTGCTCACTGCAGGTCCTAGGCGTCGTGTACGTAGAACCTGCCCTGGGTGTTTGCGGCGTCTTCCAGTTTGGCAAAATTGGCCATTGAACCCGCAAGCTCCTTCTTGAAGCTGTCCCACTCGGAGCGCTGATAGCCACCAGCAGCTTTCCACTCGGCAAGTTGATCATCGCTAAGAGAGTGGAATTGAACGCCTGACTTTGCAAGCTCGGACATCGCGTAACCACGAGCCGCCGGCACTTTCGCAAGGTTCATGTGGCCGGTCATCTCAGACCCCCACATGACGCCTTCCTGCACATCCGATGGCAGGCTGTTGAACCATTCAAGGTTACAGGAATACACCTGGCTGTCCGGAACCGCCTGCGTGAATGTGACATGACTCAGGATATCCTTGAAGCCGAACACATACAGTGCGCCGACGGACGGATCCAGAGCGTCAGCGACACCCTGCTTGATGGCGGAAGGTGTTTCACCCCAGGCCACAGGCGTCGGGTTGGCGCCAACCATCCGGTAATATTGCTGAAGCATCTTGGATCCGGGGACACGGAACTTCACACCGGCCAGATCGCCGGGAGTGATGACGGCGCCGGCGCCGCCCTTGCGAACCGCCACAACGCGCGGGTCGATATTGACGTAGAACAGCGCCTTGAAGCCGTTCTGCTCGACCTTCGGATGGACTTCCTTGTTCCAGAAATTGGAGTGCACCAGATTTGTGAAGCGCTGGTTCGAGCCACACAGATAGGGCATGTTGATCAGATCGACCGTGGAAGCGAACGGTGCGAAATTGGACAGCGAATGCTGTGCAGCCTGGATGGTGCCCGACTGGACCTTCTGCACGAGTGCGCCGCCGGCGCCAAGCTGACCTCCGGGTGCAAGCTTCACATATACCTTGCCATTCGTTGCGTTCTGGATGTTCTCCTTGAGGTCCAGCTGCAGGATCGGATAGCTGCGCGATGCGCCAAGCACATAGGCTGTGGCGACCGTCATTACATGATCGGCTGCCTTTTCGCGCTCACGCTCCTCCGCGGCTGTCTGCGCTACGGCTTCTTTCGACCACAGCATACCATTGGCTCCGACAACCAGCGCTGCCGTGAAGCTGCCGCCAGCGGCAAGCTTCAAGAAGTTGCGCCGTTCTACGGATTTCAGTTCTTGTGTATTGTCGTTCAATTTCTTTCCTCCCGAAACGAGCCTAGTCAGGTTGTCTTTCCTTGCTTTCGGCTTCTTTTTTCAATAACGCGGCAACAAACAGGATCGCTGCTGTGAGCAAGACCAGCATTTCAGAGACATCGTTCAAAAAAGGCGCGCGGGTCACCGACCCGATCACCACGTTTGATGCGAAGACCCCGAATGCCAACATGGAAGCCACTAGCAGCATGAAATGCCTCCTAGTCTGATGCCATCTCCGAAACTGTAAGCGCTTACATCTGAACAATGCAAGGGTTAAGTGTAAGGGCTTACATTGTGCGACATAATTTCGGTTTGTGTGACTTGCTATTGGCGAAACCGGCATTTTAGGTTTTGATTGAAGTGATCTTGAATTGAGGATCCCCTTCGCACGGCCGGGTGAAACGCTGTGGGCCAGAGCAGGACGCTGATGACCATTCGTTCGGTACCGACATTGGATGACGTTGCAAAGCAGGCGGCTGTGTCAACCGCGACCGTATCGCGATGTTTGAATTCGCCGGAACAGGTCAGCGAGGCGACCCGTAATCGTGTCAATGAGGCCGTAAATGCGCTCGGCTATACGCCGAATTTTGGCGCAAGAGTGATGGCGGCGAAGCGGACCAACACCATCGGGGCCATCATCCCGACGATGGAGAATGCTATTTTTGCCCGCGGGCTACAGGCATTCCAGGATGAGCTGCGAACAAAGGGCTATACACTTCTGGTTGCCAGTTCATCCTATAAATCCGATGTCGAGGAGGAGCAGGTGCGGGCCCTGATCTCGCGGGGGGCTGACGGGTTGCTGCTTATCGGCCATGATCGCAGCGCGACGATCATGAACTATCTTGCCGCACGGAATGTGCCAGCGCTTGTTGCCTGGGCACATAATCCGGGTGCGGTTCTGCCGTCAATCGGCTTTGACAATTTTGAGGCAATGTGCGCCCTTGCCAGACAGGTCATGTCCCTCGGACACCAGAGAATAGGCCTGATCTCGGCGGCAACCGAAACAAATGACCGCGCGCGGGCGCGTGTGCTGGCTGTGCGGCATGTCATGCAGGAGGCAGGTATTTCACCTGACAACCTCCATATCATTGAAACCGAATATGGGATCGAAACGGGGGCGACCGCATTCCAAGCCCTGATCGATGCCGGCCATGATCCCAGTGTTGTCTTCTGTGGCAATGACGTGCTGGCTGTTGGCGCGATAAAGCAGGCGCAAAAGATGGGGATCAATGTGCCATCCGACATTTCGATCACCGGCTTTGATGACATCGAAATTGCGCGTGTGGTCGTGCCCGAACTCTGCACGGTTCACGTCCCGCACCGAAAAATGGGCGCGAGGGCGGCCAGTATATTGGTTGACATGGTAGAGGGCCGATCATTCCCTCATACCACGCAATTGGATGCCACCGTGGAAATTCGCGGCTCCTTGTCCGCGGCGTCCGCGGCACGATGATGACTAATTAAACGACTGTTTAATCTGCTTTGATGCGCATCTTAATCGATCGTGTAAATATTTCTGTGACAAAATGTAAACGATTGTTTATAACATAATTATGAAGAGCGGATCGACAGCCATTTCAGCCAGAACAGCCGATGCCATCCTTGTGGCCGCCCGCAAGCGGTTTTCAAGCCATGGCTATGACGCGAGCGGATTGCGGACGATTGCTGACCTGGCGGGGGTGAATGTGGCGTTGATCGGACGGTATTTCGGATCAAAGGAAGGCCTGTTTCTGGCCGCCGTGCCGCCGACGCTTGATATCAGCTGGCTGGTGAATGGACCCATGTCAGAATTTGGCACGCGCGCGGCAACCATCATGGATATGAGGTCGATCCGCGGCTTTGACCCGATGCTGGCGCTGATCCGCGCTGCCGCTAGCCCGGTCTGCGCGCCGGCATTGAAGACAGCGCTCGACAGACAGGTGATTGCGCCGCTGGCAGGGCGTCTTGACGGGGTGGATGCCGAGGCGCGCGCCGGAATGATTCTGGCCACGATGGCGGGTTATGACCTCATGATGCGGGTGATCGGCATCAAGGCGTTGCAGGGCGGCGTCGGGGCACAGCGTCGCAGCAGCCTTGCGGCGGCGTTGCAGCATATTGTCGACGGGGATACCGACCGCGGATGACGGCGTCATGCATCTGCCTTGCCGTATGTGGGGCTTGCGCGCCTGCGTCAGCCGGGTTTGCCAGTGTCAGGGGAAATTGAAGCCTGTTCATGGTTGACTTCACGATGCCGGTACCCATCTCGGCATCATGACGAAACAGCTTCCGAAAGCACTTGCCGGAGCGGATATGATGACCGCGCTGGTTGGTGAGGCCGCCGCCGCAGATGAAACCGCATCATTGAAGGGCGGCCGCATGGCCGCCGAGAAGGCGCTTGCCGCTATCGACCCGATAGCCTATGCCGCCAGCCGCAATCATCTCGATGGCGCGGTCACACGCCTGTCGCCCTATCTGCGGCACGGCATCCTCAGCCTCGATGAGGTCCGCAATCACGCGCTTGCCAGCGTGGCGGACCCGCGCCAGGCCGAAAAATTCATCCAGGAGCTGGCCTGGCGGGATTACTGGCAGCGCATCTATCTTGTCCACCCGGACCGCATCTGGAACGACGTCGAGTCCTACAAGACCGGGTTCGAGGCATCCGAATACGACTCCGAATTGCCGGCCGATGCGGTCGACGGGCGGACCGGAGTGGCCTGTATCGACCAGTTCATCGCCATGCTGTATGAGACCGGCTATCTGCACAATCATGCCCGCATGTATCTGGCGGCCTATGTCGTGCATTGGCGGCGCGTGCGCTGGCAGGCCGGTGCCGTCTGGTTCCTTGAACATCTGCTCGATGCCGACCCGGCAAGCAACAATCTGTCCTGGCAATGGGTTGCCAGCACCTTTTCGAAAAAGCCCTATATCTTCAATCTCGACAATGTCGCGAAATATACCGGCCATGATATCAACACGCGCATGGCGGACAACCGCGTTCTTGCGCTTTCCTATGAGAGGCTTGGTGAATTGCTGTTCCCGAATCTGGAGCCGGCGCATGGCTGACCTGATCTGGTTGCATGAGGGCGCGCTGCGGCGTACACACCCTGTCTTTGCGGCGGCCGCGCCGGGAACAGCCGCGATATTTGTCTGGGACCGCGCCAGGTTCGCGGCAGGCCATGTTGGCGCGCGGCGTCAGCTCTTCATCGCTGAAACGCTGGCCGAACTTGAGATCGAGATCCATGAGGGCGACGCGGCTGTGCTGCTGCCACAACTTGTCGCGGCACATGGCGCGAACCGCCTTCTGGTGCCGGCAAGCCCCGACCCGGCGATCATCGGGCAGATTGCCACCATCAGGCAGGCGATGCCGCAAGTGGCGGTCGAACAGGTTGAGGACACGGCCTTTGTGACACTCCCAAGGGAACCTGACCTCGCGCGCTTCTTCCGCTACTGGAACAAGGCGCGCAAATCCGCGCTTCGCCCGCACGGTGTCTGAGCCTGCCTGACGGTGCCAAGCCGGCGCGCCGGAAAGCAATTGATCCGGCCGCGCTCTTTCCGATAAACTCAGCGTCTCACATGACCGATGTTCCGGGATGATCAGATGACTGATATTCTTGCCGAACTCGAGGCGAAGCGCGTCAAGGCTCGTCTCGGTGGAGGGCAGCGCCGTATTGACACGCAGCATGGCAAGGGAAAGCTGACCGCGCGCGAGCGGATCACCCTGCTTCTCGACGACGCTTCATTCGAGGAATGGGACATGTTCGTCGAGCATCGCTGCCATGATTTCGGCATGGAGGAGATGAAGGTTCCCGGCGACGGGGTTGTCACCGGCTACGGCACCATTGGCGGCCGGCCGGTATTTATTTACTCGCAGGACTTCACCGTCCTTGGCGGCTCGCTGTCCGAGACGCATGCCGCGAAGATCTGCAAAATCATGGACCAGGCCATCAAGACCGGCATCCCGCTGATCGGGCTGAATGATTCCGGCGGCGCGCGGATCCAGGAAGGCGTGGCGTCGCTTGGCGGCTATGCCGAAGTGTTCCAGCGCAATGTGCTGGCCTCGGGGGTGGTGCCGCAGATCTCGCTGATCATGGGGCCCTGTGCCGGCGGTGCCGTCTATTCACCGGCGATCACCGACTTCATCTTCATGGTCGAGGGATCGAGCTATATGTTCGTCACCGGGCCCGATGTCGTCAAAACGGTCACGCATGAGGATCTCACAGCCGAGGAGCTTGGCGGCGCGAAGATGCATAGCCGCGTCTCCGGCGTCGCGCATGGCGCGTTCGAGAACGACGTTGAAATGTTGATGCAGACGCGGGCGCTGATGTCCTTCCTGCCGCTGTCGAACCGTGAGGGGGCACCGGTGATCCCCTGCCATGACCCGATCGACCGCCCCTCGGCGGTGCTTGACCAGATCATTCCGGCCAACGCCAACATGCCGTATGACATGCGCCAGGTGGTGCTGCAGATTATCGATAACGGTGAATTTTTCGAGATCCATACAAACTATGCCGCCAACATCATCGTCGGATTCGGGCGGATCGACGGCCGGACTGTCGGCATTGTCGGCAACCAGCCGATGGTGCTTGCAGGCTGCCTTGATATCAATGCCTCACGCAAGGCGGCGCGCTTTGTGCGATTCTGCGATGCTTTCAACATTCCGCTTGTGACGCTTGTCGATGTGCCAGGCTTCATGCCGGGGCTGGCACAGGAAACCGGCGGCATCATCTCGAATGGCGCGAAGCTGCTGTTCGCCTATGCCGAGGCGACGGTGCCGAAGGTCACCCTGATCACCCGCAAGGCCTATGGCGGTGCGTATGATGTTATGGCCTCGAAACATCTTCGCGGTGATGTGAATTATGCCTGGCCAAGCGCCGAGATCGCGGTGATGGGGCCGGAAGGCGCGGCGCGGATCATTTTCCGCGAGGACGCAAAGGACCCGGACAAGCTTGCCGCGAAGACGGATGAATATCGCGAGAAATTCGCGAACCCGTTTGTTGCCGCCGGCCGCGGTTATCTTGACGATATCATCATGCCGCGCAATTCGCGCCGCCGCATCGCGCGGGCGCTGGCCATGCTTGCCGACAAGCAGCTCGAAAATCCGGCCCGCAAGCATGACAACCTCCCACT
>JAAZUU010000102.1 GCA_018624035.1 Rhodobiaceae bacterium | reverse complement strand
GTGACCGCATCGTGCTTGAGGCAAACCCCGGTTATTTCGGCGACAAGGCATCCTTTGACAAGGTCACCTTCAAGCCGATCAAGGCAGGTCCGGCGCGCATCTCCGCGCTGCTGGCCGGTGATGTCGACTTTATCGACAATGTGCCGCCTCTCGATGTTGCCAGACTGAAGAAAGACAGCTCGGTTGAGTTGAGCAGTGGTTCGTCAAACCGCGTGATCTATCTGCATATGGATCAGTTCCGCGAGAATTCGCCGCATATCACCGCCAAGGATGGTAGCCCGATCAAGAACCCGTTGATGGATGTTCGCGTCCGCAAGGCGATTTCGCACGCCATCAATCGCGAAGCGATCGTGGCACGGGTGATGGAAGGTATCGCCGTTCCCGCCGGGCAGTTGCTGCCGGCTGGATTTCACGGTGTCTCTGAAAACATGAAGCCGTTGAAATATGATCCGGATATGTCAAAGAAGCTTCTGGCCGAGGCCGGCTACGCTGATGGGTTCAAGATGACCATTCATGGTCCGAATGACCGCTACATCAACGATGCCAAGGTCGCAGAGGCACTTGCGCAGATGTTCAACAGGATTGGCATCGATGCAAGCGTCGAGACCATGACCAAGGCTGTCTATTTCAAGCGTGCGTCACGGGGTGGCCCTGACAAGTCGCCTGAATTCAGCTTCATGGTTCTTGGCTGGGGTGCCGGTTCCGGTGAGGCGTCATCGCCGCTGAAGGCGTTGCTTCACACCTTTGACAAGTCGAAGGGCCTGGGAGCCGCCAACCGCGGCCGTCATTCCGACCCGCGGGTGGATGAACTGATCCAGAAGGCTCTGGCGACGGTTGACTCGGACGCGCGCGGCAAATTGCTGGCAGAGGCGACCGAAATAGCCGTGGGTGAGAACTTTGGCGTTATTCCGGTTCACTATCAGGTGAATACCTGGGCGTCGAAGAAGGGGTATAAATACACCCCCCGCACGGATGAGCGCACCATCGTGATGGAACTGAAGAAGAACTAGTTTCACCCCTGAAATCTTGCGGCCCCACGTTGATCAGACATAGTCAGCGTGGGGCCTTCGCAAAAATTTTTGAGAGATTGATGACAGCTTTCGTTTTAAGACGATCCCTGCAAAGCATCCTGGTGCTTTTCGTGATGTCGTTAATCGTATTTGCCGGGGTCAATCTGGTTGGCGATCCGGTTGACATGTTGATCAACCCCGAAGCTGACCAGCAGGAAATCGAACGCGTCATCAAGGATCTCGGACTGGACCGCCCGGTTACCGAGCAATACTGGTATTTCCTTGTGAATGCGTTCCAGGGCGATCTTGGAAAGTCATTTGTTTTCGGCGAGCCTGCCTTGAAATTGATCGTGCAGCGGATGCCTGCAACATTCGAACTGGCCCTGTTTTCCCTTCTGATCGCCGTTGTTTTCGGCATTCCCCTCGGTATCTATGCGGGGCTGAAGCCGGCCAGCAAGGTCAGCCGCACCATCATGGCCGGCTCCATCCTCGGCTTTTCCATGCCGACATTCTGGGTAGGCATTATCCTGATCATGTTCTTCTCGGTGCATCTGGGCTGGCTGCCATCAACCGGACGCGGCGATGTGGCCACGGTGTTCGGCATTACAAGCTCGATTTTCACGCTTGATGGCCTGTCCCATATCTTTTTGCCGGCGTTCAACCTGGCGCTGTTCAAGCTGTCTTCCGTGATCAGGCTCGCGCGCGCCGGAACGAGAGAGATCATTCTGCAGGACTATATAAAATTCGCTCGGGCCAAGGGTCTTTCAGAAAAGCGGGTGATCAATGTTCACCTGTTGAAGAATATCCTCATCCCCATTGTGACGGTGATCGGCCTTGAGTTCGGATCCCTGATCGCCTTCTCGACGGTTACTGAAACGGTCTTTGCCTGGCCCGGCATGGGCAAGCTGATCATCGAGGCGATCTACAATCTGGACAGGCCGATTATCGTCGCCTACCTGATGATCATCGTCCTGATCTTTGTGACTCTGAATCTGATCGTGGACATTACGTACTCGTTGCTTGACCCGCGTGTCAGGATCAAGGGAGAAGGCTGATGGCGCAGGGAAGCACGGGCGGCCAGATCACGGCCGGCCAGCAAGCCGGTTCACAGGCCGGCTGGCGTAAACTCTGGTCCGATTATTCCGAGAGCCCGCTGGCGGTCGCAGCGCTTTTCGTTTTTGCAACCATCCTGTTCATCGCCATATTCGCGCCATTCGTGTCACCGACAGACCCTTATGATCTGGCAACAGTCGACATCATGAACAGTCGGCTGGCGCCCGGATCAGAGGACTTTGCAGGAAATCTCTACATTCTCGGCACTGACGGGGCCGGCAGGGACATGCTGTCCTCTATTTTCTACGGCCTCAGGGTCAGTCTTGGCGTCGGGGCGCTGTCCGGGCTCATCGCCCTGATTGTCGGCGCAATCCTCGGTCTCTCGGCAGCCTATTTTGGCGGCCGGTACGAGACGATCATCATGCGGATTGTCGATATTCAACTCAGTTTCCCCTCCATTCTGATGGCCCTGGTGATCCTGGCCATTTTCGGCAAGGGTGTCGAAAAGACGATCATTGCGCTGATCCTTGTGCAATGGGCCTATTACGCCAGAGCGGCACGGGCAAGCGCGCTGGTTGAAAAGAACAAGGAATATGTCGAGGCCGCGAAATGTCTCGCGCTTGGAGACAGGCGGATCATTCTGAACCATATCACGCCGAACTGCATGGCTCCTCTCATCGTGGTGGGAACGCTGCAGACCGCGCATGCGATTTCACTTGAAGCCACGCTCAGCTTTCTCGGGCTTGGTCTTCCCATCACCGAACCGTCGCTCGGGCTTCTGATCGGGAACGGGTTTGAGTACATGTATACCGGCGATTACTGGATCAGCATCTTCCCCGGCATCGCGCTGCTTATCACGATCGTCTCGATCAATCTTGTCGGTGACCAGCTTCGCGACATGTTCAACCCCCGCCTGCAAAGATAGAGCTGTTGATGCCGCCCATTCTGGAAGTCAAAAATCTGCAGACGCATTTTTTCACCAAGGCCGGTGTGCTGAAGGCTGTTGACGGTGTCAGCTTTGAGATTGGCGCTGGTGAAATCATCGGTCTTGTCGGGGAATCTGGCTCCGGCAAATCCATCACCGGGTTTTCGATCCTGGGACTTGTCGACGAGCCCGGCCGCGTTGTCGGTGGCCAGATTCTGTTCAAGGGACAGGATCTGACGACATTGGCCCCGGCCGACATGCAGAAGATGCGTGGCAGCCGCATTGCGATGATTTTCCAGGATCCCATGATGACCCTGAACCCGGTGCTTCGCATCGAGACACAGATGATCGAGGCCATTCAGACGCATGACAGCAGTGTCGGCAAGGACGAGGCGCGGCAGCGCTCGCGCGATGCGCTGGGGCTTGTCGGGATTTCCTCGCCCGAGGAGAGGATGCGTGCCTATCCCCACCAGTTCTCGGGCGGGATGAGGCAACGTGTATCCATCGCCATTGCCATGCTCAACCGGCCGGACCTGATCATCGCCGACGAGCCGACCACCGCCCTTGATGTGACCATTCAGGGGCAGGTCATCCACGAAATGCAGAAACTGTGCAAGAAAACCAAGACAGCCCTGTTGTGGATCACCCATGATCTGGCTGTCGTCGCCGGCATATCAAATCGGATCTGCGTGATGTATGCCGGGCGGGTCGTGGAACAGGGTCCGAACGAGGCGCTGATCGGCAACCCCATGCACCCCTACACGAACGGGCTGCTTGGCAGCGTGCCAAGCCAGAACCGGAGAGGCGAGCCCCTGCAACAGATCGAGGGTATTGTTCCGTCTCTTCTGAACCTGCCGGTGGGCTGCGCGTTCGAAAACCGATGCGGCAATGCGCTTGCAGAATGCCGCCAGTCCGCGCCTGACGAAGTGACGATGGATGATCAGCGTGTATTGCGTTGCTTTAACAGGGTGAAATAGAATCGGCCATGGCACCATTACTGAAAGTCTCGAACGTCTCGCGCGATTTCGTCAAATCGCTCGATCTTGTCGCGAAGTTTCTCAATCGTCTTGGCCAGGACCACAGGGAAGAGATTGTCCATGCGGTGGACGATGTCTCCTTCGAGGTCTTTCAAGGCGAGGTGATTGGCATTGTCGGCGAATCAGGGTGTGGAAAATCGACGCTCGGCAAGATGATCGCCGGCATTCTGCCACCGACAAAGGGGTCTGTTCATTTTGAAAGCATGAAGCGTTCAGATGACGGCCGGCCCGACGCCCTGAAGACCCAGATGATTTTTCAGGACCCCTTTTCCTCGCTTAACCCGCGAAAGAAGGTGATTGAGATACTGACCGAGGCGCCCATACATCATGGCCTGATCAATGCCTTTGACAAACGGACATTTGCTCTCGAGATGCTGAACAGGGTCGGGCTGGATTCCGAAGCGCTGGGGCGCTACCCGCATCAGTTTTCCGGCGGCCAGCGACAACGGATCGGTATTGCCCGCGCGCTCGCCGTATCACCTGAATTGCTGGTCTGCGATGAATCCATCGCCGCGCTGGATGTTTCGATCCAGGCGCAGGTCCTGAACCTGTTTGTCCAGCTCAAGCAGGACTATGATCTGACCTATCTTTTCATCAGCCACGATATCGGTGTCATCGAGCATATTTCAGACCGTGTGATTGTCATGTATTTGGGGCGTATTGTCGAAACAGCCCCGATCGAGACCTTTGTTGAAAAGCCCAATCACCCCTATACGAAGGCGCTGCTGGAGGGCGTGCCAAGGCTGGAGATCGGGCAGCGGGAATATGAGCCTGTCAGTGGCGAAATTCCCTCGCCGCTTGAGCCGCCTTCAGGCTGTCATTTCCATCCACGGTGCAAGTTCAGCAACGAGTCATGCCGGACCGTCAGGCCGGATTTGATCGAAATTTCTCCGGGCCACTATTCCGCCTGTCATTTGAACACAAGCGAATGACGCTCTGCTTCTCTGGTGCCGGGCGGCGCTTCAGCAGGCCAGATCAAGCAATGTGCGGATGAGGACGGCGCTGCCCCTCGCGATGGCGTCGGGTGTTGTAAATTCCTCGGGGCAGTGGCTCAGCCCGCCCTTGCAGGGAATGAAGATCATGGCAGCCGGCGCGATGCGTGACATATGTGCCATGTCATGGCCCGCGCCACTCGACAGGTTGATGTGGCCGAGGCCCAGATGGTCGGCAGCTCTCGTCAGCCTCTCCCGCAGTGGATCATCCATATAGGCGACGCTTGCCGCCGATATCCTCTCGATCTCGATGTCGCAGGACTCCCTTTGGCCGATATCCGCGGATGTTGCGTGAAGCCGCCCCATGAATATGTCCCGGGAATGTTCGTTTGAAGCCCGCAGATCAAGGATCATCTTCACTTCACCGGGCACTGTGGCGGCACCGTTGGGATACACCTCGATCCGTCCGATCGTCGCAACAAAGTGCCGGTTGTCCTGTGAGGCGATATCGCGGGCGATGTCGCGTGCCGTCATGATGATGTCGCTTGCCGTGACAAGCGCATCCCGGCGGCCCTCCATTCTGGTTGTGCCGCTATGTCCCGCGCTGCCTCTGACGGTGATGGCGTATCTGCTGATGCCCGGTATGTCCGTAACAATGCCGATATCGATCTGATCGGTTTCCAGCCGGTCGGACTGTTCGATATGCAACTCGAGGCAGGCGAGAATTGACTGTGCGTCCGGGCGGGGCCCCGATGCCGGCGTGCCGGCTCCGCCGACCTTTTCAATCTCGTCTGCAAGCCGCCGCCCGTCCTGGTCGACACGATCCAGAACATCTTCTGTCAGAAGCCCTGCCATTTGCCGGCTGCCAAGACAGGATGCTCCCCAGACATTCAGCTCCTCGCCAAGGAAATCGACAATCTCAAGATCAAAAGGAAGGTCAATCTGCCGCTGATTGAGGAAATGGACGGCTTCCAGCCCAGCGAGAACGCCGGCAATGCCATCAAACCGGCCGCCTGCGGGCACCGTGTCGATATGCGAGCCGATGATGATTTTTCCGGCGTTCGCCGATGTTGCCGGCGCCTTGCGGGTGCCGATCAGGTTTCCGCCGGCGTCAATCTGGCATTCAAGGCCCGCTTCCTCGAATCTTTCCTGAAGCCACTGCCGTGCCTGTTGGAATTCGGGGCTGAATACCAGCCGCGTGAAAGGCCGGTCCGGTTCGGTCAGTTCGGCCAGTGCCTTTACGCCATCCGCAATGCGGTCCGGGTCGCTGTAGGTAAGGAAATGCTCTGTCATCTGCCTGTCTTGCCAGTGGTTGCTTGCGCCGTGACGACTGGTCCCGCTAGTCTCGATCTCGAAAGATCAGTTTGGACGAATGCGGAGCTAGGTAGCGTACATGGAGTTGA
Organism: Rhodobiaceae bacterium; assembly: GCA_018624035.1. Taxonomy (GTDB): domain Bacteria; phylum Pseudomonadota; class Alphaproteobacteria; order Puniceispirillales; family Puniceispirillaceae; genus UBA8309. The sequence continues at coordinate 3,731 of JAAZUU010000102.1, read as the reverse complement.
TCAGCGAACTCAAAGAAAAACAAAATGAGATGGCGTCCTGGCGGCAGCATCTGCATCAATTCCCGGAAGTCGCCTATGAGGAGGTCATGACCTCCGACTTTGTCGCGGCAAAGCTGGAAAGCTTTGGTGTCGAGGTGCATCGCGGGTTGGGCAAGACGGGCGTCGTTGGCGTCATCCATGGGGCGGACAGCGATGACGGCACGGTATCGGCAATTGGGTTGAGGGCCGATATGGATGCGCTTCCCATGGAAGAGAAGACGAACCTGCCCTACGCGTCCAAACATGCGAATCGCATGCATGCCTGCGGCCATGATGGCCATACGACGATGCTTCTTGGCGCCGCGGCGCATCTTGCGAGCCACCGTCATTTCAAAGGCAAGGTGTATTGCATCTTCCAACCCGCGGAAGAGGGCGGCAATGCGGGTGCCAGATCGATGATCAATGACGGGCTGTTCGATCGCTTCCCCATGGATTCTGTCTGGGGCATGCATAACTGGCCGGGCATGGAGACAGGACGCGCGCTTGCCCATATAGGGCCGGTGATGGCGGGGGCGGATATTTTCATCCTCACCATTAAGGGGTCTGGCGGGCATGCGGCGATGCCACATCAAACAAGGGATCCGATTGTCGCCGCCGGCATGATCACCGTGGCGCTGCAGACACTTGTGTCGCGCCGGCTGGATCCGTTTGACCATGCGGTTGTGTCACTGACGAAGCTGGAGGCGGGGAGCGCCTTCAACGTCATCCCCGGTGTCGCCACCATTGGCGGTACGCTGCGCACGATGAAATCAACGACCAGACAGGCATTTCTGGAAGAAATCGAAGCTGTCGCGAAGGCAGCCGCCAGCACAACCGGCTGTGACGTAAGCATGGAACTGCGTCCCGGCTACCCGCCCACCATCAATCACGAAAAGGATGCGATCTTCGCACAGAAAATCATATCTGAAGTGCTGGGGTCGGACGGACTTGATACCGACATCACACCGTCCATGGGCGCGGAGGACTTCTCCTATCTGATCCAGCAAAAGGAGGGGGCCTATATCTGGCTCGGAGCCGGCAGGGATTCGCAAAACCTGCATAGCCCTCTTTATGACTTCAATGACGATCTGCTGCCGCTTGGTGCCAGCCTGTGGGTGCGCTTGGTAGAGGCGAAACTGTCCAGCCCGACCGGCTGAGACCGGCCATTCACACCGGGCCGCCGGCTAACAGATTCACAGGCCCCGCCGGTCGACATTGCGCGCCTGAGCGGTCATGACGGTTTTTCGATTACCGGCGGCTTCGCATCCTTCGGGATCGGGCAGATATACGGCGTCGTTCTTTGCCTTTGCTCATGGACATCCCTTGCGGCCTGCAGCGTTTCAGGCGAGTTGATGAGATGCGTTGCCGTGGCTGCCATGACCTTGGCGGCATGGATCATGCCCTTATGGGCCGCCGGAGTCTTGCCCTGCGCAACGGTCTGCCATGTATGGAAGGGGGTGCCGACGGCACATGTGGCAACACGGGCCTGAACCGTCGGTGTCACCCAACTGACATCTCCGACATCTGTTGAGCCTTCGCCGCCAATGCTGGGCCTGTCCAGCGGGGCGACAAAATCGCAAAGTGCCAAATCCGGGGGCGTATCGCGGCCCGCCCGCTGGAAGCTTGCGGCGATGTCGCCTGCTGTAAGCGTTCCGCGGATTTCTTCGGCGAATATGGCATCTTCCCCGTCGAAAGGCACCGGGCCAAGCTTGTCGAATTCGGCCTGCATCGCCTGTTCCAACGGCACATTGCCAACCAGATTGGACACGCCCGAATAGACCTTTGATTCCACGGTTGTGCCGGTCATCAGCGCCGCGCCCTTGGCGATGTCGTGCACCCGGGCAATCAATTCGCGAAGCGTTTCATTGTCGCTTGCCCTGATCAGCTGCCTGACCGTGGCGGTGGCCTGAACGACATTTGGCGCCGCACCGCCAACATCCAGATAGGCATAGTGGATCCGTGCCGCGTCGGGCATATGCTCCCGCATGTAATTCACCCCGACATTCATCAGCTCGCAGGCATCAAGGGCGCTGCGCCCGAGATGCGGTGCCGCCGCGGCATGCGCCGCCTTGCCGGTGAAGGTGAAGTCGACCCGGCTGTTGGCAAGGGAATGCCCATGCTGGACAGCGTTGAAAGTGGAGGGGTGCCAGGAGATGGCGGCGCTTACATCGTCAAACAGGCCGTCACGCGCCATATAGGCCTTTGCCGCACCGCCTTCCTCTGCCGGGCAGCCATAATACCGCACCCGTGCCTTGATGCCGGTTTCCGCAAGCCAGTCCTTGACGGCGGTGGCGGCAAGCAACGCAGCCGAGCCGAGCAGATTGTGACCGCACCCATGGCCATTCCCGCCTTCGGCGATCGGACTGTGTTCAGCGACACCGGGCTCCTGGCTCAGCCCGGGAAGGGCGTCGAATTCGCCGAGAATGGCAATGACCGGCCCCTCGTCACCAGCTTCACCCATGACAGCGGTCGGCATGCCACAGATATTTTCCGTAATCCTGAATCCCTCGGCTTCGAGCGTGGCCACATGTTCCTGTACCGAGCTGAATTCCGTGTACAGCGTTTCCGGGGTGTCAAAGACGCGATCCGACAATCGAATGAATGCCTCTCTTTTTGCATCAACCAGTTTCCAGATATTCTCTTCGTTTTGTATCACCATCTCAGTCCCAAAAAGCTGTCAATCTCTGGAAGTCGACCATCGAGGTCGACTGTATTTGTCCGCGAAAAAGCGTAGGCTCACAAAAACGTTCTATCAACTGTCAAAATCACCGGTGATCTCTTGCGACATACAACTTTCAGGCAGATGTTATCGAAGCGTTATCCATTTGGCAGACAATCACCATGCGGGGGCACATGACATGACAGCACCAAGAGTGGCGCTATTGGGTATGATTCTGGAATCAAACCGGTTCTCACGGCCGACGGAAATGGAGGATTTCAAAAGCCTGACCCTGCTTGAAGGCGAGGGGCTTTTGGATGAAGCAAGGAAACCGATGCCGTCGCTGGCAAAGGAATTTTCGGCCTTTGTCCGGGCCATGGATGCGACCGGTGACTGGGTGCCAGTACCGATATTGCTGGCGGCGGCACATCCGCATGGCCCGGTCAGGGAATCGGTGTTCGAACATCTCGCCGACAGAATGCTGGGCGCGTTGGATGAGACGGTTGACGCCGTCTATCTGTGTCTTCATGGCGCCATGGTGGCCGAACATCTGGATGACCCGGACGGCGAATTGCTGGCAAGAATTCGCCGGAAAATTGGGCCGGATGTGCCGATTGTCATCACGCTTGATCTGCATGCGAATATTTCGGACGCGATGTGCTCGGCCGCGGATTTGGTGTGCGGCTACAGAACGAACCCGCATGTCGATATGGATGAAAGAGGCCAGGAAGCCGCCTTTTCATTGCGGCGCATTCTGGCCGGACAGGTGAAGCCCAAAGTTGCCCACATCAAACTGCCGCTTGCGCCTGCCTCGGTCGCGCTTCTGACCGCCACCGGCCCCTATGGCGATCTGATAGATTACGGGCAAAGGCGGCAGGCCGAACTTTCCGGCGCAATCATGAATGTGTCGGTCTTCGGCAATTTCATTTTCTCCGACGTCCCCGAAAATGGCGTGTCGGTGGTGGTGACGGCGGCTGATGATCATGACCTCGCCATGGGTCTCGCAGATGAAATCGCGCAAATGGCCTGGCGACGGCGGCATGATTTCAGACGT
>JAAZUU010000188.1 GCA_018624035.1 Rhodobiaceae bacterium | reverse complement strand
GTCTACAAGGCCATTCACGACGCAGATCAACTCGCGGCCTATGCCGCCAAGGCATCGGTGGCGATTGCCGCCGGCGGCGGGACTTTCCTGTCACGTGGCATGCCGGTGGCGATGCTTGAGGGTGACGAGGCGACACGCACGGTGCTCATCGAATTCCCCAGCGCGCAGGCCGCCATCGATGCCTATAACAGCGAGGCCTATGCCGACGCGCTGGCCACACTCGGCGATGCGGCGGAGCGTGATATCAGGGTTATTGACGCCCTCTAGACGCCAGCCAGCTCGGCCTTGTGGGATTCGACCATCGCCGCCATGCTGGTGAACCGGAAATCACAGCTTGGCATGTCCCCGGGATGCATGGTGGCACCGAACCCTTCATCCTCGTGACGCCGAAAGATCCAGCAATTGGCCAGCCCGTGCCGGTTTGCCGGCGCATGGTCGTGAAACATGCTTTCCGCCGTGTGCAGGATGTCCCGCTTGGCAAAGCCAAGCGTCTCGAGCTGTGCCAGCATATAGGTGAAATTCGCATCGTCGGGCTTGTAGCTGCCGACATCCTCTGCGGTGTAGATGGCATCAAAAGCCACACCCAGCCTGTCATTGCTGTGCGCAAAGCTGGCATTGTCCACATTCGACAGGATAACCAGCTTGAAATGCTGTTTCAGATAGGCAAGCGCCGCCGCTGAATCGGCGAAGGCAGGCCAGTCTGCGACCGATCGGCCATAGGCCATCGCCTCATCCCAACCGACGCAGAGGCCCCATTCCTCGGCAAGCCGCCGGTAGACACCGGCCAGCAGGTCGCTATAGCGCTTCGCCGGGGTCTGGCGCTGATGCGTTGATTCCTGCCTGGCATGTGCCTCGAGGATCATGTTGCGGTCCGGCGCGCGGCCATCGCGCGCCGCGATACGGTCGGTCAACGGCTTCAGACCGGCAATCATGCCGGACTCCCAGTCAATCAGGGTGCCGTAGCAGTCAAAGGTCAGGACCGAGAAATCGGACAGTTTCATGATCATGTTCCTTGCATTGTATATATGGGCATTGTCTATATGGGCATCGTCTATATGGGCATTGTCTATATGGACATTGCCTAAATGGCGACGACCGGCTGCGCATCGTTGGCGGCCGCCAATGGCGCGAAGGCCGGCGGCGTGTCCACCCGCCCGTGGAGGTCGTCGACCAGCGCCGGCAGCGTTGCGAACCGCAGGATCAGTTCACGCGCTCTCGCGCTGGCGGCAGCCGGCGACAGGCTGGCATCATCCCGGCCCGACACCGGCGTTTCTATCACCATCACGAGGCTGCCCTCTGATGCCTGCATGGCAACACGCGGCGGCGCGCCATGTCGCCTCGCCAACGGGCTGGCAAGATGTTCGCGGATGCGCAGCATTGTTTCCACCAGACTGTCGGTGAACAGACGTTCCGCCATGTCGATATCGCTGGTGGCGATGGCGAAGATGCCGTCAAGCTTATCATTGCTGACATGCCAGGGATGCAGGGCCCGGTCGGCATTCATACGCGACTGCAACCGGTCGGCCAGGCTGTCGGCGCGAACCTCGCCGTTCCGGGTGAAGGGCAGGCTGACACGGAAAACCAGAAGTTCGACCCGGTTATGCCGGTGGCCGCTGGCCACCCCGGCGACCGCCTCGATCATCCGCACACGGCAATCACCATAGGTGCCGGCATAGTTGGCGGTCAGCCTGTAATCGCGGTCGAGCAGAACCGCGCCGGTGACGAGATCCTGCAACACAATTTCGGCAAAGGCGGCGTTGTCGTCAGCCCTGAACAGGCTGTCGAAATGCGCCTCCACGGCCCGTCGAACCGCATCACCAACAGCCGCCTGCACCGGCAAGAGAGCCATCCAGACGCAGATGACGATCAATCCTGCCAGCGCCAGAACAAGCGCCCGATTCATCGGCTGGGCCAGAAAACCGGCACTGTCGATCCGCGTATGCAGGGCCAGGACAACAATGGCGAGGCCCGCCGCGATGCCGGTGATCAGACTGGCGATCATGATGCGTCGACGGCGTTTCGCGGCATGTCGCTCGATCCGCGGCGCGACGTCCATATCCCAGCAGGCGGCAAAGCCCTGTTCGGCCAATGTTTTCTCTATGAAAGACAGCATCCCTCCTTGGTAGCGCAGGTGCCGCCGTCAAGACAAGTCCGCCGGGATATCGGATATTCGTCAATTTTAATTGGAATATTGCCCTCATTAATTGCATTAAATGTTGCCTATAAAGGTAAATATGAAGAAAAATGCGACAAGGCCGGCCCGCATGGAATGCCGGTTCACCCGTTTCGCGCGATCTGATGTGAAAAAGAAAGGAATTGATTGGCATTTCGATCATCAAAGCAGGGGACTCCGAATTTCCAGGAACTCCGACCTCCCCACGGAATGATCGAAACTGATCTGCTTTGCCTATGATGTCTCACGCCAGACTTGTCTTGCTTTTGGCCTTCACCCTGTTGCCGGGTGTCATCGCCATGCCCGCCACATCCGCCCTGGCGGACATGCAGGGCGTGCATCTTCAATGTGACGGTGAAACGCGATCGTACCTGCTGGCCTTTGTTGCCGGCGACATCCGAACTGAGGCCCGGCGCGACGTCGAACGCCAGATCAGGATCGAGATACGGAATGAAAGGCGCGCATCGGTCCTCGACATGCCATCGGGTGAAGTGCTGTTCGCGGCGTCGCAATGCCGGATCTCGGCGATGAGGCTGACCTGCGAGACCAGCGAGGACGGGCATCACCGCCAGATGTTCATTTCGCGCACAAGCGGCGATGCCGTCTTCGAGGGGTATACCCAGACATCAGACGAGAAATCCGCGCTGGTGGTCGAAAGGTATCGCTGCGTCAAGGAAGACCGCGAACGTCTGTTTTGAGATGCGTTGTGGCACCCGGACGGTGAAGGCTGCGGGGCGCGCCCGATCATCCACAACCGCTTCTCCTCAAGCGCCGGCAGCGGGGCTTTACAGCATCCTGACCCCGCATTATATTACCATTGGTATTTTATTTATTGACTGATGGTATTTTAATGGTGACGAAACGGGCAAGGACAGACAGTGCGAAGGTGGCGCGGCGCCGCGACATCATTAGGGGGGCCGCTGGCTGTCTTGGCGCACGCGGTCTCAATGCGGTGTCGATGCAGGATATCGCCACCGCCTGCAATCTTACGAAACCGGCGCTTTACAGCTATTTCGCCATGCGTGAGGAGATCATCCTCGCCGTCTACCGGACATTGCTGAACGACGGGATGGCGGCCTTCAACCGGTCATTGCTGGCGGCCGGCCACCCCCTGCCCCGCGCCAGCTTCAACAGCCTTTTTGTGTCAAGCTTTGCCGAGCGGCCACTTCTGTGCCACCTCACCAATCATCTGACAGCGACATTGGCACCAAAGCTGACAGCGGCGAC
>JAAZUU010000101.1 GCA_018624035.1 Rhodobiaceae bacterium | reverse complement strand
GTGACGCCAAGCGATGCCAGCCCCTGCTGATGCGCCTTTGTGCCATATCCCATATTGGTCTCCCAGCCATAGCCCGGGAAGGTGGTGGCAAGGGCCTTCATGATCCGGTCGCGTTCATGTTTGGCGATCACCGACGCGGCGGCAATGCTGAGGCTGCGCGAATCACCCTTCACCACCGTCTGCGCCGGCAGTGTGAGCGGTGGCATCTGGTTGCCATCGATCAACAGCTGCGCCACCTCGCCAACCCCCTCATCCCTGAGCAGCCCGGCGAGCGCTTGCGCCACCTCGGCCATGCCGGCAAGGGTGGCTTTCAGGATCCCGTCGCGATCAATCGTCTCGACGGGAACCGAGAGAACGGCATGAAGATGTGGCGGCGCCGTGAGGATGGCGTGGAAGGTTTCCCGCTGCGCGGCGGTCAGTTTCTTGGAATCATCAAGCCCCGGCACAAGCGGCGACAGCGCGCTCGTATCGAGCCAGCAGGCGGCGACGGTCACCGGCCCTGCCCAGGGGCCGCGACCGGCCTCGTCAATACCGATCACCGGGCCGGCAAAGCCGGACTCGATCGACAGGTCGGGCATCAGCCGGTACGGCGGGTCGAGGCGGATTCGGTCAGGCGTGGCATGATCTCGACAAAATTGCAGGGCCGGTGACGGATATCCAGCTGGTAGCGCAGGATGTCATCCCAGCCATCCCTGCACCCTGATGGCGAGCCCGGAAGGGCGAACATGTAGGTGCCGCCAGCGACCCCGGCAAGCGCGCGCGACTGCACGGTCGAGGTTCCGATCTTGGCGAAAGACAGGTAGCGGAACAGCTCGCCAAAGCCGGGGATGTCCTTTTCCACCACCTTCGCGAAGGCTTCCGGCGTGCTGTCACGGCCCGTCAGCCCGGTTCCTCCGGTGGTGATCACGACATCGATGGCCTTGTCGGCAATCCAGCCGCGAAGCTGCGCGATGATCCTGTCCACATCATCGGTCACGATCAGCCGCGCGGCCAGGACATGGCCATCCTCCTCTATCCGCGAGGCCAGCAGGTCGCCCGACCGGTCATCATCGGGTGTTCGTGTGTCGGAAACGGTCATCACGGCGATGTTGACCGGCTGGAAAGGAACCGACATGTCAAGCTGATCGGTGTTGTGTGCCATCAGGGTCTCCCTCGCGGACGGGCGTCAGGACCCGTCTTTCGTGTTTAGCATCTGCGGCGCGAACAGCGAAACAAATCGGCCATGGCCACCCGCGGCCAGTTCGCGCAGCTCGGGAGCCGGCTCGCCAAGCTGCATGCGATAAAGGGCAAGGTTGCTGATCACATTCTTGATGTAATGGCGGGTCTCGCGCGCCGGAATCGATTCGATCAGCAGGAACGGATCATCCTGATGGTCGATCCGCGCCAGCCATTTCCGCAGATTGCCGGGCCCACCGTTATAGGCGGCCAGAAGACGCACGATCGACCGGTCGATCAGCGGCTCGTTCAACAGCTTGTTGATATAGGCCTGACCAATGGCAAGATTGCGTTGCGGGTTAAGCAACAGATGTTTGTCACGGCCGCGAAGGGCACGGTTGTTGGTCACGAAGGAGGCTGTCGATGGCATGATCTGCATCAGCCCGGCGGCGCGGGCGCGGCTCTTCGCGCGCGGGTTGAAGCCCGATTCCTGTCGCGAAATGGCCCAGACAAGCGCCTGATCAACCGAGAATTCGACGTCATAGCGCGGAATCGGATAGATCGCGCCAAGCCAGATCCGCCCCTTGTCGCGCCGCAGCAACTCTCCGGCCCGATAGGCGAGACCCGCCATACCGTGATCGATCGCGAACCGCAGCGCCGATTCCTGCATCGTCTCCGGCATGTCGGGCCAGAGATAGCGAAGCTCACGCTCGGCATCATTGACCCGTCCGATCTGCAAAAGCGCGAACAGGCGCTGGCCACCGGGGCGCTGTGAGACCCAGTCAAGAAAGCCGCCATCATAGCGTGGCAGATCGAATGTCAGGTCGAAATCCTGGCCAAGAATCTGCCGCGCCATGACGCCATAGAAGCTGTGAAGCTCCCGCGAGGCGATCTTCAGGTATCGGACCGCCTGTTCCGGGCGACCCTCGCGCATTTCCGCGCGATGTGCCCAGAAGGCGGCGGCACTGCGAAGCGACGGGAACAGCTCGTCATCATCGGCAAGCGTGCGGAAAAACGCGCCGGCAAGCCTTGTCTGCCCACTCCGCCAGGCGGCAAGCCCGCCAGCCCAATAAGCCATGAAAGCCCCGTCACGGGCCGCGCCAATGCCATGGCGGGCCTGCCGGATGGCCTTGTCATCGACGCCGAAAATGAAATAGGCATGCGCAATCTCGCCGCGAAGCTGTCCCTCTTCCTGCTTCGTGAGGTAACGGCGGTTACGCTCATTCTCGACCACCTCCAGCGCGCCGCTTGGCCAGCCGCGCCGAATGGCGCGCCGCACCTCGCGTGCCACCCGCCTTGTTGTTCGCGGCGAGGCCCGGCCACCCGTATACATCGGGATTCGCGGGCGGTAGCTGCTGCCGCTGCTGAGTCCATAGCCGTTCAGATAGCCTGGCTTGGGCGAAGTCGGCGCGGCGGTGTTTTTCGGCCGACGCTTTTTGGCCAGCCAGAAGATGCGGCTGGCATCGGGGTGGTCATTATAGAGTTTCAACCAGGAGGACAGCTGCCGGTATGTCGATCGCCACGCCGTCGGATGAAGGTAGCGCTGTGACAGCAGGTGGCCGCGCAGGATATCGTTCTCGAGGCGATACATCTCGCGGGTGGCCTGCTTCATCCGGCCGACTTCCTGAAGGTGGAACAGGCGCTGATACTGCGCCACATCGAACTTGCTGAGCGGGGCGGGAAGGGGGTGCGACCCGTCCGCCCGCGCCGACATGGCCGGCATCCAGATCAGCAACGCCAGAAGGCCCGGCAGGATTGTTTTCAGCACCGCGATGCGCATGGCGTTCGTCCGGCTCCGTCCATCATTGGGGCCGCACCTTATCCGAGTTTGCCGGCAAGGGCCACCAGATCCGCAAAAGCAAGCCGCTTTTGCGCTGGCGAACGGGTCAGATAGGCAGGGTGCAATGTGGCGAGGGTCGGCCGCATCATCCCGTCACCATAGTCGATGTCATGCCAGCGGCCACGCAATTTCAGGATGCCGCCGCCCGGCGGCAGAACCGTCTTTGCCGTGACCCCGCCGAGAAGAAGAAGCATCTGCGGCGCGGCAAGCTGCACATGCCGGTAAAGGAACGGGAGCAGAAGGGCCATTTCCTCGGCTGTCGGCGTGCGATTGCCGGGCGGGCGCCACGGGATCAGCGGTGCCATGTAGATATCGGCACGCGACAGCCCGATCGAGGCCAGCATCCGGTCGAAGAGCTGGCCATCGGCGCCGACAAGTGGCAGGCCGACCCGGTCCTCGTCACGACCAGGCACATCACCGATCACCATCAATGTCGCGCCGGGATTGCCATCGGCGAAGATCATGTTGCTGGCGGTATGTTTGAGAGCGCAGCCCTCAAGCGTTTCCAGCGCGTCGCGCAGTTCCCCGAGATTGGTGATGTCGGCAAGGGCCGCCGAACGGTCGGCAAGCGATGAAGACAGCCGGGGGGGATCAGCCGGCGATGCCGATGCCGGCGCTGTCGGTGTCGGCGCTGTCGGTGTCGGCGCTGTCGGTGTCGGTGATACCGGTTCAGAGGGCACCGGTGGCGGTGCAACAAGCGCCGACACCGACATCACCTCGCCCGGCGCCGGAACGTCAAGCAGGATCTCGTCGATTCCCATGGCATCCTGCCATGCCAGCTGGTCAATCAGCACCTTTCGATCTTGCGAATTCGCCACCATGCCGTTTTCCATCGAATTCCCGATTGTCCGGTTGCGCCAAAAAAGCACCTGTTGCGCCGGTTCCCGGTACCATATAACCAGAAACAGCGTTAACAATGCCAGAAACTGCGAAGACAAGGAAAGTCCCGTACAGCATCGGAGACGGGCAGGGGTGCGAAAATGGAACGTGAAGCAATGGAATTCGATGTCGTGATCGTTGGCGGCGGCCCGTCGGGCCTGTCAGCGGCGATCCGGTTGAAACAGCTTGCCGCGGAGGCCGGGCGCGATCTCGAGGTGTGCCTGATCGAAAAGGGAAGCGAGGTCGGTGCGCATATCCTTTCCGGCGCCGTTCTCGAGCCGCGAAGTCTCGATGAGCTCATCCCCGACTGGCAGGAGCGCGGTGCGCCACTCGACACGCCGGTGACAGCCGACAAATTCATGTTCCTGACCGAAAGCGGCGCCATCCGCATGCCGACGCCGCCACAGATGAACAATCACGGCAACTATATCATCTCGCTTGGCAATTTCTGCCGCTGGCTCGGCGAGCAGGCCGAGGCCCTGGGTGTTGAAATCTATCCCGGCTTCGCCGCCGCCGAGGTGCTTTATGACGAGACGGGCGCGGTCTGCGGTGTCGCCACCGGCGATATGGGGATCGGCAAGGATGGCGAGCCGACCGACATGTTCATGCGCGGCATGGAGCTTCGCGCCAGACAGACGATTTTCGCCGAGGGCTGCCGCGGTCATCTGACGAAGACGCTCTTCGACAAGTTCGATCTGCGCGAGGGCAAGGACCCGCAGACATTCGCCATCGGGATCAAGGAGCTGTGGGACATTGATCCGGAGAAATCGCGCCCCGGCACCGCCTGGCATTCGGTTGGCTGGCCGTTGTCGACCGATACCTATGGCGGCTCGTTTCTCTATCATCTGAATGGCAACCAGGTTGCCGTCGGCTATGTTGTCGGACTTGATTACACGAACCCGCACCTGTCGCCTTTCGAGGAATTCCAGCGTTTCAAGACGCACCCCGCGGTCCGCGACGTTTTCGAGGGTGGACGACGCGTCGCCTATGGCGCGCGGGCGCTGAACGAGGGTGGCTTCCAGTCGATTCCGAAACTGACTTTTCCGGGCGGCTGCCTTGTCGGCTGCACCGCCGGATTCCTGAATGTTCCCAAGATCAAGGGAACACACACGGCGATGAAGTCGGGCATGACCGCCGCCGAGGCCATCTTCGAGGCGCTTGACGACATGCAGCCCGGCCATGAGCCGGCAAGCTATGCCAACCGGCTTCAGGACAGCTGGATGTGGAAGGAGCTCTACAAGGTTCGCAACATCCGGCCGGGATTCGCAAAGGGCCTGTGGCTTGGCATGGCGAATGCCGCGCTCGACACTTACCTGTTCATGGGCCGGGCGCCCTGGACGTTGCACCACCACGCCGACCACCTGTCGCTGAAGCCGGCCACAGACGCGCCGAAAATCGACTATCCCAAGCCTGATGGGGTGGTCAGTTTCGACCGCAACTCCTCGGTATATCTGTCGGGGACGAATCACGAGGAAAACCAACCGGCGCACCTGACCCTGAAGGATCAGACCATACCGGTGTCGCATAATTTGGCGATCTATGACGCCCCCGAACAGCGTTATTGCCCGGCCGGCGTCTATGAAATCGTCCGCGATGATGATGGTGGCAACGCCCGCCTGCAGATCAATGCGCAGAACTGTGTTCACTGCAAGACTTGCGATATAAAGGACCCGAGCCAAAATATAACATGGGTGACGCCGGAGGGCGGCGGCGGCCCGAATTATCCGAATATGTAGGCAGGGGAGGGGTCATGTCTGGCCCGCGGACAGCAGCAAACACCACCGGGGGGTCGTTCCGGATGATCGCCGTCTGGCTGCTGGCGGGCGTGATGGCGGCCTGTGGTGAACAACCCAGAACGAGTGTGACAACCCCGTCTTCCCTGCCCGTTCCGGACGCCACCACCGCGGCGGCGGGCATGCCGGCAACCGATGCCAGCAGCCAGCATGACACGGTCAGTTCGGCCGGACATTACCTCGCCGCGCGACAGGCGCTCTATTTCAATGATGTCGGCCAGTCGGCCACCTTCTTCCTCGAGACATTGGAAGCGGAAACCGACAGCATTCCGTTGCTTCGCCAGGCGTTCCTGACCCAGTATTATTACGGGGATATAGAGCGTGCGGCGGCCCTTGGCAGGCAGCTTGAAAGCCTTGATGTCGTCGTGCCGCTTGGCGGTGAGCCCGGCACCGCGCTGGCCATCAGGAAAGCGGATTGGACGGCGGCGCTGATTCTCGCCGACAAGATTGCCGAGGACGGTACCTCGCTTGTGCTTGCCGGTATCATCCGCGGATGGAGCCTTGTCGCCGCCGACCGCGGCGACGCCGGTATTTCGGCGCTTCTTGAGGCCGGACGTCTTGCTGTCAGTCAGGATGACGGCATGCCACCCTATTTCCGGCTCCATGCCGCCCTGATGGCAGAACATCTCGGGTTGACGGCGGAAGCGGAACAACGTGTCATCGGTCTGGACAGCAAGCTGCGAGGTGCACATCTGTTGCTCCAGCTTGCCGCGCTCCACGCACGGCGCGGCAACTGGGAGGCTGTGGACAGGATCATCACGACGAGATTGTCAGGACAGTTCAACCACCGGCTGGTGCGCGGCGCGCTGGAACGCCAGGCCGGCACTTTGCCGGGTCCGCACCGGATGATCGCCAATGCCGTGGTCGCCATGGCGCTTGCCGAGCGTGACAATGAGTCAGGACAATCGATCGCCGCCCGCCTGCGATTCAGCCTGTTCATCGACCCCGGCAACGAGTTCACCAGATTGCTGCTGGCCCAGCAGATGGCTGATTTCGGACAGAATGAGCAAGCCCTCGCCACCCTTGGCCGCATTCCCTCGGACGGTGTCTATGGTCAGCTTGCGCGGCTGACCGAAGCGTCGGTCATCGAGGAACAGGGTGATGCCCAGACAGCCATCGACAGGCTGCGGCAAGTTGTTGAAATGGATCCCGAGAACGCGTCACTTCATCAGCGTCTTGGCGATATTCACCGCCGCCACAGCCAGTTCCGCCAGTCGCGCGATGCCTATATGGCGGCGCTCGATCTCGGCAGTGACAGCGGTGGCCTTCACCGCAGCCTCGGCGTGTCACTCGAGCGGCTCGGCGAAACAGGGGCCGCCGAGACACATCTTCTCCGCGCCATAGAAATCGATCCGTCCGATGCCTATGCGCTGAATTACCTTGGTTACTGGTGGGCGGATGAAGGCCGCAATCTGGACGAGGCCATCGCGATGATCGAACAGGCCGTGAGCCAGCGTCCGGACAGCGGGTTTTTCGTTGATTCCCTTGGCTGGGTGCATTTCAGGCTTGGCGATCCGGTAACGGCGGTGGGCTATCTTGAGCGAGCCACCGAGCTCGAGCCGTCCGATCCCGAGATTACCAGCCATCTTGGTGACGTCTACTGGGTTCTGGGCCGGCATGACGAAGCCAGATTCAAATGGCGCCTTGCCCTGTCGCTGAGCAGCGATGAAACCGAACGGAAGCTTCTGTCAGACAGGCTGGAGAAGGGTCTGCCGGCTTCCGAAATCCCGGCCTCCATAACGCCGGCTTCCAAATCCGGAAATCGGACTGACTGATGACATTGGCGACTGGCGAATGCGAGCGGTTGGCGGCGCCGGCGAAGCTGAATCTCTGTCTGCAGATCACCGGTCGTCGCGCCGATGGCTATCACCTTGTGGACTCAGTTGTCGTCTTTACCGACTTCGGCGACAGCCTGACCGTAAGGCCAGCTGGTGGGAACGGCGGGACGGACAGCCTCGACATTACCGGCCCGTTCGCGGCCGCCATCGCCGACGATGCCGAGAATATCTGCCTTCGCGCCATCAGGCGCTACCGTGACGCCGGCGGGATGATCGGGCCCCTTTCGGTGACGCTCGACAAGCATATTCCTGTCGGTGCCGGACTGGGAGGTGGTTCCAGCAACGCCGCGGCGATCCTGCGCTATCTGGACCGGCACGCGGCAACCCGCATCGATCCCGACGCCATGCGTGGCCTGGCGCTGGATCTTGGTGCCGACGTCCCTGTCTGTCTTGCCGGCGTGGCGCGGCATATGACGGGGATCGGCGAACAGCTCCGCCCTCTCGACAGCGTGCCGCATGGCCATGTCGTGCTGGCGCGCCCCGAGGCATCTTTGTCGACCATCGCCGTGTTCCGGGAATTTGCCCGCACGCGGCCGGGTGTCGGCATGCCGCGCGATCTGCCACCGCCACCGGCCGATCCGGCGCGGATCATGCGGCGCGGCAATGATCTTGCCGAGGCGGCCCGACATCTCTGTCCGGACATCGGCGACGTGATTGATCTGCTGGCGGAATGCGAGGGGGCCGAGGGCGTGCAGATGTCGGGAAGCGGCTCGGCCTGTTTTGCGCTGTTTCAGGATGCAAGGCTTGCAAGCGCCGCCGCCGGCCATCTCACCATGCAGGGGCAATGGGCGGTGGCGACAGCTTTTTGAGCTGACATGACAGCATCATCACGCCATCAATTAAATCATCATGTTGTGCGTGATCGGGCTTGATCGCCCGTTCCTGTGTCGCTACATTGCGGCCACTTCGCGATTGGGGCGTAGCCAAGTGGTAAGGCATCGGTTTTTGGTACCGTGTATCGTAGGTTCGAATCCTACCGCCCCAGCCAGACTTCCGCCAAATACCCGCGATCTGGCCGATATCCCCGAAAACTCATCCTGACCGAACATTCATTCCGACCGGCGACCTCACCGCGTCATGCCATGCGTCACCCGCCTGTCAGGCAATTGAGTCAAGCGCGTAGCCAGTGGTTGTCGTGATGATGACGGATTGCTTGGTCAGTCGCTTCACCTTCTGGCGCAGCCTGTAGATATGTGTCTCGACCGTATGGGTGCTCAGCCCGTTCTGGAATCCCCACACCTCGGCAAGAAGCTCCTCCTTGGAAACGCAGTTCGGATAGGCGCGGTAGAGATATTTCAGAATGGTGGCTTCCTTTTCGGTCAGGATCACCTTGCGGGAATCATCCGCCATCTTCAACAATTTGTTGGCCGGAATGAAACTCAGCCCGCTGATCGAGAAGCGGGCGGTGTCGGAGGCCTTATGCTGCCAGAGCTGTGATTTCACGCGCGCCAGAAGCTCGCCCATCCGCATCGGCTTGACCACATAGTCATTGGCGCCTGCCTCGAGGCTGGCGATGATGTCCTCTTCGGCATTCTGGCCGGTCAGCATGATGATCGGCCTTTCAAAGCCACGCTCGCGAAGCTTGCGGCAGATTTCCACGCCATTGCCATCAGGAAGGCGAATATCAAGAATGACGAGATCGGGCGCATGGTCCTCAACCGCACGGAAGGCCTCGATCAGCGATCCGGCCTCGATCAGCTGGTCGAACCCCTCGGCCTCGAACTGCTCACGAAGGGTGGTGCGCAGAAATACATCATCATCCACCACCAGAAGGCGGCCCTTCGGTTCACTGTCCCAAACGGCGTTGCCGTCCAATCCTTGCAATTTCATCATTCACTCCATACAAGGAGGCATCGCATAGTCATCCTGTGACAGAATAACCTGATTCAACAAACTGGAAAAACCTCCAAAGGCCTGTCACCGGCCAAAAGGCATCACGATGCGGAATCCGAATACCAGCCGAACCTATTTGAAGACCGACCGGGCCTGTCAGGAACTGCGGCGCGGCGGCCTTGTGCTGCTGCGGCTTTCGAACGGCGCTGCCTGTCTGTTGCAGGCTGCCGAACTGGCAAGCAACGGCGCACGTGACGAGATGCAGCGGCTTGCCGGATCGGGCGCGGTGCTGATTCTTACCGAAACGCGCATGGAAAGCCTTGGCCGGCAGCTTGAATCCGAATTCTGCGGGGCCAGCCTGCCAGCGCATAATCTCGATCATGATCGCATCGGGCAGCTTGCCGTGGACCAGCCGGCGGCCGGACTTCTCGATGGCGTGACGTCACTTGTCGGCGAAAGACGGGGGTCGCTTGCCGATTACGCCACACGGCTTCTGCGCATCGCCAAATTGCTGCCTGCCGCGCTGGTCACCCGTCTGCCGACACGCGACGCGGCCTTCCAGGAACGTCTCCAGGAGGACGACAATCTCATCGTGATCAATGATCGCGATATCGACGGCTACATAGATGCGGCGGCGCAGAGCCTGACCATCGCCGCGCGGGCCAAGGTGCCGCTTCGGGTGGCGCCGGAAGCCGAAGTGGTGATGTTCCGCGCCGAACTTGGCGGTGACGAGCATTTCGCGGTGATTGTCGGCCAGGTCGATCCGGCAGCTGCGCCACTTGTGCGACTGCATTCGCAATGTATCACCGGCGATGTCCTTGGCAGCCTGAAATG
>JAAZUU010000187.1 GCA_018624035.1 Rhodobiaceae bacterium | reverse complement strand
GTGGACGGTGGCGAGAGGCTCTATTCCAATCCGCTGCCGCATGTGCTGATCCTGACCGCGATTGTCGTCGGTGTGGCGACAACGGCGCTCGGCCTTGCGCTGATCCTGCGGATCCATGCGGCCTTTGGCAGCATCGAGGATGACGAGGTGCTGGTCATGAAGGCCGAGGCGGCCGAACCACGGGCCCGCCGCGGCGATGACGCGGCAGGAGGGGCGGCATGAGCCTCGCCCAGATCATTGCCAATCTGCCGGCGCTTGTCGTCGCCATTCCTTTGCTGCTGTCGCCCGTCGCCGCGATGACACCGGTGGCCGGACTGGCATGGCTTCTGGCGGTTCTTGGCAGCGGTGCCGCCTTCCTGTGCGCCCTGTTGCTTCAGGGCGCGGTAACGGGCGGTGAAAGTTTCAGCTATTTCCTCGGCAACTGGCCGCCGCCCTGGGGGATCGAGTTTGTTGTCGACGCGCCGTCGGCCTTCACCGTGCTGGTAATGTCCGGGCTGGCCTTTGTTGCGACATTGTTCGCGCGCACGGCGCTGCTTGCCGAGATCGTCGAGGCGGATGCCGGCAAGGCCTATGCCGCCTGGCTGCTTGCCTGTGGTGGTCTGTCCGGCCTGGTGATGACGGGTGATGCCTTCAATCTGTTTGTCTTCCTCGAGATTTCGGCGCTGTCTTCGGTCATTCTGATCGCCCTTGGCGCCGGGCGCGACAGGCGGGCATTGATCGCCGGCTACAACTATCTGGTGATCGGCGCGGTCGGCGCGACCTTCTATGTCATTGGCGTGGGCTTTATCTATGCCGTGACCGGATCGCTGAATATGGCCGATCTTGCGGTGCGTATTCCCGAAGTGTCACAGACAACGGTGGTGATGGTCGGATTCGGTTTCATGATGGCCGGTATATTGGTCAAGGCAGCGATCTTCCCGGTTCATGTCTGGCTACCTGCGGCCTACGCTTTCGCGCCGTCGGCGGTGTCATCCCTGCTGGCCGCCATCGCGACAAAGGCGGCGCTCTATGTGATGGCGCGGATCGTCTTTGATATTTTTGCCGGCATGCCGGACATGACCGGGTTTGCGCTTGAATTCGTTCTCGTGCCACTGGCGCTTGGCGGTATTTTTGTCGGCACAATCCTCGCCATCTATGAGAATGACATCAAAAAGCTGCTGGCTTTCAGCTCGGTGGCGCAGATCGGCTACATTGCGCTTGCTTTCGGTGTGTCGACAACCGCCGGCATTGCCGCCGGTTTCATCCATATCGGCAATCACGCGCTGATCAAGGGCGGATTGTTTCTCGCCGTCGGTGCCTATGCGGTGCTGCTGGGGCGGCGGATCAACCTTACGCAGATGGCCGGACTGGGAAGACGGATGCCGATCACCACCACGGCGTTCCTGATTTGCGGGCTGAGCCTCATTGGCCTTCCGCTGACCGCCGGCTTTATCTCGAAACTCTATCTTGTACGGGCACTTCTCGAAGCCGAGATGATCATTGTTGTGGGGTTGGTTCTGGCCAGCAGCGCGCTGTCAGTCGCCTATCTGTGGAAGATCATCGAGGTTCTGTGGAAACCGGGCGGGGATACAGCGCCGGTGCGCGAGACGCCGGCACTCTACCTGCCTTTGTGGATTCTGGCGCTTGGTAATCTCTGGTTCGGTGTCGCGCCGGCACCGCTTGTTGACGCGGCGATGCGCGCCGCCATGCAGTTCACAGGGGGGATGTGACCATGCTGATGCACCCCCAGACAGCCTTGCTTGTCGGCATTTTCGCGCCGCTTGTCACCGCGCTGCTGGTGCCGTTGCTGTCCGTCAGGTCGAACTGGCGTGATATCGCCGGGCCGGTTGGCGCGCTGGTAACCTTCGTCGCCGCGGTCGAGGTGACGGCGGACGTGCTGGCCGGCGGCGCGCCGACATGGGTGGCGGCTGAAATCGCGCCAGGGCTCGACCTTGCCTTCCGGGTGACGCCGCTTGGTGCCATTTTCGGACTTGTCGCCTCGGGTTTGTGGATCCTGGCGGCTGTCTATTCGGTCGGCTATATGCGCGGCAATCATGAAAAGCATCAGACACGCTTTGCCGCCTTCTATGCGGTAGCGGTGCATGCCGCGATGGCGATCGCCTGGTCGGGCAATCTTCTGGTGCTGTTCATCTTCTACGAGATTCTGACCTTCTCGACCTTTCCGCTTGTTACCCACAAGGACAGCCGGGCGGCGCGAGATGCCGGCCGGCTCTATATGAGCATTCTGGTCGGCAGTTCGGTGATCCTGCTGCTGCCGGCGGTGATCTATGTGTGGCTGATGACCGGGCGGCTTGATTTTGTTCCCGGCGGTATTCTGAAAGACGCCATTCCCGTGGCCGCCGCGCCGTGGCTGCTGGCGGCGTTTGTCTTCGGGGTCGGCAAGGCGGCGGTGATGCCGCTTCACCGCTGGCTTCCGGCGGCGATGGTGGCGCCGACACCTGTCTCGGCGCTGCTCCACGCCGTGGCGGTCGTGAAGGCCGGCGTGTTTACGCTGTTGATGGTGGTTGTCTATGTCTTCGGCATTGATTTCCTGGCCGACACAGGTGCCGCGACCTGGCTTGTCTGGTTGACCTGTTTCACCATCCTGGCATCAAGCTGCGTTGCCATCACCAAGGACGATCTGAAGGCGCGTCTTGCCTATTCGACGATCAGCCAGCTGTCCTATGTCGTTCTTGGTGCCGCCATCGCCACGCAGGTGGCGGCCATGGGGGCGGCACTTCACATCGTGATGCACGCCGCCGGCAAGATCACACTGTTCTTTGTAGCCGGGGCGATCTATGTGCAGGCGCATATCACCAAGATTTCCGAACTTGACGGGCAGGGGCGCAAAATGCCCTGGCTGTTCGGCGCGTTTTTCCTCGGTGCGCTGTCGATCATCGGCATTCCGCCGCTTGGCGGCAGCTGGTCGAAATTCTATCTGATGTCAGGGGCGGCCGATGCCGGACTGGTGATGGTGCTTGCCGTTCTCAGTCTGTCATCACTTCTGAATATCTATTACCTGCTTGATCCTGTGGCACGTGGTTTTTTCAAGCCAAAGGTCAAGGAGGTGAAGATCGACCGGCATGTTTTGACGATCCTGCCGCCGGTGCTGACAGCCGCGCTCAGCGTGGCGTTGTTCTTTTTTGCCGGCACATTCCTTGAACTGGCAGAGGCGATGGTGACACGATGAGCGGACAGAGCGAGGAATCAGCGCGCCTGGCGCTGATGGGAAAATGGGCGACGCGGGTATTGCTTGCCGCCGGCGCTGTCCTCGTGGCGCTCGAATTTGTCATTCACCGGCATGGCGAGATCGCTGCCGAGGATATACCGCTGTTCCCGGCCGTCTATGCCTTTGTGATCTGCGTCGCCATTGTGGTTGGCGGTATCTGGCTGCGCAAGATCGCCATGCGGGACGAGGATTATTACGATGATGAGTGATGTCCTGACCAGCATGCCACC
>JAAZUU010000100.1 GCA_018624035.1 Rhodobiaceae bacterium | reverse complement strand
GCGCCATCTCCGCATCATCGGGACGCGCCGTGAGAATACGCAGATCACTGTAGAGTTGCATCGAGTCGGCATTGATGATCACGCCGCCCCATCTTTCAGCCAGCGCCAGCGCCAGGCCCGACTTGCCGGCGGCCGTCGGCCCGCAGATCATCAGCACGGCCCCGGCGGCCGTCGCGCGCGCTATTTCCGAGTGGTCAGCCATACCGATCTGTGGTTTATCCTGTGAAACTGTCGATCTGGGAAAGGGACTGGCAAAAGTGCATCATTTCGCAGTTTTTTCAAGCTCGGAACAGCCATGCCTGGGCATCGGGGACGGATTGGCACTTCTTGCCACCGCCAGAATCAAGGCGGATGCGGACAACGCACGATGGCTTCATGGCGGACGGGCCTGGCAGGTGCAGGTCAACGATATCGCTGATCTGGCAAGCCTCAGGCTACAGGCATCCGACCAACATACAGACATCAATATCCTGCCGGCCGAAGGCCGTCGCAAGAAGCTGCTGATCGCCGATATGGACAGCACCATCATCACATCCGAATCCCTTGATGACATGGCCCGCATTGCCGGCCTTGCCGAGGCCATCATCCCGATCACCGAGCGTGCCATGCGCGGCGAGCTGGATTTCGAGGCGGCGCTGGATGAACGTGTGGCCTTGCTTCGCGGCCAGCCCGAAAGCCTGATTGACCGGGCGCTGGCGGAATCGAGACTCACCGGCGGCGCCAAAAATCTTGTCCAAACCATGCGTGCCCACGGGGCCTGCTGCTATCTGGTGTCGGGCGGATTTACCGCCATCACCGGCCCGGTGGCGGCGATGTGCGGCTTCAATGACCACCACGCAAATATTCTCGAGGCAAAAGACGGCCTGCTGACCGGCACCGTCACCAAACCGGTGCTCGACCGCGAGTCAAAGCTTGTCTTCCTCGACCATTATTGCGGCGAGATCGGAATCGGGCGTGAGGATGCGGTTTGTGTCGGCGACGGTGCGAACGACCTTGTGATGCTTCAGGCCGCCGGACTTGGCGTTGCGCTGAAGGGCAAACCGCTTCTGCGCGAGGCTGTGGCGTTGCAACTCAACCACACCGATCTGACCGGCCTGCTGTATCTTCAGGGCTATGGGGAAGGGGAATTCGCCGCCGCCTAACCGGTCAAGACGCGGCACGGAAAAGGGCCGGACGATGCCGGCCCTTCAAGTATGTTCTGGATGTTTGGCTACGCCATCATTCCTTGGCAAAACCGATCTGGATGAAGCGTTCACGTCCCTCGCTTTCAACCAGCAGGAGCACACCGGCGCGTCCGGCCTCACGTGTCTCGGACACCGATTTCGCAAGATCGGCTGCATTCTCGACCCGGCGCTGGCCAAAGCGCCTGATGATGTCTCCCGGTTTCAGCCCCTTGGCAAAGGCCGGGCCACCCTCGGCAACCTCGGTCACGACAACACCGCGCGTATCGGCATCAAGGCCAAGCTCGCCCGCCAGTTCGGCGGTGAGATTCTCGACCGAGAAACCAAGCCTGTCGAAGCTTTCCGCCTCGCCTTCCGGCTGCTCATTCACGATCCCGACCAGCTCGGCCTTTTCAAGCTCGCCGAGCGTGACCTGAACCTCGATGCTCTTGCCGTTGCGAATGACCGCGACCGGCACTGTCTTGCCGATTTCGGTTTCAGCCACAATACGCGGCAGGTCGCGCATCTTGTCGATCATCCTGCCGTCAAAGCTGACGATGACATCACCCGGCTCGAGACCGGCCGCCTGCGCCGGGCTGTTCTCGTTCACGGTGCTGACAAGCGCGCCGGCGGCCGTGTCAAGCCCAAGCGAGTCGGCAATATCCGGCGTGATTTCCTGAATGAACACACCAAGCCAGCCGCGCCGGGTCGTACCGAATTCGGCAAGCTGTGATGTCACCCGTTTGGCAAGGTTCGACGAGATCGCGAAGCCGATGCCCACCGAACCGCCGCTCTGCGAGAAAATGGCCGTATTGATGCCAATCACCTCGCCGTCCGTATTGAAGAGCGGTCCGCCGGAATTGCCGCGGTTGATCGAGGCATCGGTCTGGATGAAATCATCATAGGGACCGTTGCCGATATCGCGGCCACGCGCCGAAACGATGCCAGCCGTGACCGTGCCGCCGAGTCCGAACGGGTTGCCGATGGCAAGCACCCAGTCACCAACCCGCAGACTGTCTGAATCGCCAAACGGAACAGCTGTCAGCTCGGTATCGCCGGGATCGATTTTCAGAACCGCGATATCGGTCTTCTGGTCCTGGCCGAGAACCTTCGCCGTGAACGCTGTCTCATCGGCAAGCGTGACGGTGATTTCCTCGGCATTCTCGATCACGTGGAAGTTGGTGACCACGATGCCGGAATCATCAATGATGAAGCCGGAGCCAAGCGAGGACGCCCTCCGCTTGCGGTCATTATCGCCGAAATTCTTGAAGAAATCCTCGAATGGCGAGCCCGGCGGAAATTGTGGCATATCCATCGCCGGACCTTCATTGACGATGGTTGTGGTCGAGATATTCACGACGGCGGGTGACAGACGGTCGACCTGGTCAGCAAAGCTGTCCGGCCGGTCGGCGGCGCCAACCTCGATCGTTATGAACATGATCGCCAGTCCGGCAAGCGCCGGCATCGGGCGAAGCATTCTCATCAACATGGGATCTGATCTCCTGTCAGAAACGGTTTGAAACAAACTGCGGGAGCGCAAGGCGCCCCCGCTATATGCCGTGATCAAAGAGTAGCTCCGTGACCAAAAAGTGGCAGAGTTTGGGTTATTTCTGTCCCGTGCCACTCTTGTCCTTGAAGAAGCGGAAGAAGCTGCTGTCAGGTGAGAGCACCATGGAGGTGTCATTCGCCCCCATCGACTTGCGATACGCCTCCATCGAGCGGTAGAAGGCGAAGAAATCGGCGTCCTGGCCAAAGCTGTCGGCATAGATCTGGATCGCCTTGCCATCGCCGGCACCACGTGTCTCCTGCGCCGTGCGCTGCGCCTCGGACAGGATCACGGTACGGGTCTTCTCGGCGTCGGCACGGATCTTCTGCGCCTCTTCCTCACCGGTCGCCCGGAATTCCTTGGCTTCACGCTCACGCTCCGACTTCATTCGGTTGAAGATGTTCTGGCTTGTCGCGGTCGGATAGTCGGCGCGCCGCAGGCGCACATCGATGATCTGGATGCCGAGAGACGACACCGAGGCGTTCACCTCTTCGCCGATCGACCGAACGATGTCATTCCGTTGGCCGGTCAGGATCGATGCAAGGGTCTCACGACCAAGCGCCCGACGAACGGATGAATCGATGATCGCCTCGAGCCTGCCCCGCGCGCCGAGTTCATTGCGCACTGTCTGGTAGAACAGCAGCGGGTCCTCGATCCGGTAGCGGGCATAGGCATCGACCTGAAGACGCTTCTGGTCAGACAGGATGACTTCCTCGGCATCCTGCGGGATCAGGCTGAGAACACGCTTTTCGTAATAGATGACGTCCTGAATGAACGGCATCTTGAAGGCGAGCCCGGGTTCCTGGATGGTGCGCTTCGGCTCGCCGAATTGCAACACCAGCGCCTGCTGGGTCTGGTTGACGGTGAACAGCGCGCTGGACGCGGCCGTGATGAGAAGGACGATCGCGACGATCGATACAAGACGAGTGGCACCCATGTCAGTTTCCTCCCGACGACTTGTTCAGCTCGCGCAGCGGCAGATACGGCACAACACCGCTGCCACCCGACGGCTCGTCGATGATGATCTTCTCGACATTGGCGAAAATCTCCTCGACGGTTTCAATGTAGATGCGCTCCTTCGTGACGGCGGGATTTGTCTTGTAGGCCTGATAGACCTGGTCAAAACGCGATGCGTCACCTGTTGCGCGGTTCACGACCTCGGCCTCATAGGCCTCGGCCTCGGCAATCAGCTTTGCCGCCGCACCACGCGCCCGCGGCACAACATCGTTGCGGAACGCCTCGGCCTCGTTCTTCAGCCTGTCACGGTCCTGACGCGCCCGCTGCACCTCGTTGAAGGCGTCGATCACGTCGGATGGCGGGTCGACCGCCAGCAGCTGCACATCACGGACACGCACGCCCGAGCCGTATTCGTCGAGAAGTTCCTGGAGCTGCGCGCGGGCCTGAACCTGAATGTCCTGACGGCCTTCTGTCAGCGCCGTCTGGATTTCGGTGCGACCAATGATCTCACGCATCACCGCCTCGGCAGCCACCTTGATCGTCTGATCAGGCTCGGCGAGGTTGAACAGATACTGGCCGGCATCGGCAATGCGCCAGAACACGACAAAATCGATATCGACGATATTCTCGTCACCGGTGATCATCTGGCTTTCATCGGCGATATCGCGGCGCGACGAGCTGTTGCCGCTGACATCGCGAAACCCGATTTCGATCCGGTTGTCACGCGTCACCTCGGGGGTCATCACGCTCTCGATCGGATAGGGGATATGGTAATGCAGCCCCGGCGCGGTTGTGCGAACCCACTCGCCGAACCGCAGGACAACGCCCTGTTGCTGTGGATTGACGCGGTAGAAACCTGTCATCGCCCAGATGGCGATGGCAACAATCACCAGCAGCGACATAGACTTTCCACCCGAGGGGATCAACCGGCCAAGCGCCTCGCGTCCCTGACGGACGACCTTGTCGAGGTCCTGTTGCGAACCGCCGCCGCCAGCCCCCCACGGGTTGCCGCCATTGCCGCCGCCGCCGCGACCACCACCGCCACCAGATCCGCCCCACGGGCCGCCCTGGTCGCCTCCACCCTGATTATTCCATGGCATGATGCGCCTACTCCATCGCCTTCGGTTTCGAAACGCGCCGAAAGCCCGCATCTGCTTCAGCGGGCAACGGCACCTGAATATGTTGGAGAGCAACACAGCCCCGTCCGATGCGATGCTGTTGCAAAACCACCGGAGACAGCTTATGTCACCCTCAAGTCATCCACATATTTGCACACGGGCTGGTGATTTCAAGCATGGCCAATGAATTGACAGACGCAACAGTCACGACGGCACTCTCGACAGTGACAGCACCCGGGCGGGACACCGATCTTGTCACCTCGGGCCAGGTCTCGGGCATCGTCATCAAGGACGGTCATGTCGGCTTCACGATCGAGATCGACCCGGCGGAAAAGGATCATGCCGATGCCATCCGCGCCGCCAGCGAAGGCGCGGTGAAGGCCCTAGACGGGGTGCTGTCGGCGACCGCCATGCTGACCGCGCATCAGGCGGCGGCGAGCCAGCCCCAGCAGCAGGCCGCCCCGCAACAGGGTGGTGAGGACGCCTCACGCGAACCGCTGAAGCCGGCCGGCCATCTGATCGCCGTGGCATCGGGCAAGGGCGGCGTCGGCAAATCGACCACCGCGATCAATCTGGCCCTTGCCATCGCGGCGACCGGCCAGAGGGTCGGCATTCTCGACGCCGATATCTATGGCCCGTCCCTGCCGCGGCTGATCGGCCAGAACCGCAAGCCGCAGAGCGATGGCAAGAAAATCATTCCGATTGACGCCTGGGGGCTGCAGACGATGTCGATCGGCTATCTTGTCGCCGAGGACGCGCCGACCATCTGGCGCGGCCCGATGGTGATGAGCGCGATCGAGCAGATGCTTCGCGACGTCGCCTGGGACAATCTTGATGTATTGATCATCGACATGCCGCCCGGCACCGGTGATGCGCAGCTGACGCTCTCGCAGCGGGCCGCCCTGTCGGGCGCGGTCATCGTCTCGACGCCGCAGGATCTGGCGCTGATCGACGCCCGCAAGGGCCTGAACATGTTCCGCAAGGTCAATGTGCCGGTGCTTGGCATCATCGAGAATATGAGCCATTTCATCTGTCCCGACTGTGGCGGGCGGCATGATGTGTTCGGCCATGGCGGCGCGGCTGCCGAGGCAGCGCGCATCGGCGCACCCTTCCTTGGCGAGGTGCCGCTGGAAATGACCATCAGGGCGACCTCGGATGCCGGTACGCCGGTGGTGGCGAAAGACCCGGACGGGCCGCACGCCGTGCATTACCGCGCCATCGCCGGCAAGGTGATGGGCCAGCTTGCCACGCCGGCCAAGGCCGGCCCGAAAATTGTCATGGACTAGGCGGCGGCCCGACGAATTCGTCAAACAAGGACCGGCGTCTTGCGGGTCAGTCTTTCATAGCGATGCGCCGGCACCGCGCTGTCCGCCGGCACCGTCTCCAGCACCTGCCGGTCCCATATGGCGGGATCGAGCGCGGGAAAATACGCCGCCGCAGGCCCGCCATCCGGGTCGATCTCGACAATTGTAAGTTCGATACGGTTGGTCAGCGCCAGCCCGGCGGCATAGATCTCGCCACCACCGAACAGGATGATCTCGGGCCGCGCGCCCTCGGTCCTATCGATCCAGTCACGCGCCAGCGCAAGCGCCTCATCCATAGTGGCGGCGCGAAGGGCCCCCTCGCCGGTCCAGCCGCCATCACGCGTCATCACGATACTGGCGCGCCCGGGCAACGCCCGGCCAATCGAATCCCAGGTGCGCCGCCCCATGATCAGCGGGCATCCCATGGTCAGCGCCCTGACCCGCTTCAGATCCGCCGGAAGATGCCACAGCAACCCGCTGCCATCGCCGATCACCCGGTTCCGCGCCATCGCCACGACAGCGACCATCTCGAGGCCACCAGCCATGTCAGACGGCGATCGGTGCCGGGATGTTCGGTGCCGCCTCATAGCCGGTGATCTCGAAATCCTCGAAAGCAAAGCCGTCGATCGTGTCCGGAACGCGTCGCAGCACCAATGTCGGCAGGGGCCCCGGGGCGCGGGTCAGTTGCAGCCGGGCCTGATCGAAATGATTCGAATAGAGATGCGCATCACCAAGCGTATGGACAAAGGTGCCGGGTTTCAGATCGCACACGGCGGCGATCATATGCGTCAACAGCGCGTAGGAGGCGATATTGAAAGGCACACCAAGGAAGATGTCGGCGCTGCGCTGATAGAGCTGGCATGACAGCCTGCCCTCGGCGACGAAAAACTGGAACAGGCAGTGGCAGGGCGGCAGGGCCATCCGCGGCAGATCGGCCAGATTCCAGGCCGACAGCATCAGACGGCGCGATTCCGGCGTTATCCTGATCGCCTCGACAAGCTCGGCAAGCTGGTCGATCTCGCGCCCGTCCGCACCCTGCCAGCGGCGCCACTGCTTGCCATAGACCGGGCCGAGATCACCATTCCCGTCGGCCCATTCATCCCAGATCGACACGCCGTTTTCCTGAAGATAGCGGATATTGGTGTCGCCGCGGATGAACCACAGAAGTTCATGGATGATCGAGCGCGTATGAAGCTTTTTTGTCGTCAGCAGCGGAAAGCCGTCCTCAAGGTCAAAGCGCATCTGGTGTCCGAACACGGCGCGCGTTCCGGTGCCGGTGCGGTCGCCGCGATCGACGCCCTCTTCGAGGACGCGGTTCAGAAGATCGAGATATTGCTGCATGAAATGCGCTCATGGCTGTCACGATGATGCCCGGGCAAAGTGGCATGACGACAGCGGGCGATCAAGCCGCAATCAGCGCAGTGAAACGAATTGGCCGCGCATTCATTCCGGACACCGACCATGACGCCCGGCATGCCCGCACGCCGCCCGGACATCACATTTGTGAAAACAGCTTTCAAAGCGCCGCCGCTGGACCTATATTGAGGGTGCCGGCTTGCCGGCTATGGCGATAAACGTGCTGTGAAATAAGCAGAGCGGACCCGGGGGCGGTACCCGGCGCCTCCACCATTTCAGCCGACTTCCAATTCGATGGCGAATTTCGGCTGAAAGACTGGGGGCGAAACAGGATCGACGCATGTGGTAAAGACAGTATTTTCGCTCGGTATGGTACCCGCCGTTATCGGGCCATGTAGTAGTTGCAAATGACAACACTGCTCCGGTAGTAGCAGCAGCCTAACGGCAGCGAAAGCAACCGATCTTAAAGTCCAGTCCGCTTGAGCTCGGGCTGGCGGGGTTTGGAACGCACCTGGCAACAGAAGCGTTCCTCTTCTTCTCACAGGTGCCAGTTGAACCAGGTAAATGCGCGATGAATGATGACGGGCAGGAATTCACCGGACTAAATTACGAGCTTCTCGTCGAGGAATCGCTTCGTATGGTCGTGCGCTCGGCCCTGCAGATCACCGAAATCAGCGGCCTTCCCGGCGAAACGCATTTCTACATCGCTTTCAGCACCGGATATCCCGGCGTGACGATGGATGACGCCCTTCGCGCGCAGCATCCGGAGACCATCACCATCGTCCTGCAACACCAGTTCGCCGACCTTGTCGTCGCTGATGACAGCTTCACCGTCACGCTGTTCTTCGGCGGCAAGCCATCCATCATGACCGTGCCGTTCGCCGCGGTGACCAGCTTCAACGACCCTTCGGTCGGTTTCGGCCTGCAATTCGGCGGCGATGACGACGCCGACAATGACCGGGAGGCCGGTGACGAGGCCACAATCGAGACACCGGATGGTACGGAAACGGCCGCGGATACCGGCGGAACGGCGGAGGTCGTGTCACTGGACAGTTTCCGCAAATCCCCTTCCTGAGCGCCCACCCTGTCCGCACGGATTGACCAATGACCGATTTTGCCTACAGCCCGATGTTCCCGCTCGGGGACGACAGCACCGAATATGAACTTGTCACCAGCGACCATGTGGCGCTTGTCGAACTTGGTGGCGAGACCTTCCTGAAAGTCGAGCCGGAGGCGCTTCGCCTGCTTTCACAGCGTGCCTTCACCGATATCTCGCACCTTCTGCGCAGCAGTCACCTTGCCCAGCTGGCAGCGATCCTCGACGATCCGGAAGCGACGCAGAATGACCGTTTCGTGGCACTTGAAATGCTGAAGAACGCCGTAGTCGCGGCTGACGGTCTGCTGCCGATGTGCCAGGATACCGGCACCGCGATCATCTCCGGCACCCGTGGCGATCATGTGCTGGTTGATGGCGATGAGGGCGAGGCGCTGTCGCGCGGCGTGTTCGATACCTATCAGCAGAGCAATCTTCGCTATTCGCAGCTGGCGGCTACCGGCATGTTCGACGAGGTCAACACGGCAACCAATCTGCCGGCGCAGATCGATCTTTATGCCGGCAAGGGGCTGGAATATAAATTCGCCTTCATCCAGAAAGGCGGCGGGTCGGCGAACAAGACCTTCCTCCATCAGAAGACCAAGGCGGTGCTGAACCCGGATTCGCTTCGTGACTTCATCCGAACGGCGATCCTTGATCTCGGCACCTCGGCCTGCCCGCCCTATCATCTGGCGGTGGTTATCGGCGGCACTTCGGCCGAATATAATCTGAAGACGGTCAAACAGGCCTCGATCCGGGCGCTTGACGCGCTGCCGACCGAGGGCAACAGCCTTGGCCATGCCTGGCGCGATCTGGAATGGGAAGCCGAAATCCTGCAGATCACGCGTGATCTGGGGATTGGTGCGCAGTTCGGTGGCAAATATTACTGTCATGACGTGCGGGTGATCCGCCTGCCGCGCCATGGCGCGTCCTGCCCGATCGGCATCGGCGTGTCCTGCTCGGCCGACCGGCAGGCGCTTGCCAAGATCACGCCGGAGGGTATTTTCGTTGAAAAGCTTGAGCGTGACCCGGCACGCTATCTTCCCGAAATCGACGAGTCGGATGATGTCGCGGCGGTACCGGTCGATCTGAATCGTCCGATGGCGGACATTCTGGCGACGCTCAGCCAGCATCCGGTGGCGACGAGGCTTGCCCTGACCGGCCCGCTGATCGTGGCCCGTGACATCGCACACGCCAAGCTGCTGGAACGCCTGCAGGCGGAAGGCTATCTGCCACAATGGTTCAAGGACCATCCAGTCTATTACGCCGGACCGGCAAAGACACCCGAAGGCATGGCATCCGGGTCATTCGGGCCGACCACGGCCGGGCGCATGGACAGCTATGTCCCGACCTTCCAGGCGGCCGGCGGTTCGATGGTCATGCTGGCGAAGGGCAACCGCTCGCGCCAGGTTCGCGAAAGCTGCGAGACGCATGGCGGGTTCTATCTTGGCAGCATTGGCGGCGTCGCCGCGAAACTGGCGCTGGAATCGATCAGGAAGATCGAGGTGCTTGAATATCCCGAACTCGGGATGGAGGCTGTCTGGAAAATCGAGGTCGAGAATTTTCCAGCCTTCATCATCACCGACGACAAGGGCAACGATTTCTTTGATATCGGGTGACGTCCGGCGTCGCTATGTCGGCGGCGGGCCGCCGCTGGCGTAATCGATCAGCTGGATCGTGTGCCGGACCGGAATCTCGTCGTCGAGCTGCTGGATACATCCGATATTGCCAGCCGCGACGATCGGCGCACCGGTAGCACGAATATTATCGAGCTTGCGCCGGCGCAGGCCTTCGGCCATTTCGGGCTGCAGGATGTTATAGACTCCCGCCGACCCGCAGCACAGATGCGGCTCCAGCGGCTGCCGCACCTCGAACCCGACCTGACGGAGCAGGCTGATCGGCAGATCGTGGATCTTCTGGCCATGCTGC
>JAAZUU010000099.1 GCA_018624035.1 Rhodobiaceae bacterium | reverse complement strand
GGCAAGACGCGCCAGATCGGCAAGAGGCAGCACCGGTGCCGCCTTGGTGCCGCGAAGATTGCCCTCGCTGAGAAGCACCGACAGCGATTCATAACCGGCCCGGTCGGTCGGGTGGACAATCACCTCCGGCCCGTCGACAGGCCGCAGCCGCGCGCCCACCACCAGCCTGATACCATGGTCGCGGGCGGCGACATGCGCGCGCACGATTCCGGCAAGCGAATTCACGTCGGCAATGCCGATGGCGCGCCATCCCAGCGCCGCCGCCGTCTCGACCATCTCCTGCGGATGCGCCGCCCCGGCAAGGAAGCTGAAATTGCTGTAACAGCCCAATACCGCCCCCGGTAACGCCCCGGATAACGCCGGGGATGTCGCCGGGGGTATCGCCGGGGGTGGGCTGGTTCCCGTGTTTGCCGCCATCAGGCGAAGAAACCATGCAGGAACCAGTCCGGATCCTCGCCGCGTTCGGGCAGACCCTCGCGATAGACCCAGAAGCCGGCGCCGCGATCATCCTGAAGCCGGAAATAATCGCGCGTGCGGGTACCGGCGGCGGCATGCCACCATTGCGGGGCGATCCGTTCCGGGCCGCTGGCACGCACGATCCGGTGGGTGCGTTTCTGCCAGACGAACTGCGCCGGCGGATGGTCGGGAAGAAGCGCCACAACCGCCAGCCGGTGCGGATGCGCCAGCAGGCGGATCGGACGCGGCGCCGCTGTCAGGCAATATGGTGGCGCGTTCATCCGGTCGTCGAAACCTGCCTGCTCCATATCTGGATAGGCCATATATTGCGCCGCCTCGGGCTGCCAGCACTCACGAGGTTTCAGTCGCAGTACCGCGCCATGGCCAAGCCGCGCCACCAGCCTGTCGATCAGGCTGGCCCGGCTTTCGGCAACCGATACCCCGTCATCAAAGGCGGTCGCCACCGGCGCCTGCGGGCTGCAGCCATGCGCCTCCATCCACATCCGCTCAATCCCGAATTCCGGATTGATCGCCTCGCCGGCATCGGCAAGCAGACGCCGGAACCCGGCGGCATCGCGGCTGGGACGTGACAGATGAACGTCATGCCCGCGCACCACGCCATCGACCCGCTGCCAGCCAAGCTGCAGCCGCCGCGCCCCCACCCCATGCTGCTGCAGGATCAGGCTCAGCTCGCCAATCAGCTGATCGATCGCCGCATCGATATCGGCCGGCGCGGCGATCGGCGCGGCGAAATTCAGCACCGCCAGGCGCGGGCGCGGCGGCGCGATCGGGGTGAAGCTTTCATTCACATGGCCAAGCGCGGCATCAAGGCGCGCTGTCACGACGGTGCCGAAACGGGCGGCAAGCGGGGCGCGCGGCAGGGGGATGATATCACCGATCCGGCGCAGTCCCGACTCCGCCATGGCGGTGCAGATGGTGCCGTCGAGCCGCAGCGCGGCCAGCGGCAGATCGCCAAGAAGGCCGGCCAGAGGAGCAGCCAGCTGGCGCGGCGTGGGCGAATCCATGCGCGTGCAGGCATGACGCTGTACCGCCCCGCCATAACGGGCCAGCGCCCAGGCCGCGCCGCAGGTCGGCGCCACGGCGATCCGCGCCGTCAGCCCGGCCCGTCGCAGACGGTGCGCCATATCGGCCATCAACGGGCGAACCCCGCCCCGAAGATGCGCCGCGCCGGCGACATCAAGCCAGATGCCATTGCCGTCATGCGCGATGGTGGCGCCGGTGCCGACGGCTTCGGCCGGGGCCGGGGCGGTCAGCGGGCAGTAACGCCGCGCCCATCTGGCAAGATGCAGCAGATCATCGGCATCGGCGGCGGCATCGCTGCCATGCGAGACAAGGGCCGGATACAGGGCACGGGCATCGGCAAGCCGCATGCCGGCATGAAGCCCGCAGCGCCGCGCCAGACGGCAGACAGCCTCCACCAGCTCGGCACCTCTGGGCGTGGCGGTCAGGACCAGCGGCGCGCCATCCGGCACCGTGCCGGTGCGGCGCAGCCTTTCAGCCGCCAGATGCGGAAACCAGACATGAATGATGAGTCGTGACATGCCCTGCCCAGCCCCGCCTTGCCAGCCCGCCACACTAGCTGGCCAGATTCCCGGCCAGATTCCCGGCCAGACGCAGCGGCAGAACTGACGTCGCAGCCTGTCGGCGTCCGACGATCCGGCGCGGCAGCCCGCCACCGGTGAACGGCAGTTGCGGTGCGGCCGTGCCAGCGACTCCACCCGACCCCGAATCTGCCAAACCATCTGCCAAACCATCTACCAAACCATCTGCCGGGCCAAGATCGCGGAACCTGTTATCCTGCGCCTGCCAGCACAGTCTTGTGGCATGCGGACGCCCGCCACGCGCCTGCAACAATTCGACCTGCCAGCAGGGTGACCATGCGGAGGGCCCGGGAGATGACCCGGAATGATGCTGCATGGCCGGGGAGCGCGCCGGATTTGGAATCGGGTTCAGGACCGGATTGATCGCCGGATTGATCGCCGGGGCGACCCGCCACTGTGTCTCGAACCCGCTTGCCGCGACCGGCCAGCCGGTCAGAAAGCCGGTGACGCCGCTGGCCTCGGCCGCCAGCTGCGCGCGCCGCGCCAGCCGCATCCAGTAATCGCCGGACTGGACGGCCCCGTCATATTCGAGGATCACGGCGGCCAGGCCGGATGTCCGCAGGATATCCTCGAGCGCCGCCAGCCTTTGCCCCGGGCTCGGCGAATCGACGATCAGCAGCCGCCCCGGATCGACCCCGAGCGCCGCCAGCCCGGCGGCACAGAGCATCCCGGACGCGCCGGCCGCCGCAGCCGGACACCAGACAACCGGCGCCGAATCATCAGCTCGTGAGGCATCCGGATGCGCCAGCACGCGGCGCAGCAGCGCGACGGTGAATCCCGTCAGCGCGCCATCATGCCCCGGGCGCCCGCACAGCAGATGCACCCGCCCCGGCGCCAGCCCGCCGGCAAGCGCCGAATCAAGCGATTCGACGCCAAGCGGCAGCCGCGCCGCGCCGCTCCGCCCCTCGATCCCGGCGACATCGCGGCGCAAGCTGCGGAAGCGTGCGGCACGACCGCCATCCGGCGTGGCGAATGCATCATATCGTGTTTCCGAGGATATGCCGGAATGACATGGGGAATTGCCCCCGGATGATGACAATGACGACGCCGCCCCAAATTCCGGAGCCGATTCCGGGGCCGATTCCGGGGCCAGTACCGGCACCTGTCGCGTGGCCGGCGCCGCTGTCATGGTCATGTCGGATCCGTCTGTCATCATCGCCCGCCTCCTGTCTTGCCGCCAACCTCACCAAGGGCCTCACCAAAGGTCTTACCAAGGGTCTCACCGCGGCATTGTCCGCTCTGTTCATCCTTTTTGTTCATGTTTTGTTCTATAGTTGGGCAGGCGGAGAGTCAATGACCGGTGTTGGAACCGCAACTCACGAAACCGGACATGACGAGGTCGTCATCCATTACTGATTGAACATCGCCCTGCCACCGACATGACCATCGCGGCGAGGCGGATTTAGATACAGATCACCCTGTCGTCAGCTAATCTCCGGCAGGGCTGTCACGGTGATGGTGTTATCGCTGAGGTCGTTGCTGTCGAAAGTACCGTCAAAATCATTAATCACCGCCAGAATATTGTTATTCACTGTGTCATTGTTGGAATTACGGATGAGGATATTCGTTGACCCCCCGCTGGTTTCACGTTGCGTCCAGATTTGTCCGATGTCGGTGGAGAATTTCACCTTGTCCCGCCCATCCTCAAAACCGCTGATGGTGTCAGCATAAGCCTTTGAATAATCCGGCGATCGATCCGCCGGTTCGCCGCGGCGCGGCCGGCGGCATTGTCCCGCCCCTCACCCTGTCCGTCACCACTCATGGTGCCAGTGAATTCATCAGTGGATTCATCAGTGATGTCGGTAGTGAGATCGGTGCTTCTGTCATGTCGCCACATAATCGGGTCCGCCCTATAGAGTCTCGTGAGAGTCTCACGCGCGGCATCCCACCTGGCGCGTCCTCCTGAGAAACCGGGCATGGCGCAACATGGCATCAATGCCCGTCAGGACAGCATGCCATGAGGGTGCCTAAGAAACCGTTAACA
Organism: Rhodobiaceae bacterium; assembly: GCA_018624035.1. Lineage (GTDB taxonomy): Bacteria > Pseudomonadota > Alphaproteobacteria > Puniceispirillales > Puniceispirillaceae > UBA8309. The sequence continues at coordinate 6,425 of JAAZUU010000099.1, read as the reverse complement.
TCGAAAAACTAATTCGGGATTTTACGGGTGATATTTCGCGCGGCTGATTTTGTTGGCGATATTTTACACCACAGGCGGGTTACCCATATGGTCGGGTCACCCGCTCGCACCGCGAGGTCAGGCAGGCAGCTCCGACTCGACAAGCCGCGCCCAGTAGGTGGCGCCGACCGGAAGCATCTCGTCATTGAAATCATAGCGCGCGCCATGAAGCTGCGCGTCGGCCGGTGCCGGGCCGCTGCCAAGCCAGATATAGGCGCCGGGCCGCTCTTCCAGCATGAAGGCGAAATCCTCGGCCCCCATCGAGGGTTCCATGTCGCGCGTCACCGTGCTGGCGCCAAGCACCGCCTCCATCACCGTGCCGGCACGCGCCGCCTCGGAGGCGTGGTTGACCGTCGCCGGATAGCCGGGATGCCACTGGAAATCGAGTTCGCAATGATAGGTTGTGGCGATGGTCTGCGAGATCTCGCGGATCGCCTCTTCCAGCTTTGCCCGCGTCTCGGCGCTGAAGGATCGCGCCGTGCCACCAAGGGTGACCGTGTCGGGAATGACATTGTGCGTGCTGCCGGCCTGAAAGAGGGTGACGCTGACAACCGCCGCGTCAACCGGCGAGACGCGTCGTGACACAATGGTCTGCAGCGACTGCACGATGGCGCCGCCGCAGGGGATCGGGTCGATCGTCAGATGCGGCATCGCGGCATGGCCGCCGCGCCCGGTCACCGTGATTTCGAAACTGTCGGCATTGGCCATGCAAACGCCGGAATGGATCCCCGCCTCGCCGGCCGGCATCGCCGGCCAGTTATGCAGGCCCCAGACGGTCTGCATCTCGAATTGGGTGAACAGGCCGTCATCAATCATCGCCTTGCCGCCGGCGCCGCCTTCCTCGGCAGGCTGGAAGATGAAATAGACGGTGCCGTCGAAATTGCGGGTTTCGGCAAGATATTGCGCGGCGCCGAGAAGCATTGTCGTGTGGCCGTCATGCCCGCAGGCATGCATCCGCCCGGGGTTCCGCGAGGCATGGGCGAAATCGTTCAGCTCCTGCATCGGCAGCGCGTCGATATCGGCGCGAAGCCCGATCGCCCGCGTGCCATCGCCGCGCCCACGCAGCACACCGACAACGCCCGTCTTTCCCATGCCGCGATGCACCTCGACGCCGAATTCGGCCAGCCTGGCGGCGACAAAGTCGGAGGTCCATTCCTCCTCATAGCCGATTTCGGGATGCATGTGCAGTTCATGGCGCCAGCCTCGGTGTTCGTCAGCGCGGTCGGCGATGGAGTTTATGACGGTCATGGGGCCTCGACGGGATCGGGTTTCGCAGAGTCCATTGTTCATCCCGAAGCGGCCCGAGGTCAAGCGCGCATGCCGGCGGGGCGGGCGGTTTGGACTCGCCCCTGATGCGGCCCTGATGCGTCATTTTGCGGGAGATGACAGCATTTTCAGGACGCATGGATTCTGCTATTCAGATGCTGTTCCGGACCGGCCGTGCGGCCTTGTGACGCTTTGTCAGCGTGACGCCGTGTCGGGCCGGACAAACCGGTGGTCGTCGGGGGGACAGGTGCCGTGACGGCCACAGCGCAGATTGTCGGGGCGATGAATCGTCGGGGCGATCATGGGCGCCGCCGGACCCGGTGTCCGCGCGCGCTACTGCCGCTTTGTGAAAAAGACCTGCGGGCCGGATCGGGTCCGCCAAGACCGGGTGAGGTGTCATGGCGTCAGAAAAGCCGGACCATGAGGGACCAGACAGGGGCCTGAGCGGCCTGCCGGGCGGCAAGCCGAAATATTCGGCTTTCGCGCTCGCCAGACAGGCAATGCAGTATCATCAGGGATGGCAGCGTGCCTGGCGCGACGCCCAGCCCCGGGATGAGTATGATGCTGTCATCATCGGTGGCGGCGGGCACGGGCTCGCCACCGCCTATTATCTGGCGGCGGTTCATGGCATCAACCGTGTTGCCGTGGTCGAAAAGGGCTGGCTTGGCGGCGGCAATACCGGCCGCAACACGACGATCATCCGGTCAAACTATCTGTGGGATGAATCGGCGGCGATCTATGAACATGCGCTGAAGCTTTGGGAAGGCATGTCGCAGGACCTGAATTTCAATGTGATGTTCAGCCAGCGCGGCGTGCTGACCATCGCGCATTCCGAGCATGAGCTTCGCGAGATGTCGCGGCGCGTCCACGCCATCCGCATGAACGGCATCGATTCCGAAATCCTGGGCCCGGACGAGATCAGGAAATTCGTGCCGATCATCAATATCGACCAGACAATCCGCTATCCGGTGATGGGCGGGTTCCTGCAGAAACGCGGCGGCACCGCGCGGCATGACGCCGTTGCCTGGGGCTATGCGCGGGCGGCGGACGACCTTGGCGTCGACATCATCCAGAATTGCGAAGTCACCGGCCTGCGCCGTAATGGCCGCCGCATTGTCGGCATCGAGACAAGCCGCGGCTTCATCAAGACCCGCAAGGTAGGATGCGTTGTCGCCGGCCATTCCAGCGTTGTCGCGGCGATGGCCGATATCCGCCTGCCGGTGGCCAGCCGGCCGCTGCAGGCGCTCGTGTCCGAGCCGATCAAGCCGATCCTCGATACGGTGATCATGTCGAACGCCGTGCACATGTATGTCAGCCAGTCTGACAAGGGCGAGATGGTGCTTGGCGCTGGCGTCGACAAATACAATTCCTACGCGCAGCGCGGGTCCTTCCCGGTGCCCGAACATATGATCTCGGCCGCGGTCGAGCTGTTTCCGGTGCTCTCGCGGCTTCGCATGCTGCGGCACTGGGGCGGCATCGTCGACACCTGCCCGGACGCCTCGCCAATCATCTCGAAGACCGATGTCGAGGGTCTGTATTTCAACTGTGGCTGGGGTACCGGCGGCTTCAAGGCCACCCCGGGCTCGGGCTATGTCTTCGCCGACCTGATCGCCAATGACCGGCCGAACAGCATCGCCGCGCCCTATGCGCTCGACCGCTTCCAGACCGGTTTGCTGATCGACGAACATGGCGCCGCCGGCGTCGCGCACTGACGCGCAGGGAGATATCATGCTGCTGATCACCTGTCCCTATTGTGGCCCACGCGATGAAAGCGAGTTCAGTTGTGGTGGCGAGGCGCATATCGCGCGCCCGCTTGCCGAAAGCAGCCTGACAGACGCCGAATTCGCGGATTACCTGTTCCTGCGCGACAATCCGAAGGGCCTGTTCCTTGAACGCTGGCGGCACGCCGCCGGCTGCCGCCGCTGGTTCAACATGGCGCGCGACACCGTCACCCACGAGATTGTCGAGATATATCCGATGGGAAGCGGCCCCGCCTCGAAAGCCGGCAAGGCCGCCCATGCCGCCAGCTGGCGACGTGACACCGCCGCCGAGGCGGCGTCGAAGCCGGCCCACAAATCCCGGGCGAAAAAGGACAAGGTGTCATGACGAGGACAAGCCTGTTCACCCGCGCCGCGCCACCACAATTGCTGCGAAGCGCCGCCGGCGGCCGGATCGATCGCGGCAAGCCGCTCAGCTTTACCTTCGACGGACGCACCTATCAGGGCTATGAGGGCGACACGCTGGCCTCGGCCCTGCTGGCGAACAATGTCCATCTTGTCGGCAGATCGTTCAAATATCACCGGCCGCGTGGCATCATCGCCGCCGGGTCGGAGGAGCCGAACGCGCTTGTCCGCGTGGGGCGCGGGGCGCATGCCGAACCCAATCTTCGCGCCACACAGGTGGACCTTCATGACGGACTCTATGCCGAGAGCCAGAACCGCTTTCCGTCGCTGAAATGCGATGTCGGCGCGATCAATTCGGCGCTTCATTCCTTCTTTCCGGCGGGATTCTATTACAAGACCTTCATGTGGCCGGCCTCCATGTGGATGACCTATGAGCATGTGATCCGGCGCGCCGCCGGGCTTGGCCGGGTGGCTGACGATCATGACGACCCCGATCGCTATGAACGGACCCACGCGCATTGCGACGTGCTGGTTGCCGGCGGCGGCGCTGCCGGCCTGATGGCGGCGTTGCAGGCCGCCCGCAGCGGGGCGCGGGTGATCCTTGCGGACGAGCAGAATGAATTTGGCGGCTGGCTGCTTGGCGAGGCCGATGTGACGATCGATGGCGCGCCGTCGGCAGGCTGGATCGCCGGCGTGATTGCCGAACTGGCGGCGATGGATGACGTGACATTGCTGCCGCGGACCACCGTCTTCGGCTATATGGACCACAACTACCTGACACTGACCGAGCGCGTGACCGATCATATGGCCACGCCACCGGCGCATCTGCCACGCCAGCGCCTGTGGAAGGTGCGGGCCAAGCAGACTGTCCTGGCACAGGGCGCGCATGAACGCCCGCTCGTCTTTTCCGGCAATGATCTGCCGGGTGTGATGTTGTCCGGCGCGGTACGGACCTATATCAACCGCTATGGCGTTGTTCCCGGCAACCGCACGGTCGTCTTCACCAATAATGACGATGCCTACCGCACGGCGCTGGCGCTTCACGGCGCCGGCGCGCATGTGGTTGTCGTCGATCTGCGGCGCGACCTTCAGGGCGGGCTTGTGAAAGCTGTACGCGCGGCCGGGATCGAGGTTCTGAGCGGCCATGCCGTGACCATCGCCAGCGGCACGCAGCATCTGGCACGTGTCCAGATCGCGCCGGTCAATGAAGGTGCGAGCGCGGTTCTTGATGACCCGTTCCACATGGATTGCGACCTTCTGGCCATGTCCGGCGGCCTGTCGCCTGCGGTGCATCTTCATTCGCAAGCCCGCGGCAAGCTTGGATGGGATGACAGGCTGCTCTGCTTCAAGCCGACGACAGTCCATGAGGCCAGCTTCAATGCCGGCGCCGGCAATGGTGTGTTCGACACCGAAAAGGCGATCGTCGACGGCCTGAAGGCCGGCAGCGCGGCGGTGAAGGCGGCCGGGCTCACGATCAGCGAGACCGAGGCACCCGCGGTGGAAGCGCCGAACCAGTCCTGGCGGCCGCTTGCGGCATGGAAGATCAGCAACGGGCATGGCCCCGGTCAGGGCCCGAAGGCCTTTGTCGATTTCCAGAATGATGTCACGGCCTCGGATGTCAGCCTCGCCGCGCGCGAGGGATATCAGTCGGTCGAGCATCTGAAGCGCTACACGACCCTTGGCATGGCCACCGACCAGGGCAAGACCTCGAACATCAACGGGCTGGCAATCCTTGCCGATGCCCTTGGCCGCGAGATCCCGGAAGTTGGCACAACCACCTTCCGCATGCCGTACACGCCGGCCAGCATCGGTGCCATTGCCGGCCGCGACATCGGCACGCTGTTCGACCCTACACGTCTGACCCGCATGGATGAATGGCACCGCGCCCATGGTGCCACCTTCGAGCATGTCGGCCAGTGGATGCGGGCCTGGTATTATCCCAAGGACGGCGAGACCATGCATGACGCGGTCAACCGCGAGGTGCTGGCCGCCCGCACGACCGCCGGCATCCTCGACGCCTCGACACTTGGCAAGATCGATATCAAAGGGCCTGACGCAGCGGAATTCCTGAACCGTCTCTATACCAACAGCTGGCTCAAGCTCGGCATCGGCAAATGCCGCTACGGGCTGATGCTCAAGGATGACGGCATGGTGATGGATGACGGTGTCACAACACGGCTTGGCGAGAACCACTTCCACATGACCACAACCACTGGCGGTGCCGCCGGTGTGCTGGACTGGATGGAAGAATGGCTGCAGACCGAATGGCCGGACCTGAAAGTCTATCTGACCTCGGTGACCGAGGAATGGTCGGTGGCGACGCTGTCGGGACCGAATGCGGCAAAAATTCTGCAGGCCGCCGGCATCGATATCAGCCTTGATGCGGCCGATTTCCCATTCATGAGTATGCGCGAGGCGCATATCGCCGGCCTGCCGGTGCGCGTCTTCCGGATTTCCTTCACCGGTGAGTTGTCCTACGAGATCAACATCCGTGCCCGCCATGGCCTGGCGCTGTGGACCCATCTGATGGCCGCCGGCGAGGCCTTCGACCTGACACCCTATGGCACCGAGGCGATGCATGTGCTGCGGGCCGAGAAGGGGTTCATCATCGTTGGCCAGGAAACCGACGGGTCGGTGACGCCCCAGGATCTGGGGATGGACTGGATTGTCTCGAAAGTGAAACCCGACTTTATCGGCAAGCGGGCGCTTGAACGCGCCTCGATGGCGATGGAGGACCGCAAACAGCTTGTCGGGCTTCGCACGCGCGACCGCAAGCGCGTCATACCGGAAGGCGCGCATGCTGTCCTCGACCCGAATGAGGAGATGCCGATGACGATGCTTGGCCAGGTTACCTCATCCTATTATTCGCCGAATGTCGGCGGGTCCATCGCCATGGCCATGCTGAAGGGGGGTCGCGCGCTGATGGGCGGGACCGTCTATCTGCCAATGCTCGACGGCGATGTCATCGAGGCGGAAGTCGTCGAACCCCTGCTCTTT
>JAAZUU010000186.1 GCA_018624035.1 Rhodobiaceae bacterium | reverse complement strand
GTAACATGTCCTACTGCGTAGCACTGAAACTGACCCGCGGCCTGATTTTCATGTCGGACACCCTTACCAATGGCGGGGTGGACAATATTTCCTGTTATCCAAAGACCTTCAACTGGGGCATTCCGGGCAAGCGGCAGATATTTCTTGCCACGGCCGGCAATCTGGCCACCACGCAGGCGGTGGTCAGCACCCTGTCGGAGCAGTCCAAGAAATCGAGCGAACGTAATCCGTCGATCCTTCACGCGCCAACCATGTTTCAGGTGGCCCGGATTGTCAGCCGGACGCTTTCCGAAGTGATCGGCAGCTCCGCGCCCGGTCAGCAGGTGGCCGACAGCGCCTTTTCGGCGACGATGATTCTGGGTGGACAGATCGAGGGCGGCGAGATGCGCCTATATCTGATCTATCCGGAGGGCAATTTCATAGAGGTCTCCGAGAGCAATCCGTTCTTTCAGATTGGTGAGACAAAATACGGGCGGCCCATTCTGGTGCGGGCCTTTGATGCGGAGATGGAATTCAGTGACGCCATCAAGCTTCTGATGGTGTCGTTCGACTCGACGATAAAGGCCAATCTGTCAGTAGGCATGCCATTGGATATCCGGATTTATGACAAGGACAGTCTGCAACCCGGTCGTGAACTGACGATCGTCGAGGACGACCCCTATTATCAGATGATATCGAATGCCTGGGGTGAAGCGCTGAAAACCAGCCTTTCACAGCTTCCCAACTTTGTACTTGATGGTGACTGACATCGCGCAAACCGGGTGCGGGTGAGACCGTGCAGGTGGATTTCGCTGGTTCACGATTTCCGGTGACGGGTCAGGATGTTCCCTGCCGGTGTTCCCGAATGGCGATGTAGCTGCCGCAGGTGATGATGATTGCCGCGCCGGCAAGCGATACCAGATCCGGCACAACCCCCAGCACGCCGAAATCGAATAGCATCACGAAGATCAGCGTTGCGTAGATGAAGGGCGCGACAAGACTGGCATCGCTTGACCGCATGGCGAACAGGAACAGCATCTGGCCGGTCACCATCACAACGCCAACCGCCACAAGCGCCCCCCATTGGGTGGCATTGGGCATCTCGAAGATGAAGAACAGGGGGACCGTCGCCACGATGGCGGCCATGGCGTTGTTGATCAGCAGGATCTGGAAGACATCCTCTCGTGAGGACAGCATCTTGATGATGACGATCTCAAGCCCGATGATCGCCGCGCCGCCAAGACACAGCAGCGCGACAGGGTTCATTCCGGCGGTCTCCGGGCGAATCAGCAGCACGCCACCGCAAAAGGCGATGATCGCCGCGGCCCACCGATGTTTTCCAACCCGCTCACGCAGGATCAGGACAGCCAGCATCATCGCGAAAATCGGGTTCAGGAAGGTCAGGGCGACAGCATCCGATGCCGGTATGTAGATCACGCCGATGAACAGGATCGCGATGCCGAGCCAGCCCAGGGTCGAGCGCAACAGATGAAGCCGCCAATGCGGCCTGACAACATGCCGGCGGCTGGCGAGAAACAGCAGCATCGCGGTCAGCAGCCCGAAGGCAAACCGGCTGTGCGCCACCTGCAGCGGATGCAGGGCGGCACCGTAGAATCCACTGCCAAGAAGTTTCGACAGAAATGTGCTGCCGGCAAAACAGAGGGATGCGGTGACGGCAAGAAGGATGGGTTGCCCTGGCATGTCCTGCCCTGATTCTGGAATTGTGGATGAAAAGCCCGGTCGAGGACACTATCCTGTTCGGCGTCAGGGAAATTTGTCAATGCGACTGCCGGGCGAATAACGAACCGGCCTGTTCATCGATCGGAAATTTCGCCTTGGCTGGCGGCATGCCGAGATGCCGCGATTGCGGGAAGATATAGGCAGGTTCCCCAGCCTGAGTGACGTCATGGAGAGTGTTCATGTTGCACCCGAAGATCGACATCCTGTCCGGACCGACTCCCCTCGAACCGGCAGTCGAGCTGTCGAAACGGCTTGGTATCGACCTGCATATCAAGCGTGACGATCTGGCCGGCCCGTCATTTGGCGGCAATAAATCGCGGCAACTTGAATATTATTTCGGCGCGGCGCTGGCACAGGACTCCGACACCATTCTGATCACCGGCGCCGTGCAGTCGAATTTCACCCGCACCGCCGTGGCGGTGGCGCGCGCACGTGGCATGCGGGCAATCGTGCAGTTTGAGGACCGGGTGAAAAGCCAGTCGAACCGCTATCGACATTCTGGAAATGTGCTGCTGTCCCGCCTGATGGGGGCGGAGATCGAATTCTATCCTGACGGCGAGGATGAAGCCGGCGCGGACGCGGCGCTGGAGATGCGGGCGGACGAGCTTCGGGCGGTCGGTCGTCGTCCCTATGTTATCCATCTGTCCGAGACATACCCGCCGCTTGGCGCTCTTGGCTATGTCGATGCCGCTACGGAGATTCTCGGCCAGCGCGACGATTTCGATTTCTTTGTCGTGGCGTCCGGCAGTGGCGCCACCCATGCCGGGCTTCTCGCCGGGCTTCGCGGTGGCGGATCACAGGCGCGCGTCATCGGCAGCTGCGTCAGACGCGGCGCCGATCTGCAGGGCGGCCGAATCGAACGGGTGATGAAAAGGCTTGGCGCCCTCTATCCGGCGGCCAGTGATGTCACGGCGGGGGATGTCCGTGTGTGGGACGGGGCGCTGGCACCGGGATATGGCCAGATTGGTGAGAGGAGCCTCGGGGCGATCCGGATGATGGCCTCCACCGAGGGCCTGTTTCTTGATCCGGTCTATACGGCGAAGAGCTTTGCGGCGGTGCCGTCACTTGTCGAAACGGGTGACATCCCGCAGGCAAGCAAGGTTTGTTTCGTTCATACCGGAGGGCTTGCCGCGCTCTATGCCTATGAAGACCAGATATCGGCAATGCTTGGTCACGCCACCGGATAACCATCTCCATAAATTGAAGAAATAGTTAGCGCATCTCATTTTTTCACTTGAGGTTGTGGAGGGATTCAGGCTTTGATTGATCGACAGGGGATGGCATCGAGAGATCTGCAACCAATCCATCTTAAATCACGGCAAGAGTGTTTTTGCGCGGATCGTGAGGGTCGCAGGCGTATCGATTTCACATTTCCCCGGGTTTCAACATGGCCAAGCCAGGGAGATATATAATGAAAAGATGGGTTAAAGCAGTCGCAACCCTGCTGACAGCAAGCTTTGCTTTCGCAGGTGTAGCGTCCGCACAGGAGATGCGATTCTTCAAAATCGGCACCGGCGGAACCGGTGGCACCTATTACCCGATCGGTGGTTTGATCGCGAACGCGATTTCCAACCCTCCGGGGTCGCGCCCCTGTGACAAGGGTGGAAGCTGTGGGGTTCCCGGCCTCGTAGCCATCGCGGTTTCGACGACGGCGTCCGTATTCAACGCAAACGCCATTCAGGCAGGCTCGCTTGATGCCGGTCTGGCCGGTGCCCAGACCGTTGTGCAGAGCTACAATGGTGAAGGCAAGTTCGTTGACAACAAGAAGGACAAGATCCGTGTCATCGC
>JAAZUU010000098.1 GCA_018624035.1 Rhodobiaceae bacterium | reverse complement strand
GCCTGTTCCGAGGGCGTCGGTGTATGGTTGAAGACAAACGCCTCCTGACAGGCCTTGCGACCACCAAGGCTTGCGATCCTCGCGGCCTGGTCGGCGCGGCACTGCCTGTCAACCGCATCGGCATCACATATTTCCATCAGACGCCGCGCACCTTCGGATCGAGCGGCCACCGCATCCGGCGCCTGATCAAGGCCGCGGTCCGACATTTCTTCCGGATCGGCGGCGAGATCAAAGAGTTGCGGCGGCAGACCGGTATAGTGAACATATTTCCAGTTCCGCCATCGCACCATGAAGGCACCGGTGCTTGATCCACCGTCGTGATATTCGGCAAAGACGGTGCGGTCTTCGTCATCAGGTTCATTGGCAAGCGCGTGGAGGGACCGCCCCCGGTAATCGGGATCGGCAGGCAGGCCCATGACATCCAGCGCGGTGGCGGCAATATCGACCAGTGACACAGCCGTGGTGCGGACATAGTTCGAAGGAACATCCGGCCCGGCGATGATCAGCGGGATGCCAACCGAAGCCTCATACATCACCTGTTTTGTCCAGAGCCCCTTTTCCCCCAGCATCTCGCCATGGTCCGACAGATAGACAATGATCGTATTCTCCGCCTGCCCGCTGTCCTCAAGGGCGCTCAGCACCCGGCCAATACAGGAATCAAGAAAGCTGGTCAGTCCAAAATACCCGGCGATGGCGGCGTGTCGGCTTGCATCCGTGAAATGCGCCTCATAGTCAAAGAAGGAGGCCAGCGTGCGGATCTCCGGATGGCCGGGAACCGGCTGCGGTTCGGCATCGAAATCCGCATCACGGTAGAGGTTATAGTACTCGCTCGGGGCGGTCAGCGGATAATGCGGGCTGACAAATGACACAAAGCCGGCCCATGGCCTGCCTGTTTGCGCGTCGGGCCGTGAGGTGATCCAGTCAACAGCGGCGTCGGTGATGTCACGGTCATAGGCGGTATAACTGCTCTCGCCGGCGCCACTGTCAGCCGCAAGCTCGACCGTCATATCGTAGGCCGGTGGATCGTCACGAAGCAACCCGATGGTCCAGCCGACACCACCAACAACATGCATTGGCAGGATTTCGCGAGAAAAGCCGTTATCATCCTCGCCGGAGCGGAAATGCAGCTTGCCGATGGAGGTGGTTTCAATGCCGCTGTCACGAAGCCGGTGCATCCAGCTTGTCATTGTTCCGTCATAGGGTGTCGCACTGTCCCAGAACCCGGTCTGGTGAACATGCCGGCCACAGGCCAGCGCGGCGCGGGTTGGAACGCACATTGGCGACGCGGTGTAGGCGTTGCTGAACCTCGTTCCCCGCGCGGCCAGCCGATCAAGGTTCGGGGTTTTCACAAAACGATGTCCGGCACACCCCATGGCGTCGCGGCGATGCTCGTCGGAGATGATCACGAGCAGATTTGGCACTGAGACTGGCTGGCCCGACATCATGCGCCTATTTCTGGGGATAGAGCGCGTCGATCCTGTCACCGTAGAGTTCGCGAACGATATGGCGCCGGACCTTCAGCGTCGCGGTCATCTGGCCATTCTCGGTGGTGAAGGGTTCATCGGCGATGATGTATCTGCGCACACGCTCGAGCTGCGAGAGACGGCTGTTGGCGCGATCGACCGCCTCGCCAATCATCGTGTAGAGCGCGTCGGGCGAAGGCGCGATGGCGCGCAGATCATCCGACGGCACGATCACGGCAGACAGCCAGGGACGCCTGTCCCCGTCTACCATGACCTGTTCGATTTCAGGTTCGATCGAGAGAAGCGCCTCGACGCGGCCGGGGGCGATGTTCTCGCCGCCGGAATTCACGATGATGTCCTTCTTGCGACCGGTGATCGAAATATAGCCGTCGGCATCGATCTCGCCGATGTCGCCGGTATGCAGCCAGCCGTCGCGGATCGCCGTCATGGTGGCCGCTTCGTCGCGCCAGTACCCTTTCATCAGAAGATTGCCGCGTACAAGAATCTCGCCATCCTCGGCAATGCGCAGATCGACGCCGGCAACCACCGGCCCGACCGTCTCGATCTTGATCCGTCCAGGACGGTTGGCCGAGATCAGCGGCGAGGCCTCGGTCTGACCATAGCCCTGCAACAGATTGATTCCCAGCGCCATGAAGAAATGGCCAATCTCCGGATTGAGCGCGGCACCGCCAGAGATGAAATATTGCAACTGACCGCCAAGACGGGCCCGCACCTTGGTTCTGACAAGTCTGTCGACAATGAGATTCAGGATGAATTCATGTGGCAGCAGATGGCGCCCGGCAAGCCGCTTGCCGCCAAGCCGCACCGCCGCCATGAACAGCTTTTCCGATATCCCGCCTTTCGCCCTGACGCCGCGCATGATCCGGTCATGAAGCACCTCATAGAGGCGCGGCACAGCCGTCATCAGGGTCGGGGAGACCTCGATCAGATTGTTCGCGATCTGGTCGGTGCTTTCGCAGTACCAGACCTCGGCCATGATCTGGAATGGCAGATGCATCCCGGCCGTATGTTCATAGGAATGCGAGAGCGGCAGAAGCGACAGAAAACGCTGGTTCTCGAGGACATTGCCCTCGGCCAGAAGCTCCATGGCAGCCTTGATGTTGGCCTGGATCGACCGGTGCGTCAGCATCACGCCCTTGGGGCGGCCGCCAGTACCGGATGTATATATGAAGCAGCACACATCATCCGGTTGCTGGGCGTCGATGCGCTGTTCCATGTCCGCTAGCGGCTCGGCAGCGGCGATGGCGGCATCCCAATATTGCAGTTTCGGTCGCAGACCGGTTGGCGCGGTGAAACTGTCATCCATCACGATCAGACTGTGAAGCGACGGCGCCCGGTTGGCGGCAAGCGCGATCCGCGACGCCAGCATGCCGCCGGACGTGATGGCGACGCTGGCTCCTGAATGATCCATGATGTAATGGTGATCATCCTCGGTGTTTGTGGTGTAGGCGGGCACGACGATGGCGCCGATGGACATCACCGCCAGATCGGCGATTGCCCATTCCGGCCGGTTTTCGGCGGAGACAAGAACACGTTCACCCGGCTCGACGCCACACTTCACCAGCACCGCGGCAAGACGCCGGACGCTGTCGGCCACCGCGCGCCAGCTATGGCCATGCCAGCTGCCGTCTCGCTTCTCGAAAAGCAGATTTCGCTCACCGCCCGCATCGACATTGGCGAAGAAGGCCTGCGGCAGATTTGCCGTCTCTACATAATGTGTACCTTCGGGCCAGCGTTCCTGTGTCATCCAAGTCATATCCCGGGCGCGCTGCCCCTGTCATCACGATGTCTTGTCACCAAAGCTTAGTGAAAATCATCTCCACTGCAAATCTCTTTACGCGCCCTGAACAAGGTGATGCTGTCGACGCGCCCGCGCTGTGTGGTCGGATAATCAAGTCCTGCCGGGATATTCTTTGTCACTGTCATGCCAGTTGCGGCGTCACGCAACGCCCCGTCGAGAACGGCACCATTGTCAGGATTCACAAGATTGGTCGGAAGCCGGATCGAATGAATATCGAACCATTCGTCTGCGGCGCTGTCATCAAGGTCAGTGAAAGCCCCGCAATCCACGACCTGTTGGGCCATCGCGGCAGGCGTCCGCCCGGTGCCGGGGCCGATCAGGTCTATCGCGAGAATTGCAGGGCGTCGCCGGCCGCCCGGATCAGCGCCATCGCCTTGTTCTGCGTTTCCTCATATTCGGCCTGCGGATCGCTGTCATAGACAATCCCGGCCCCGGCCTGGATGTGAAGCTTGCCGTCGCGGACAAGCGCTGTGCGAAGGGCAATGCAGGTATCAAGGTCGCCGGCTGCCGAGATATAACCGATGGCGCCGGAATAAACGCCGCGCCGGTCCGGCTCAAGCTCGTCGATGATCTGCATGGCGCGGATTTTCGGGGCACCGGAGACGGTGCCGGCCGGGAACCCGGCGATCATCGCGTCGACAGCGTCAAGGCCGGGCCGGATTTCGCCCTCCACCTGCGAGGCGATATGCATCACATGGCTGTAATATTCGACCTCGTAATTTGATTTGACGCGCACCGTGCCGGGGCGTGACACGCGGCCGACATCATTGCGTCCAAGATCGAGCAGCATCAGATGCTCGGCCCGTTCCTTGACATCGCCCATCAGGTCCTCGGCATTGGCGGCGTCGTCCTCGGGTGTCGCACCGCGTTTGCGGGTGCCGGCAATGGGACGAATTGTGACGACATCGTCGCGAAGCCGGACAAGGATTTCGGGACTGGATCCGACTATGGCCAGATCGTCGAAATCGAAGAAAAACAGGAAAGGCGAGGGGTTGAGGCGGCGCAGGCTGCGATAGAGGTTGATCGCCGGCAGATGGAACGGAATGGAGAAGCGCTGCGAGAGCACCACCTGAAAGATGTCGCCGGCACGGATATAGTCCTTGGCCTTGTCGACCATCGACAGGAAATCCGCTTTCTCGACATTCGATTGCGGCTGCGGCAGCACAGCCTGACTGCCGCCGGCCTCGGTTGCCGGCATCGGGGCGTCGAGCGCCTTCAGCGCATTGGCGATCCGGGTCTGCGCGACATTCCACGCGGATGCGGGTTCATCCCACTCCGACGGGCGCACCTGCACAACAAGCGTGATGCTGTCACGCAGCCTGTCGAAAATGGCGATGAGCGAGGGTCTGACAAGCATCGAGTCGGGCGTGTCGATCGACACAGGGTTGGAATCCGGGATGGCTTCGATATGCCGGATCATGTCATAGCCGAAATAGCCGAACAGCCCGGCCGCCATTGGTGGCAGTGCGCCTGTATCGGTCATTGCGGATTCGGCCATCAGCGAGCGGAGCGACTCAATCGGCGGCCTGCCATCGGTGACGAAGTCATCGCCATCCTGCGGGGCGCGGTTGATTTCGGCTGTTGTGCCGCGGCATCGCCAGATCAGATCGGGGGCAAGGCCGATGATCGAGAACCGGCCGCGGATTTCCCCGCCCTCGACCGATTCCAGCAGGAAAGTGTTGCGGTTGCCGGCCGAGAGACGAAGATAGGCCGAGACAGGCGTTTGTGTGTCAGCGACGAGTTCGCGCGCCACCAGCTGGGGGGTGCCACTGGCAAACCCTTCGGCAAAGCGGTCGAAATCGTCGTCACCGGCCATGATCACTGGCTGCCGATCAGCAGCTGCTGGACCCCGCCAAGACGGATCTGCAAATCATGCGTTCGTGACAGATCGGCTGACAGGGTGCCGAGAATGTCCTGCTGAATGGCCCGGTTGGTGAAATTGCGAAGCAGCTGTGCCGTTTCGACCAGCTCCGACTCCTCTGCCGGCGTAATCGTTTCCGTGCGCACGGCGATCGCCTCGCTGCCGGTTTCGACGATCCGGTTTTCGCCGATATCCTGACCGAAGGCAGCGCCGGCAATGAGCCGCGCGGCCTCATGGTCAAGGCCGGTCCCGGTGCGCCTGAATGCGGTGGTCTCGGCAGATGCGGCGAAGGCCGATTCATCGGCGCTCAATGCGGTGGCCTGCTCGCGCGCCGCCTTGATCGCCTCGACAAGCTTCCAGTCGCCGATGGCCCGTGTCCGCACCTCGGTCAGATCGCGTGTGCGGGGCTCGGTCTCACCGGTCACCTCGACGACGAAGAACATGTCGTTGGTGCCTTCCTGGATCACGCTCAGATCGTCGATCTCGTTCGACCAGATGGTGTCGAGGACAAGGCTGTCCTGCGCCAGGTCCGCGTCGTCACCTGCATAGGGCGCGCCGTCAATGTCATTGCCGCGCTGGTCGATATCCCGGAGAGTGACAAGCCTGCCGCCAACTTCCTTGATGGCCTCGTCAATGGTCGCGCCCGACGCCAGAAAATCTTCCAGAATATTGGCTTTTTCAAAGATCATGTCGATGGCGGCTTCACCCTGCAGCGCGGCACGGATCGCGTCGCTGACATCGGCAAGGCTGGTCTCGCCCCCGTCCACAACCTCGTCAATGGCGATCAGATGGACCCCAAAGGCAGATTCGACCGGTCCGGTCACGTCACCCGTCGACGCCGCGAAGGCAGCCTCGGCGATGGCGTCGTCAAGATCACTGCGGGACACGAGGCCAAGCTGTGTATCACCCTCGGCCCAACCCAGCGTGTCGGCAGCGACAGCGGAGAAATCCTCGCCGCCGGTCAGTCTTGCATAGGCGGCGTCGGCAGCGGCCCGGTCATCGAACACCATCTGGCGAAGACGCCGCCTTTCGGGGGTGGTGAATTCATCAATCCGGTCCTGATAGGCGGTTTCGATATCGGAATCGCTGATCTCGACGCTGGCGGCGAACATCCAGGGCTCGATCATGCCGATACGGGCGGTGCGCAGTGCCGGAGCGTCATACCGGCTTTGCACATCGGTGAACCAGGCCGACAACACGCTGTCATCCGGGTCTGCGATGGCATCGGCATCGACCGGCACGCTGACAAGGCGCGCGGTTCGACGTTCAAGCTCGTAAGCTGTCATGGTGCGCGCCACCGCGTCGGGCTGCGCCGCACCGGATGCGACGGCATCCACGATCTGCGCGCGCCGCAACGCGGTATCGACTTCCGCAAGATACTCGGCCTCGCTCAATCCGGCATTGGCCAGCACATTGATGAAGCGTGACTGCAAGAAATTGCCAAGCTCGTCCCGGAATGAGGGCTCATTCGCCACCGCGTCGCGCTGCATGTCGCGGGTGACAGTAAGGCCAAGCCTGTCCGCCTCGGCACGAAACACCACATCACGCGCCAACGCGCCGGCAAGTTCCGGCAGCAGACCCGATTCCAATGCCTCTCCCATCGTGGCGTTGGGCAGGTAATTGCGCCGGGCCAGGTCGAATTTCACGGCAACCTCACGCGGTGACAGGCTCTGCTTGCCGGCGCTGATCGCCTTGTCGCTGCCGCCGATCAGACCGGTGGTCATGTCGCCGACCCCCCAAAGCGCGAAGCCGGCTGCCAGAAAGACCAAAAAAACCTTCATGATTGGCGACTTGGCACCGCCGCGTAATGCCTGAAGCATGGATTGTCCCTACATCTTTTTGTTTCTGGACGTCGGTTGTTCCGCGAGTCTGTCGTTTTAATCGCATGCTCGCCCCGGAGACCGGCCAGCGACATGGAATATTGCTACGCGCGTAGTTGTAAACTTTCAGTCAGACCGGGGCAATTGACAATTTCGCGCGCGGCGCTGGTTTCTGTCATCATGCCGCGTGCCAGATGGTGGCATTCGATCCGTGGATTGGGTAAAGTGCCGGACTGCGTCGGGCCGTGCCGGTGCAGCGATGCCATTGCCAGCAGATGTGCAATCGGTTCGGGGTAGGGGGATAAAGGTGATTATTGCAGCGAACTGGAAGATGAACCCGCCGCTGGCTGATGCCGGAGCACTTGCTGCGGCCTATGCCGCAGAAAGCTTTGATGGCGTTACCCGGATTCTGTTCCCGCCGGCACCTTATCTGGTGCAGATGGGTGTGCGGCTTGATGGCGCCGACATGCAGGTTGGTGGCCAGGACTGTCATCATAACGCCTCGGGCGCGCATACGGGGGATATCGCCGCCGGCATGCTTGCCGAATGCGGTGCATCCACAGTGCTTCTCGGGCATTCCGAGCGACGCACCGATCATGGCGAGGATGACGCGCTTGTCGCGGCAAAGGCGGTAGCGGCGCTCACGACAGGACTGGATGTGATGATCTGTGTCGGGGAAACGCTCGACCAGCGCGAGGCGGGTGCGGCCGAGGCTGTGGTCACTGCGCAGCTTGACGGGTCGGTACCGGCAGGTATCGAGGCATCCCGACTGATGCTGGCCTATGAACCTGTCTGGGCGATCGGCACCGGCAAGGTGGCAAGTGTCGAGGACATCGCCGCCATGCATGCCGCCATTCAGCAATGGCTTGCCGGGCGTGACCTCGCCAGCGTGCCAATTCTCTATGGCGGGTCGGTCAAACCCGCGAATGCCGACACGATTTTCGGTGTGCCGGATGTTGGCGGCGCGCTTGTCGGCGGCGCAAGCCTGAAGGCCGAGGATTTCAGCGGTATCTGCAGTGCCGGTGCCCGCACCGCCGCCGCAAGGTCGTGAATGTCATGAATCCCCTGAAATCACAGGCCTTGAAATAACGGGAAACAGCCCATATAACATCGCCATCCTTCGCACCGCTGACCCTGGCAAGGCTGATCTGGCATGCAAACGCTTATACTGACGATTCATATCCTGATTGCGCTGGCGCTGATCGGCGCGGTCCTGTTGCAGCGTTCCGAAGGCGGCGGCCTTGGCATTGGCGGCGGTGGCGGTGCCGGTGGCGGCTTCATGACGGCGCGCGGCACGGCCAATATGATGACCCGCGTCACCGCGATTCTTGCTGCCTGTTTCTTTGCCACGTCGCTCGTTCTCGCGATCATCGCCGGCAGTCAGCGCGATTCCGTGTCCATCGTCGATGAAGTGATTAACGAGACACCGGCGCCGACAAGCGGTCCTGTCGTCCCGACGACGGAATAAACCCGTTCGGGCGACCGCTTTCGCAGCGGAGCGGCCCGCCCGAAAAACGCCACTTTGTCAAGCGACAAAATCCGAATAAAACTACCAGATAATGTGATTTTGCCACTTACATACCGCTGGATATTGCGGTAATAAAATGGCCCATGCCTCGATATCTCTTTATCACTGGTGGCGTGGTTTCTTCCCTTGGAAAGGGCCTTGGTGCCGCCGCCCTTGCAGCCCTGCTTCAGGCGCGAGGCTACAAGGTTCGCCTTCGTAAACTCGATCCCTATCTGAATGTCGATCCCGGCACAATGTCGCCAACCCAGCATGGCGAGGTGTTCGTGACCGATGACGGGGCCGAGACCGACCTTGATCTTGGTCATTATGAACGGTTCACCGGCGTTCATGCGCGCCGTACCGACAATATCACCACCGGCAGGATCTATTCCGACGTGCTGGCGCGCGAACGTCGCGGTGATTATCTGGGTGCCACGATTCAGGTCATCCCGCATGTGACCGATGCCATCAAGGCGTTCATCCAGTCGAACCATGATGATGAGGATTTTGTCATCTGTGAGATTGGCGGCACGGTTGGCGACATCGAATCACTGCCCTTCCTCGAGGCGATTCGCCAGCTTGGCAACGAACTCGGGCGCGAGCAGACCTGTTTTCTTCATGTCACGCTGATTCCCTTCATCGCCGCCGCGGGCGAGTTGAAGACCAAGCCGACGCAGCATTCGGTCAAGGAATTGCAGTCGGTCGGCATCCAGCCCGATATCCTGCTGTGTCGGACCGAACATCCACTTCCTGATGAGCAGCGTGGAAAGATCGCGCTGTTCTGCAATATCCGCCCGTCGGCGGTGATCCTCGGCATGGATGTGAGCAACATTTACGAGGTGCCGCTGTCCTATCACAAACAGGGGCTGGACCGCGAGGTGATCCGTCACTTCGATCTCCCTGATGAAAAGCCCGACCTGTCAGGCTGGGTGCGCATCAGCGAGGGGCTTGCCAACCCGGACAGCGAGGTGACCATCGCCATTGTTGGCAAATACACCTCGCTCCAGGATTCCTACAAATCGCTTGGCGAGGCGCTTGTCCATGGCGGCATCGCCAACAGCGCCAAGGTCAGGATCGAATGGATCGATTCCGAGCTGTTCGAGAAAGAGGACGCGGCCATCGAGGCGCTGCACCATGTCAGCGGTATTCTGGTCCCGGGCGGATTTGGTGAACGCGGCTCGGAAGGGAAAATCCGCGCCATCGAATTTGCCCGTGTCCACCGGATTCCCTATCTCGGCATTTGTTTCGGCATGCAGATGGCGGTACTGGAGACTGCGCGCAATCTGGCTGGTCTGCCCGGCGCCGGGTCGAGCGAGTTCGGCGAGCCCGAGATTCCGCTTGTTGGCCTGATGACCGAATGGACAGTCGGCAACGAGACCATGCAGCGAAGTTCCGACAGTGATCTTGGCGGCACGATGCGCCTTGGTGCCTATCCATGCCTGTTGACGGACGGCACGCTGGCGCGCGATCTCTATGCCACGGCCGAGATTTCCGAACGCCACCGCCACCGCTATGAAGTCAACATCGCCTATCGCGACAGGCTGGAGGCCGCCGGCATGACCTTTTCCGGCCTGTCGCCGGATGGTTCGCTGCCGGAAATTGTCGAGCGGCCGGATCACCCGTGGTTTGTCGGGGTGCAGTTCCATCCGGAATTGAAATCCAAACCATTCGACCCGCATCCGCTGTTCACCGGATTCGTCGCCGCGTCGATGGAAAAATCACGGCTTGTCTGACATCATGGTCGCCAAGCCGTCATCGGGAGAAAGTGATATGTCAAGCTTTCACATCGCCAGCGTCCCTTGCGGCGGTGACAGCCCGTTACTGCTGATTGCCGGCCCGTGTCAGGTGGAGGGGCTGGATCACGCGATGATGTGCGCCGAGGCGCTTGCCGGCATGGCAGCTGCCGCCGGTATGGGATTTGTCTATAAATCCTCATACGACAAGGCCAACCGCACCTCAGCCGGGGCGGCGCGCGGCGTCGGCATGGATGAGGGGTTGCGGATTTTCCAGCAGGTCAGGGACGCCTGCGGCTGTCCGGTGTT
>JAAZUU010000097.1 GCA_018624035.1 Rhodobiaceae bacterium | reverse complement strand
TTGAATGTTCCGGCGGATCGCGAAGTTCCGAATCAAACCGCGCCAGCCGCAGGGCAATGGACACCGCATAGAACATTGTCGCCCACCAGGCGAGATTGCCGGAATCCTGTAAAGCCCAGAGATACAGGCACAGCGCCGGCACAACACCGAACACCACAAGGTCGCTGAGGCTGTCCAGCGCCGCGCCAAAGGCCGAGCTTGTCTTGAAGCGCCGCGCTGTCCGGCCGTCAAGCGCGTCGAAGACCGACGCAAGGGCGATCAATCCGATCACTGCCGCCCACCGCCCGTCGAGCGCGAAACGAAGCGCCGTCAGGCCGGAAATCAGTCCGGCCACGGTCAGGACATTAGGCAGCAGCCAGAAAATCGATACCGTTCTGAAACGACGCCGGGGATGTGGTGCCCTTGTCATTATGCACGCCTCGATTCGCCGGGTTCCTGCAGCCCGCCGGACATATCGGCAATCACCGTCTCACCGGCCACCGTGCGCTGACCCTCCATCACCAGAACCGGCGTGTCGGCCGGGATCCAGACATCCACGCGGCTGCCGAAGCGGATGATGCCGAATTGCTGGCCGATGGCCAACTGGTCGCCAATTCCAGCCTCCAACAGAATCCGCCGCGCCACGAGACCGGCGATCTGCACGATGCCGACAGCCTGACCTGATGCGGTTTCCATGACGATGTTCTGCCGTTCATTGGCCTCGGCGGCCTTGTCGAGACTGGCATTCAGAAACTTGCCGGCGTGATAGCTGGTTGCCGTCACTCGGCCGGCAACCGGCGCCCGATTCACATGCACGTCAAACACATTCATGAAAATGGCGATCCGGCGCCATTCGCCAGCCGGCAGGCTTAGATCCTCCGGTGCCGGCGCAATGCCGGTCGACAACACGCGCCCGTCGGCAGGCGCGACTATCAGACTGTCGGTGACCGGGGTTGTGCGCACCGGATTGCGGAAGAAATAGACACACCACAGGCTGAGCAGCGTCCCCGGCAGTGCAAATGGTGACCAGAACGCGGTGATCAGGATGCTTGCCACGACGAAGATGAAAATGAAGGGCCAGCCGGCCGGATGGATCGGGACCAGGACCTCGGTGGTGATCGCCTTGTAGATGTTCATCGGCGGCTTTCCATAAAAGCGTGTTTCGGGAAGGCAACAAATTAGGCGCTGCGCCAAAAAAAATCACCCGGAAATAAAATCACCCGAAAATACGTTCTGGGATTTCCGGTCTCGTAATTCCGTCCGCTGACAGCTGCCGCCGGCAGACAGGATCACTCGGCGTCCTCGGCCGTGGCGAGGCCGCGCTGCCTGAGTTCGGTGAGTTTCTTCATCATTGCCTCACGTTCAAGCGCCCGCGGCGCGTCGAGGCCCGGAACAGCGACCTCTATCACCGGCCGTGGATAGACAGGTCTGTCAGGCATGGCTCCCAGAGGGGTCCTGTCTTCCAGCAGATGAAGCGCGCCAGATGCCGGTCCGGGAGAAGCCGCTGTCACTTCGTGATCATCCCGGATCGATTTCGTCACCTCGACACCATCAGCTGGCAGGATGGCCGGCGACGCAGCGTCTGCACCAGCAGACTGCGCATCGCTGGAGATTGACTGTCCGGGCGAGAAGTCAGCTGTCCCTTCCTGTCCCGTATCACATGTCATCGCACCATTGATCACCTTGTCGATTGAGGTCTCGTTTTGATCAAGATGGCCAACAGGGGAGTCTGACGGCCCGCTTTGACAGCTGCCAACCGCCACCCCGCCATCAATCGCCGGTTCGGGCTGTCTCGCGACAAAAGCCGGTGAGGCAAGTGTCACCGGATAGAGCGCAAGCTGTCGACGCCTCGGCGACTGGACAGGCTGATCCACGGCCTGTCCAGTCGCCAAGCCGAGAAATTCGTCGACAAGCAGTCCCTGCCAATGACTCGCCTCGATCTCCCACGGCCGCAGATGCCAGGCCAGATCATTCATCACCACAGGCTTCCCACCCATCCAGCGGACCCTGTCGACCACCATCTTGCGGCCATCGGTTCTGATCTTCTTCGCAGCAATCACAAGCCGTCCATTGACCGCCTGCGATATATGCAGCATTTCATGGGCAACGATTTCGGCGGCCTCACGGATCCCGCCTGCTGTCGAAACAGTCATCTTGAACAATGTCGGGGCTTTTCTGACAAGGCCGGCCTTCTGCGGCCCCAGCATCGCCCGCGTCACCGGGACACGTAGCGGTTCCCGCGTCACATCAATCAGGACATTAAGGCTCTTCCGCTGGCGCGCCGTGAAGAGGCGCGCGGAAAAATGATCTGCCGCACAGGCCAGAAGTTCCGCCTCGCCGGGAACAGAATCAATTGAATTTACCTCGACCATCGTCATGGTTCAGGGATGTCCCGAATTGTCATCATCAATGATTGTTAATCGTAATTAAGCGATAATTAACACAGTAAACCTTTTGCACAAAACGCCTGAATCTCTCATCATTTCAATTTGTTGAATTTTCCTTTGACGATTTTGACAAGCCATTTGTCACCAGCCCGGCTATAGTCACAGAATTAATAACCGCGTCATTCCCGCCCGCTTGGGGCGCGGTCCATGACCCACCCAAAGAGGTAAAGACAGATGGACAACATGTTTGAAACCGGCCTGGCGCAGCGTAAGGCCACACTTGGCGAAGCCTATGTTGATGGGGTCTTCGACAAGGCAGATGATTTCAACAGGCCGTTTCAGGAAGCCATGACAGCCTGGTGCTGGGGGTTTGGCTGGGGTGATGAGACCATTGATGCGAAAACACGTTCAATGATGAATCTCACGATGATCGGCGCGCTCGGCAAGATGCACGAATGGGAACTGCATTGCCGTGGCGCCATCGGCAACGGCGTCACACAAGAGGAATTGCGCGCCATCATCCATGTCATTGCGATCTATTGCGGCGTTCCACAGGCTATGGAATGCTTCAGATCGGCCCGCAAGGTGCTTGACGAACTGGAGAGCTGAGAGCCGTTTTCCATGGAAGCGGCAGGATGGTCGATCAGTTTGCCAAGGCCACCTTGCTGACCGACGTGACTAAAAACTGGACATAATCCCCATTTTGGGCGATTTTGTTTTGAAATATAGATGATCAAGCACCGTCATTATCAAGTACCGCATTGAAAAGCGATAGCTTCACCGGGTACGATTATCGCTGACGTTAGTTTGATTGGAAACGCTTGTGATTGTCAGGGGGTCATGAGTAATGCGCCGATTATGGGTTTTCTTGATCGTTGGAACGGTCATGACTGCAGGCGGATCCGCCTTTGCGGGGGGTCTGCCTGAATCCGGCTCAGCTTCAACAGCTTCTGCCGGTTCAGCCGCGCAGGCTTCGGCCGCGCCAGCGGCGACTCTTGCCGAAACAGCGGCACCCGCCGCGACCGGAGCTTCATCCTCGTCACAAAGTCAGGCCGCCACCACGCAAACGGCGGCCGCGTCAACTGGCCAGACAGCCGGTGGCGGTGTTGACAATGGTGACGTGCAGACCGGGTCTTTCATCGCGATTGAAGACGACCCGCTGATTATCGACGCATCATCGGTTGTTGATGGCGACGGTGTCGGCAGCATGCAGGTGCAGTGGCAAATTTCCGCTGACGGCGCCGCATGGTCTAACCTGTCCGGCGAGATCCGCCAGTCCTTCACGCCGCGTGAGCGTCACGTCGGCAGGCTGCTTCGTGTGCAATTGTCCTATGTTGACGGTCAGGGAAATCTGGAAACCATCCTGAGCCCGGCCTCAAGCCCGGTCCAGAATGTGAATGACAAGCCGAACGGCGCACCGCAGCTTGTCGGTGCCGCCCGTGAGGAGGACGCGCTGGTTGTGGATACCAGCATGATTTCCGATGATGACGGTCTCGGCAATTTCTCCATCATCTGGCAGCGGTCGAGCACGAAGACCGAATGGCAGGCCTTCCCGGAGACCAATGGCGAGGTTCTGCAACTCTCGCAGCGCCATGTCGGCTATTCCTACCGGGCGGTCGTGTCCTATGAGGACGGCCACGGCACAAAGGAACTGCTTGTCACAAGCCCGTCCGAGACAGTGCAGAATGTTGACGATCCGGTCCAGGGCGAGGTTCTGATCAAAGGCGAGGCGACCGAGGGCGAGACCATTCTTGTCAGCACCAGTGGTGTCTCCGATGAGGACGGCATTGCCAGCATGTCGGTTGGCTGGGAAGCCTCGACCGATGGCCGCAACTGGCGTGCCATCGAAACAGGAGGTGCGACGCAGCTTGCACTCTCCCAGCCTCTGGTGAACAAGCAGATCAGGGCGCGGGTCGCCGTTGTCGACAGCTTCGGCGTGGAAACCGTGATCTTCAGCCAGGCCACGAACACCGTCCGCAACGTCAACAACAAACCGGCTGGCACCATCTTTGTCCGGCGGGTTGGCGGCTGACCTCCATCATATCGGCGCCTTTCATGGCGCGTCAGACAATATTCTGTCACAGAGGCCCCTTGCGGGCCTCTTTGCATTCTTGTGATATTTTCGTCGCCGGATCATTTTTTGCTTTGCAGTGATTCTGTTTGCGTTCACACTGCATATTGTATGGAACGCACGGACTTGCACCTAAGTGTTGATCATCCGCGCCACGGCGCCCACGGGGGGCTTTTACACTTCAATTCCCCGTCCAGTGACCGCCAGATCCATAGTTTCGTCCAGACAACGTCCTCTACCGACCCTGTCAATGGAGCATGCCAATGCGACTGACCGACCGAGACAATCGGCCGGAATGCCATGTCATTCCGTTCAACCGCCCTCATCGCGAACCAGAGGTGGCAACCACCACCAGCATCGCCGCCGTCATTGCCGTGACGGTGCTGCATTCGTCCTCCGAATCTCCTGAGGACCGTCTGCTGACGATCCTCGAGCAGAGCGGTGAGGTCGAGATCCTGGATGCCGATGAAGCTCTTGGTGCCTACGAGGCTGCGTACCCCGAACTTGCAGCGGACCCTGTCAATGACAACGGCATGCTGACGGCGCTCTAGGCAAGCGCCTTCGGCACGAATGCTAATATGCCGCGATCACGCCGGCGATCCAGATCCATAATGGCATCGAGACGGCCGCCATCAGCGTCTGCAAGGACACAATCTCGGCCATGAGGCGGGCATCGCCGCCAAGTTCGGTGGCAAGTGTGTAGCTGGAACTCGCCGTTGGCGCCGATCCGACAGTGGCCAGAACAGCCAGCGCCAGCGGATCAAGGCCAAACCCGTAGCCGATGGCCACCAACGCCAGCGGAAACACAAGAAACTTTGCCAACATTGCCGCACCCAGCGGGACGACATTGCCAGCGATGGCTCCAAACTGCAGCGATGCTCCGATGCTGAGAAGGAGCAGAGGCAGCGCAGCGGCACCAAGCAAGGCAGCAACCTGCGAGATGAATTCCGGCACAGGAACATCCAGAATATTCACCAGAACCCCAACCAGCATCGCAGCAAGAAGCGGATTGCGTGCGATTTCGGCAAGGATGGCGCGCTTCATGCCCATCCCACCGGCCGGCCGGCCCAGCATCAGGATGGCCACCACCGAGACGATGTTAGAAATCGGCACAAGAAAGGCAATCGCGATGGCGCCAAGCTGCAGGGCCGCGACACCGAATGTCCCTTGCAATATAGAGAGCACCAGAAACCCGTTATGCCGCAAGGATCCCTGAACAAGCGAACTGAGCGATGCCCCCCGCATGGCGGTGGCACGACCGACAAGCAGGGCAAAGCCGACGATCACGACGCTGCCACCGGCAATTGTGGCAAGGAACGGCACCAGTGACACGGCGCCGAGGTCGGCCTGTGACATCAGGTTGAACAGCAGCCCCGGAAATAACACGCGATAGCATAGCGGCGACAGGGTCTGCCAGGCCGCTTCAGGCAGAAAATTCAGCTGCTTCAGGCCATATCCAAGGGCGACAATCGCCAGCGTCGCGGCGATCGCCGCAAACATCGGTGCGCGACCCTAATGGGCGTCCCTGTCGGTATCAGCGCCGCGCCGCAAAGCGCGAACAGCCCGCCAGGCAAGCGGCATCAGACCGGCAGCGACAGTCAGCTTCAGCACGTCACCATATAAAAACGGCATGGCACCGGCGGCAATGGCCTTGCCAAAGCCGATGAACTGGCCAAGCCAGACCACGCCGAACGCATAGATGATCATGGTGCCAATCAACATCGCCAGCGCGGTAGATATCGGGCCCCGACCCATTCCGCGTTCGGCAAGCCGGCCAAGCGCAAACGCAGCCATGACAAATCCGATCAGATAGCCACCGGTCGGCCCCATGATGACCGGCCAGCCAGCCGTGCCATTGGCGAAAACAGGCAAACCCATTCCACCCTCGACAAGATAGGCCAGCACCGTCGCGGCACCGAGGCGTGACCCGTAGGCCATGCCAATCAGAAGAACGACCAGCGTCTGGCCGGTGACGGGCACCGGCGAGATTGGAATGCGGAAGGAGAACTGGGCTGACAGGGCCAGAAGCATGCTGCCGGCCAGGACAAGCAATATCTGCGACATCAGCGGCAGCATCCGGGCATCCACGAAACGCGGTGCCAGGACAGCGTCGCACAAAGTGTCGAACCGACGCGATCTTGAAGATGAGGCAGTCATGAGTTTGATCTCGCTTTCACCATTTCGAAAATGACATGGCGGCTGTCGGCCATGGAACCGCATCATAGCCCGATGGAGGCCAAAGACAAGACATCAGGCAGGGCCTTGCAACCCGCGGATTGCCGAAGACCCGCATGGCCGCACCAAAGCACAGGCGAGCCCTGACGGTTTCATCGCAATCAATGCCCGACTGCAGGTCACTCTGCCCGGCAAAGAAATGTCGCACCCGTCTGGTCAGTGAATGGCAATCGATGGTAACACCCGAAAGGATTTTGTTTTGTTCCGGCGCGCCGCCTGACCTTGCCGTGCAGCGCCGCATCATGGAGACATCGGATGAACCGCTTCTTTGGTATCGACGACGCCAACACCTCTGTCCGCCGCGAGCTTCTCGCCGGGCTCAGCACCTTCCTGACGATGTCCTTCATCATTGCTGTGAATCCGGTGTTCCTGGCCGATGCCGGCATTCCCTTCGCTGCCGGTTTCGTGGCGACCGTACTTGCAACGGCGATCGGCACCGCGATCATGGCGCTGTGGGCCAAATGGCCGGTGGCCGTGGCCCCCGGCATGGGACTGAACGCCTATTTCGCCTATGGGCTCGTACTTGGCCAGGGGTTCAGCTGGCAGCAGGCCCTGACCGCGGTTTTTGTCGCCTCGCTGCTGTTCTTTTTGTTCTCGCTGTCGCGCATTCGCGGCTGGCTGATCGGCGCCATTCCGGCCTCGCTTCGGGCCGGCATCACCGCAGGCATCGGCCTGTTTCTGGCGATGATCGGATTGCAGGGAATGGGCCTTGTGGTGGATGATCCCGATACCTTGCTTCGGCTTGGCAGTGTCGCCGCACCGGAATTGCTGCTGGCGCTTGTCGGGCTTCTGGTGATGGCCGGGCTTGCCGCGCGTGGCATCCATGGGGGGATTCTGGTTACCATCCTTGGCCTCAGCCTTGTTGGCTGGATCAGCGGCCTTGCCGAATTCGGCGGCATTGCTGCGCCGCCACCGGTGGCCAGCGCGGCATTTTCCCTGGATTTCTCGCAGCTGACGAGTTTCGACTTCCTGACGGTGGTCTTCGTTCTGTTCTTCCTCGATTTCTTTGACACCACCGGCACGCTGACCGGCATCGCCGACCTTGCCGGCAAGCGCCGCGCCGACGGCGGCATCGAGAATCTCAACCGCGCCGTTCTTGCCGATACCGGCGCGTCGGTTGTCGGCAGCCTTCTTGGCACCTCCAGCATGACGACCTACCTCGAAAGCGCGACCGGCCTTCGGGCTGGCGGGCGCACCGGCCTGACGGCGTTGACCGTCGCGGCGCTGTTTCTGCTGTGCCTGTTCTTCGAGCCGCTCTTCGCCTCGATACCGCCCTTCGCCACCGCGCCGGCGCTTGTCTTTGTCGCCGCCGGGTTTCTGGCGCCGCTTGCCGGGCTCGACTGGGATGACATGGTCACCGCCGTGCCGGTGATGCTGATGGCGGTACTGATGCCGCTGACCTTCTCGATCGCGGCGGGAATCGCCGTCGGCTTCATCGCGCATGTGGCCATCTGCCTTCTTGCCGGGCGCGGTCAACAGGTCAATGCGGGCACCTGGGTCATCACCATTTTCGGCATGTTGTGGCTGGCGACACCGCTGATCGGTGGCTAGGGCCGCGGCATGATGACCGGCAACAGTGACGCTGCCGCGGCCACCGGCCGGATCAGCGCATAACCGGCACCGCCATCGGCGACGATCTCGACATCGCCGCCAGTGGCGACATTCGATGTGCCGACAAGCTGGCCCGGTGCCATCTCCAGCCCGTCAAGCGACCAGCGAAGACCGCGGGAGCGCTGGAATCGCTGCCTGCCAAGCGGCCAGATCGACACCCGCTCGCCCGCTGTCGCCGGAAAGGTGATGTCGCCACGAAGCCGCAGCAGCATGTCGGTCGCACCGAGCAGCAGGATGGGCGCGTCATGCGGCAGCGCCACCAGCGCATGGATGGCCGCCAGCGTATGGTCAAGGCGGGCATCGAGAAACCCGAATCCGATGATCAGCGGCGCGTTGATCCGTTTCAGGCATTTCTCGAAATCCGTGTCGTCCTGCCCGGCAAGATGAAGCCGCCTTATGTCGGCCGGCAGATCGCCACTTGAATCCATGTCGCCAACCACGAGATCGGGCCGCCGGCCGGACTCCAACACCGCATGGGCGCCACCATCCGCGGCAATGATCGGCAGCGTCTGTGCCAGATCAGCGAAAAGCGGGGGCATCGGCACTGGCGCGGCGCCGACAAGGATCACCGGGCTGGAATAGGTCTGAACCGTGTCATTGATGGCTGGCATGGTATGAGCATACGAAAAAAATTTCAGAAAACGCGAAATTTATTTTGCGAATGAGTTGCATCTGCAAGTAACATTCAGACAGGGACAGGCAAGGTTTGTCGGGAACCATGGGGATAGCGCACATACAGACGATCAGGGACGATATCGCACCGCAGGCCAGGCCTGTCATTGTGTGTCCGGCCGCCGAACGCGCGACACTGGATTTCCTGCGCGCGACCTATCTTGCCTGTCGGTCCAAACCCAGGCATGACCTGTTCACCGCCTGTGAGCTGCTGACCTTTGATCGTCATGCTGCCACTTCAACCTATGCCGAGGCTTTCCTCCGGACATTGCCGCAGATCATCGGGAAGAGGCCGAAAATGCTTCGCCCCGGCGACACATCCATAACTTTCGATGAATCCTGGGTGCTGGCCTTGTTGCGAGCCTGCGGCGCTGAAAGGCATGATGATGTCGCCTTTCTTTCAGCCTCACGGGTCACGCCGGCCTTTCGCCCAAATCTGGTTTTTCTGATTGGCAACCTTTCACGTTTGCTTGAAATCCGCTGATTACCTATTGAAATCGTCAATTTGTGAACTAGCTATCCCGTAAGCAAATCGCTAAAGGGAGTTGCAGATGTCATCGATTTCCACATTGTCAAACCCGGTCGCGCAGACCGAAATCGTCGAAGCTCTGAACCAGTCGGTCGCCGAAACTGCGGTGACAACAATGCTGGCGCAGAATTTCCACTGGAACGTCACCGGCATGGCATTCGGCCCGCTTCATGACCTGTTTCAGAAGATTTATGAAGATCATTTCGAGGGTCAGGATGATCTGGCTGAACGCATCAAGGCAATCGGCGGGCATGCCGAAGGCACGTTGTCAGGCATGGTTTCCCGGTCCAAGGTGAACGAGCATGACGGCCATGCAACCGACAAGGAAATGCTGACCTGCATGGTGCATGCACAGGAAACTCTGGCTGAAACACTGGCTGGTGCGAGCGACATAGCCGCTGCCCATGGCGACAAGCTGACCGAGGATCTCTGCATTTCGCGCGGACAGGTTCATGAAAAATTCGCCTGGATGCTGCGCTCTCATCTGAGCTAGGTTTCGCATCTGCGCTGCAGTTTGTCAGCCTTGCCATCAGGAACCGGTTTGGCGCCTTTTCGGCTATAGGCCTTTTCCCAATGTTCATAGCCGCCGAGCACCCATTGTTGCGCGCACAGCATCTGGATAAAGGCCTGCCTCAAGCGGGCCTTTTTTAACGTTTTGAAAAGCTTTTTTTGATCCTTGCTCATTGAACAACCAATGCAGTGATCGCCGCGTCTGTATTTACAGACGCCAATGCATGGACTTGGTATTTTCGACACCCGCCGCCCCCCCTAGCTTGCAAGTGACATGATGTCTGATCTGACACCAATGACAATGCGACAAATGCGAACCCCACCACGCCACAGCGGCTGATTTCCACATCATCGGCAAAACTTCCGCCATTTTTCCGGAATCGGTGCATTAGGTCTTGTTATCAATCTTAGGTACGGCTAAATTCTGACCATGAATGAAACATCGGCAAGACAAATTCTGGCAAGAGACAGTCTGGTCGCGGATCGTGGCATAGCTTCTGACGAGGTTGCCGAGATCGCGTTCGTCGCTTTCGTGACCATCTCCTGCGCCGCCATGTTCATGATTGTTGATCATCCACTTGCCGACATCATCTTCGGTTCGGTGGCGGACGCCTATATCCAGGTCAGCACTTTCGTCGCCGCGACCTTCCTCATGATCTATGGTGC
>JAAZUU010000096.1 GCA_018624035.1 Rhodobiaceae bacterium | reverse complement strand
GTGCCCTTCTTCATCATGGCCGGCAATTTGATGAATACGGTTGGCATGACCGACCGGATTTTCAATTTCGCCAATTCTCTGGTTGGACATTTCAAGGCCGGGCTGGCGCAGGTTAATGTCCTCGCATCAATGGTGTTTGCCGGTGTGTCAGGCGCCGCCGTGGCCGACTGCGCCGGGTTGGGTATGATCGAAATCAAGGCCATGCGCGAGCGCGGATACAATCCCGAATTCGCCGCCGCCCTGACCGTATGCTCCGCCGTGATCGGCCCGATCATTCCACCATCGATCGGGCTTGTCATATACGCGTTTCTGGCCCAGCAATCGATCGAGCGGATGTTCCTTGCCGGGCTGGTGCCGGGGCTTCTTGTGGGCCTGTCACTGATGGTGTTCAACAGGATTCTGGCAACAAGGCAGCATTTCCCGACGCAGGAAAAGGCCAGTCGCGAAACCGTCATGAAAACCAGCCTTGACGGTATTCTGGCGCTTGGCGCGCCTGGCATCATTCTCGGAGCCATTCTGTTTGGCTTCGTAACCGCGACCGAGGCCGGCGTGCTGGCCTGTCTCTATACTCTTGTGCTTGGGGTGCTCTACCGGTCCATCACTTTGCGGGGGCTGTACACCGCCCTGAGCGACACGATGATGATGACCACGATCATCATGATCATCATCGGGTTCTCAACAGCGATGGGGTGGCTTCTGGCGATTGATCAGGTGCCACAGCATTTCGGCAATTTCCTGTTTGATTTCACCGATGACAAGAACGTGTTCCTGGCCCTGATGCTGGTGTTCATCCTGCTGATCGGCTGCGTGGTCGAGGGCGTTCCCGCAAAGCTGATGCTTGTCCCAATGTTGCTGCCGATCATCGATCAATATGGTGTTGATCGGGTCCATTTCGGCATCATCATCCAGCTTGGGTTGCTGATCGGCATTGCCACCCCGCCGATGGGCATAGGTCTCTACATCGTCAGCGAGGTTGGCAAGGTTCCCTTTGAACGGCTCGCCATCGCGGTGATCCCGTTTCTTGTTCCCCTGATCGTCGTCCTGCTGTTGCTGACCTATATCCCGCAACTGACCCTGTGGTTGCCCAACCTTGTCCTGGGGCCGGAATAATCTAGGATTTCAGTGCCGCCGCGACCTTTGCGGACGCGCCTGTCAGGTCACCAATCCGCGCGCCCTCCTCGCGGATCAGCTTGTGACTTGCCGGTTCCTGAATTTGCTTCTCGAGCGCCCAGTCAATAAACGGGGGAGCTTCGTCCGGCGGCATGAACAGAACACCGCTGTCATCAGCCACTACCACCCAGCCGGGCAGCACAGCCGCGCCACCACAACTGATCGGCACATTCAGCGCGCCGCCGATGTCATAGAGCCGGGTCGTGACTGGCGACAGGCCGCGGCTCCAGACGGGGAGGCCAAAATCGAGAATTTCCAGACGGTCTGTTGCCGGCCCGTCAATGACCACAGCCTCGCATCCCGCGGCCTTGATCGCACAGGCGACACCCCCACCAAGACAGGCATGTTTATGGTCTCCAAGCCGGTCAATCACCAGCACGTCACCCGGCCTCAACCTGCCCGCCACATCATGCAGGAGAGTTGAATCCTGACCCGGCAATGCCAGCGTCACAGCGGTGCCGATCACCGTCGTTGCCGGCATCATCGGCGCGATGGCGGGATCAGCGAAGCCAAGCTGTCTGATATGGCCTATGGTTGCTGTCTCGACATTCGCCGCGCGGGATGCCAGGGCTGGATCAATCTGCTGCGGCATCGGATTTATCTGATACTTGTCCATCAAACGCTCCTTGAAGGTTCCTCTGGCCTGGATCTCATCAGCTGCCAATGCGCCGATGACTGGCGACCGGCACATCCGTTCGAATGCGGTTCAGATAATCAACATCGATATTGGCGCTGGCCCAGCCGGTGCCATAGGATGACCGCGCGACGACAAGCCCCCAGGGGTCCACGATCATCGAATGTCCCCAGGTCTCGCGCGTGCCTCCCGCGCCATCGGGATAAAGGCCCCATTGTGCCGGCGCGACGGCATAGCACTGGGTTTCAATCGCGCGCGCGCGGATCAGCGTGTCCCAGTGGTCTTTGCCGGTCTGCAAGGTGAAGGCGGCAGGCATCATGATCACCTGCGCCCCGGCCGCGGCGAGCTTCAGATAGAGTTCCGCAAACCGCATGTCATAGCAGATACTGCATCCAATCGTGATGTCGTCGGCCTGATAGGTCACGATATCGCTGCCGGGAATCACGGTGTCGGATTCCTTGTAATCCTTGCCATCGGGTGTGGTGATATCAAACAGGTGGATCTTCCGGTAGGTGGCGATCACCTCGCCATCACGGTCGAAGGCGACGGTGGTGTTGTAGACCTTGTTGTCACCACCCTTTTCGTAAAAGCTGCCACCATGGATGAACACACCATGTTTTTTCGCAAGAGCGGACAGGAATTCGGTTGTTCGACCCTCCGGAATATTTTCCGCGGATTCCTTTCTGTCGGCGATCGTGCCGCCATAGAAAGCCATCATTTCAGGAAAGGCGATCAGGTCCGGCTTGTCGGCTCTGATGGCCGCTTCGGCCAAATCCGACGCGGCGGTCAGGTTGATGTCCTTGTCATTGGTGCTGTTCATCTGGATCGATGTGATTTTCATTGTCAAACTCCCTAACTCCGACGGCATCCGGATCCGATTTCGCGTATACGGGAGCCTAGCACGACAGCCGCCCTACAATCCCGTTCAATTTCATCTCGCCTGTTTCATCTTGCCTGTTTCATCTCGCCTGGGGGCACGACCCGGCCCCTTGCCGGCTAGCGCAGTCTCTGTCCGTTGCTGTCGAAGAACAGCATGTCCTCATCCCGGAAGTCGAGACCGATCCCCGCACCAATATCGAGGCTTGCCTCACCGAACTGCCGCACCGTGATCAACCCGCTATCGGTGTTGACGAAGATGTTCGTTTCGGCGCCAAGATGTTCAAGATGACTGATGGTGCCCGACACTCTGCCGCGGCGCGACAATGTGAACTGTTCGGGTCGCACGCCCACAGTCGCCGCCTTGCCGCCCACGCCGAGATATCCTGCCTCGATGAAATTCATCGCCGGCGAGCCAATGAACCCGGCGACAAACATATTGTCCGGATCCTTGTAGAGTTTCATCGGTGATCCAACCTGTTCTATCCGGCCATCACGCAGCACGATAATCTTCTGGGCAAGGGTCATCGCCTCAATCTGGTCGTGCGTCACATAGATGACGGTTGATTGCAGTTCGCGATGCAGGCGGGCGATCTCGATACGCGTATTGACACGCAGCGCGGCATCGAGATTGGACAGCGGTTCATCAAACAGGAACAGGTCCGGATCGCGCACGATCGCGCGGCCGATGGCGACCCGCTGACGCTGGCCGCCGGACAATTCGGCAGGCTTGCGCTTCAGATAGGGTTCAAGTTCCAGCATCTCGACAGCAAGGCTGATCTGCCGCTTGATATAGCTGCTTGCGGCGCCCGCCTGACGAAGGCCGAGGCTCATGTTCTTTTCAACTGTCAGATGCGGATACAGCGCATAGGTCTGGAACACCATCGCGATCTTGCGTTTTGACGCCGGCATGGCATTGACCAGTTGACCGGAAATCTCGACATCTCCCTGCATCGGGGTCTCAAGCCCGGCAATGATCCGCAGCAGGGTGGATTTCCCGCATCCCGATGGTCCGACGAATATCACGAACTCCCCGTCTTCAACCTCCAGATTGATGTCCTTCAGCACCTCATTCGTGCCGAAAGACATGTGGATGTTCTTCAAAACGAGCGAACCCATCACAACTCTCCCTGCGGACTGTCATCCGGCTGATGCAAATCCACCGCCCTGCCCGTACGCACGCTTTCATCGGCCGCGAGGCAGATGGCCAGAGATTGCACCGCATCCCGCGCATGTCGTGACAAATCGATATCCTCAAGAATGGCGCGACCGACAAATGCCTGCTCCGCGTCACATAATGCCTGGTGACCGGGTTCAGACTCGAGGTCTATGGCCCGGTCCTCGCCGCTTGTCGGATGTACCACCAAACGGCCAACTTTCGTATGGCTGTCGATATCGGAAGATCCCGCGATATCCTCAACCACGATTGACACGGCACCGCCGGGCGAGATGACATCCTTCACAAAGAAGGCTGTCTCCGACATCATCGGCCCCCATCCAGCTTCATACCAGCCAACCGAACCGTCTGAAAACAGCACCTGGAAATGGCCGTAATTATACATGTCCGCCGCGATTTCATCTGACAGGCGCAGCCCCATCCCCCGCACCTGAACTGGTGCGGCGTCGGTGATCTGGCACATCACATCGACGTAATGCACGCCGCAATCAACGATGGGGGGTGTGGTTTCCATAAGCTGTTTGTGCGTGGCCCATTCCTGTCCCCGGCTCTGCTGATTCAGGTTCAGCCGGAACACATAGGGGCCGCCCAGCTGTCGTGCCTCGGCGATCATCCGCTGCCAGCTTGGGTGATGGCGCAGGATATAGCCGACAACCAGCTTGCGGTCATAATCACGCGCTGCCCTTGTTACCGCAACAGCGTCCTCCCTGGTGGTGGCCAGCGGCTTTTCCACAAAGACATGCGCGCCGGCCTTCATCGCCGCGACGGCATATTCGGCATGGCTGTCCGAATAGGTGGCGATACAGACAAGATCGGGGGATGTGGCGTTCAGCGCGGTATGGAAGTCATCGAAACGGTCATAGCCGGTCAACTCATCCGGCAGGTCCGGCGGCGTCCGGTTCACCAGGCCGACAATCTGGAATTCCGGCTGTTTGTGATAGGCCAGAGCATGGCTGCGCCCCATATTGCCGAGGCCTGCGACAAGAACACGAATCATTTCACGGCACCCGATGTTATGCCTCTGATGAGTTGCTTGGAAAAAATCAGATAGAGTATCAGAACCGGAAACATCGCCATCGACAGCGCTGACAATACGGCATTCCAGTCAGTGACAAACTGGCCGATGAACACCTGTGAGCCAAGCGTCAGGGTCTTTGTTGCCTCGCCCGGCGCAAGGATGAGCGGAAACCAGAGATCATTCCAGATGGGTATCATGTTGAACACGGCGACAGTGGCAAGCGCCGGCCGGACCAGAGGCAGCACCAGAACAAAGAAAATGCGATATTCGGAAAGTCCGTCGATCCTGCCGGCATTCTTCAGATCATCCGACACCTGACGCATGAATTCGGACAGAATGAAAATCGCCAGTGGCAGACCCTGCGCGACATAGACCAGAACCAGCGCTGTCAGGGTGTTGACCAGATTGGTGGCGACCATGATCTCGAGGATGGAGATGGTGCCGAGCCTGATCGGGATCATGATGCCGATGGCCAGATACAGCGCCATCAGCGTGTTGCCCTTGAAACGGTATTCTGCAAGGGCGAACCCGGCCATCGCGCCAAACAGCAGAATGAAGAACAGCGACGCCACCGTGACAATCAGCGAATTCTGCATATAAAGAAAGAAATCGCCCTGTCTGAACACGGTCTCGAACCCGACCAGCGAGAACGTCTCCGGGTTTGGCAAGGCCAGCGGATCGCGGAAAATCGCCTTTCGTGTCTTGAAGCTGTTGATGATGATGAGGAGGATCGGGAACAGCGCGATCACCGTGTAGGCCGCCAGCGCCGCATGCGCCAGCAGAACATTCGGAACCGTATGCCTGACCCGTCTCATCTTCCCGCCATCGCTCCTAAAGCTGGTAGCGCGTCATGCGCATCTGGATGCCGAACAGATAGATACATACCCCGGTGAGGATGATCAGGAACATGATCATCGCCACCGCCGCGCCCATATTCGGATCGCCAAGCTGCATCTGGAAGCCGAAGAATGTCCGGTACAGGAAGGTGCCAAGGATGTCGGTGGCATAATTGGGTCCGGCAAGCGCCCCCTGCGCCGCATAGACCAGATCAAAGGCGTTGAAATTCCCGACAAAGGTCAGGATGGAAATGATACCGATCGCCGGCAGGATCAGGGGAAGCTTGATCTTCCAGAAGGCCGAGAAGCCGGTGACACCTTCCACCTCGCCGGCCTCGATGACTTCCTGTGGAATGGACAGCAACGCCGCATAAATCAACATCATCGGAATGCCGACATACTGCCAGACGGAAATGAGGGCCAGCGTTGTCAGCGCATATTCCTCCTTTCCCAGATAGGGCGCGAACAGGAATTTCAGACCAACCGCCTTCAGCATGTCCGGCGCGATCCCCCACAGCGGAGACAGGATCAGTTTCCAGGCAAAGCCGACAATGACAAAGGACATGATTGTCGGCAGAAAAATGGCCGAACGATAAAAGCCGCGAAGCCGAAGTTTCGGGTTGGACAGGACGGCGGCAATCAGAATGCCAAGCGGGTTCTGCACCAACATGTGGATGACAAAGAACCAGACATTGTTGACCAGCGCGTTCCAGAAGGCACCCGACCAGCGCGGATCGCCGAACAGCACTCTGAAATTGTCAAATCCGACGAAGGATGTCTGCTGCTCGGATGTCGTGAAAAGCGACAGCTGCAGGGTGCCGAACAGCGGAAAAATCATGAAGGCTGAATAAACCAGCACGGCTGGCGCCAGGAAGATGCCTATATGCCATCGGATCGGGCGGCGATGTGATGTCACCTTGTCCTCAGTCAAACCTCTGGCTCCGATAAAAGGGCATGGAAATCGGTCTCAAATAATTTTTTGAAATTCCCGTTGGCTGCAGACAGCCCCATCGGGGCTGTCTGGCTGTTTTGGCGGAAAGAGGAACAGGACTATTGCTGGGGTGCGTACCAGCTTGCCAGACCCTTTTGCATATGGGCGGCCGCCTCTTCGGGCGTCATCGACCCGCGAATGACATTCGCCGAGGTGACCCAATATTCATTCGCCAGATTTGGTGTGCCGCGCGACAGGATCTGGTGATAGGGCCGGATCGAGGAGTTGCACTCACCGCGCCAGCTCACAAAATCCTGGGCCAGCGGGTCCGTCATGTTCACATTGTGATCTGACAGCGAGAAAAATCCCGGCAGTGAATTCGCATAAAGGTCTGCAAATTCGGCCGAACCGACCCAGTTCAGGAACGTGCGCGCGGCCTCGGGATTCTTGGTCGCCTTGTTCATGCCAAGCGCGATATCGACATGGTCGGAGATGTAGCATTCATCACCGGCAGCCTGAACAGGAACCCGGAAGGCACCCATTTCGAAATCAGCCTGGGCATTGAAACCGGAAATTTCCCATGACCCGGCAGGATAGATGGCCGCGCGGCCAAGCGTGAACATGTTCTGGCTGTCGGGATAGGACTGCGCCTCATAGCCATCACCCATATAGGGACCCCATTTGGCAAGCTGCGCATAGGGTGCCACCCAGTCCGGATGTGTCAGCTTCATATCCCCGGCGATCACGGCCTGACGGCCTTCCTCGCCCTTCCAGTAATTCACACCGATATTGGCGTACCCCATGGTGGCGGCTTCCCACTGGTCGGCAACGCCCATTGACAGCGGCACATAGCTGCCGTCCTGCTTGATTTTTTCCAGTGTGGAGAAAAACCCGTCCACTGTTGTCGGCACGGAAACTCCGACTTCCTTGAAGGCGTCCTTGTTGTAGATGAAGCCGTGGATGACCGAGGCCATTGGCACGCAGAAGATCGCTGATCCGTCATCAGTGCTCCAGCCGGACTTGGCAACGGCACCGAAATTCTTCATGTTGTCCAGATCACCAACCTCGCCCAGATGCCCTGCCTTGTAGAGCGAGAGAGAACCGTCAAACGGCCGGCATGTGATAAGATCGCCGGCAGTGCCTGCTTCAAGCTTGGCATTCAGCGCCGAGTTATACTGCGCCGGCGCGGTGGGGGCGAAAACTACCTTGATACCCGGGTTTTCGGCTTCGAAGGCCGGAATGATCTTCTCCTGCCAGATCGACAGATCGTCATTACGCCAACTTTCGATGGTCAGCGTGACATCCGCCGACGCCACCCCGATACTGCCCAGCAACACCGCTGTGGCTGCCCCGAACAATGATTTGATCTTCATGCTGTTTCTCCCTCTTGAATTAACCTGGTGCGCCCATCATGTGTTTTTTCCGTTTCTGGTGTAGAAGGGGCATTGGGTGCCAGAAACACCATCTCGATAGTGAGCCGATAAGACAGATTGGTCAATATTGCCGCAGATGAATGGCCATATGACTGACGACGCAGCACGGCGTTACCGGGCCGGTGAGGAGGAGACGTGACATGAATGGCCGGCATATAGTGGCGGTTGATGGCGGCGGCACCAGAACCCGGGTGGCTCTGACCACTGCGGATGGCAGGATCATCGCACAGGTTGAAGGCGGCTTCGCCAACCTGACCAGTGATTTCGAGACAAGCCGTCAGAACATCATACAGGCCATCGAGGCGGTCTATGCCGCCGCGAACAGGCCGGCCGGCGCTGCACCGTCCGATATCGCCGTTCTTGGCATCGCCGGGGCCAATGTCGGAACGGGTGCCGAACAATTATCCACATCTCTGGATTTTGCGTCGGTGCAAGTCATGTCCGACCGGGAAATCACCATCGCCGGGGTACTTGGCGACGGGGATGGCACGCTTGTCCAGGCGGGCACAGGTTCCTTCTTTGTCAGCCGGTTTCAGGGGCAGCTCAGCCAGATTGGCGGATGGGGTCTGCAACTTGGCGACGATTGTGGCGGTGCCTGGCTTGGCCGCGAGCTGCTGCGCTGGACATTGAAGGCGCATGACGGCGTGATCGAGACAACGGAACTTGTCCGCCGGGTTCTGGCGCGGTTCGGCAACAGCCCGTCACAGATCGTGCTGTTTGCAAAAACGGCGACGCCGCAGGATTTCGGTGCGTTCGCCCCTGACATCTTCAATGCGCGGGACGCTGGCGATCGGGTGGCGATCCGGATCATCGATATCGCGCTCGCCGATCTTGATGTTATCCTCGAATCGCTTGACGCCAGGCGCACGAAACAAATCCATCTCAGAGGCAGTGTCGGCGAACGCTACGCGCCTCTTCTTCGCGGCGACTTCAGACGGATGGTTGTCAAAAGCACCGGCGACGGCCTGTCAGGCGCGGTAGATCTTGGTGTCAAGCTTCTGCAGCAGACGCCGCCGGGCTAGCCCGTCGCGTCGTCACCATGGATACGGGCAAACCTGTCGCGCAGCTTTGCGTTGGTTGGACGCATCGCGATCATCCTGCCATCGCGCACCCGGCCAAGCCGGGTCATCACCAGCGTCGATATCATGTTCAGGCATATTTTCTGCGCTGTGGCCGCCTTCAGCCGGGTCGATCCCGCCAAGGCCTCGCCGCCGGTGATCAGCGGAACGGCGATATCGGCGTTGTTCAGAAGCGGCACGTCAGGATTGTTGGCAATGCCGATGGTGAGGGCACCCGCCTTGCGGGCCTCATCAAGCACGGTGCAGGTGAATAAGGTCCGCCCGCTGGCCGCAAGCGCCATCACGACATCCTGCGGACCGATGTCATGGTCGCGGACGGTCGCCCG
Source organism: Rhodobiaceae bacterium (assembly GCA_018624035.1). Classification (GTDB taxonomy): domain Bacteria; phylum Pseudomonadota; class Alphaproteobacteria; order Puniceispirillales; family Puniceispirillaceae; genus UBA8309. Next base: position 1,218 of record JAAZUU010000096.1, on the reverse strand, counting down.
CGCGGCGCTCTCGTCATCTTCCGCATCCTCCACAGATTCGATCAGCGCCCTGTCCCCGCCGGCCACAAGATAGGCGACCCGCTCACGCGGCCAGTTGAAGGTTGGCAGCAGTTCCACCCCGTCCTGAACCGCGATGCGAATGGAGGCGCCCGCCCCGGCATAGATCATGCGCGCCGTCTCATCCTTCTGCATGCGACTGACAATCGCTGTGACGGCCAATTCGATTTCGGCAAGGCTGCTGCGCACCGCGTCGATCGCGCGGCCATGGTCCCGGAGCATCACCTCAAGTGCCGCCGCATCATCAAGATTATCAAGCCAGCAATCGGCATCCGGCAGGGTTTCCGTATCGGTTTTCATACTCATCTTCCACTCACCTCACTGACACCTCATCCAGCAAACCATGATCATTCACCATATGCAGCCGGCTGGCCGCCTGCCTGTCCAGAACAATCAACGTGTCGGGATGTTCCTGCAGGGCGCTGGCCGGACATGCGGTGGAGGGCGATTCCTCCAGCATCGCGCTGACCGCCGCTGCCTTGGCCTCGCCTGTCGCCAGAAGCAGGCAACGCCGCGCCTGCATGATGGTACCGATGCCCATGGTGATCGCCATGTCAGGCTTCTCGGCACCAAAGCCCTGCATCGCCTGCTGTGTTTGCGGGCTCAGTGCCACCGGCGCGGTGCGGCTGTCAAACGGTGTTCCGGGTTCATTGAAACCTATATGTCCGTTCCTGCCGATCCCCAAGAGTTGCATGTCGATTCCGCCGCGTGCTGCAATCTGCGCCTCATAACGGGCCGCCTCCACCGCCGGATCGTCTGCCAGACCATCTGGCAGAAAACAGCGATCCTGCGCATCGGCAATATGGCTGAATAATTCCCGTGCCATGAAGGCATGGAAGCTGCCGGGATGCGTTTTCGGCACGCCGATGAACTCGTCGAGATTGAAACTTGTGAAGGCGTCTGTTGGAACCTGTCCTTCAGAAATGAGCTTGCGCACATGGCCGTAGACAGGCCGCATGGTCTCGCCGGTGGCCAGTCCCAATTTCGTGGCCGGCGTGATTGTCAGATGATCCGCCAGCATCCCGGCCACATGGCGCGCGGCTTCATCTGCATCATTCTTGATTGTAACCTTCATTGCACCCATCACGCCCGAAGCGGGATCGACTTTCAAGCATAATCCGGACCCGGGCCGTATTGCGCGACATCTTGCATGGACGTCAT
>JAAZUU010000185.1 GCA_018624035.1 Rhodobiaceae bacterium | reverse complement strand
TCCGCCCATGGTTCTGGTGATGTCGCTGGTGGTGGCTTATTTCGGTGATACCATCACCACGCAGCTGAACGTGGTGAAATATTTTGGCATTGCATTCCTTCTGTATCTTGCGGTGAAGCTGTTCCTTGCGGCACCAACTCACAGGGTGGCGCGGTCTCGAACGGCACCGGGTTTCCTGTTCATGGTATTGTTCCAGTGGACCAATCCGAAGGGGCTGGCCATGGCATCAAGTACCGCCGTCATTGCCGGCCCGGAGCTGTTCTTCCTGCCGGCGCTGATCTTTCTGGTCATGGGATTTCCCTGTGTCGGGGTCTGGTTCTGGTTCGGTGATCTTCTGAAGCGCCGGATTCTGGGAACGCCTTATGAGCGGTATCTGAACCGCGCTCTGGCCGTGCTGCTGGCGCTCAGCGTGCTGATGATGATCTGAAGCTATGGCGCCCGGGCCGACAGACGCCCGGGCCAACAGACGCTGGGGCCGACAGGCGTCTGGACCTACAGCCCGACGCAGACGAATTTGATCTCGAGGAACTCGTCGATCCCGTATTTCGAGCCCTCGCGGCCGAGGCCGGAGCTCTTCACCCCGCCGAACGGCCCGACCTCGGACGAGAAAAAGCCGGTATTCGCCGACACCATGCCATATTCCAGCGCCTCGATGACGCGGAACAGCCGCGTCGTGCTGTCGGTGAAGATATAGGCGGCAAGGCCGAACTCGGTGTCATTCGCCATCGCGACGGCCTCATCGTCGGTGGAGAACCGGAACAGGCCCGACACCGGCCCGAAGGTCTCCTCGCCGAACATCTGCATCTCCGGCGTCATGCCGGACAGCACCGTTGGCTGGAAGAAGGTGCCGCCAAGTTCATGCCGCCCGCCACCGGTCAGCAGTTCGGCCCCCTTGTCCAGCGCGTCGGCGACATGGCGCTCGATCTTGTCCAGCCCCTGCCGGTCGATGATCGGTCCCTGTTCGACGCCGTCCTCCATGCCGTTGCCGACCTTCATCGCGGCGCTGGCCTCGACAAGCCGACGCGCGAACTCGTCATGAATGCCGTCCTGCACGAAGATGCGGTTGGCGCAGACGCAGGTCTGGCCGGCATTGCGGTATTTCGAGGCCATGGTGCCGGCGATCGCCACGTCGATATCGGCGTCGTCGAAGACGATCAGCGGCGCGTTGCCGCCAAGCTCGAGGCTCATCTTCTTCAGGGTGTCGGCGCTCTGGCGCATTAGGATGCGTCCGACCTCGGTCGAGCCGGTGAAGGTCATCTTGCGGATCCGGTCGTCGGCGCACAGCGCCGTGCCGATGGCCGGCGCGTCCATGCCGGTGACGATGTTGATCACGCCGGCCGGAATGCCGGCCCGGTGGGCCAGCTCGGCCAGCGCCAGCGCCGACAGCGGCGTCTGTTCGGCCGGTTTCAGCACGCAGGCGCAGCCCGCGGCGATCCCAGGCGAGACCTTGCGGGTGATCATCGCGATCGGGAAATTCCAGGGCGTGATGGCACCAAACACGCCGACAGGCTGCTTGAAGGTCAGGAAACGCTTGTCCGGGATCGGGCTTTCCATGACATCGCCACAGACCCGCCGCGCTTCCTCGGCGAACCAGTCGACAAAGGTGGCGCCATAGGCGATCTCGCCGCGCGCCTCGGTGATCGGCTTGCCCATCTCGGTGGTCAGGATGACGGCCAGATCCTCGGCATTGGCGAGGATCAGCTCGTACCATTTGCGCATCACCATGGCACGGTCCTTGGCGGTGCGTCCGGCCCAGGCAGCCTGCGCCGGCACCGCGGCATCGATCGCCGCCGTGACCGCTTCAGCGCCCAGATCGGCCACCTCGGCGACGGTCTCGCCGGTCGCCGGGTTGGTGACGGCGAAACGCCGGTTCTGCGGTGCCTGTACCCAGACGCCATTGATATAGGCGTCGGCGCGAAGCAGGGTTGGATCGTTCAGCTTCATGGCTCGCGGTCTCCTGGAATGAATCAATCTGCCTCGGTTCCGGTTTCGGGCCCAGTCGCGGTTTCAATCACGGGGCGGCAGCGGACGCCGGTTCATCGTCTCGAAGGGGCCGCCATCGAAGCCAAGCCGGTGCGCCCGCGCCACCTCGACATATTGTGACGCCGATTTACGGTTGTTGGCGAGATCCTCTTCGCTGAGGTCGCGCATCTTGCGGGCCGGCCGACCGGCCCATAATTCAGCCGCCGGAATCACCTTGCCCGGGGTCAGCATGGCGCCTGCGGCCAGCATGCCGGTCGGCTCGATCACCGCGCCATCCATGACAATCGCCCCCATGCCGACAAACCCGCCATCGCCGATGGTACAGGCATGGACCAGCGCGCAATGCCCGATGGTGACATCATTGCCGATGATCGTTGGAAAGGTGCGGCTGTCGATATGGATGCAGCTGTTGTCCTGGATGTTGGTGTTCGCGCCGACGGTCACATAATTGTTGTCGCCGCGGATCGTCACATTGTGCCAGACGCTGCTGTGCGCGCCGATTCGCACCGCGCCGACAATGGCGGCTGTCGGCGCGACGAATACGGTGCCGTCGATTTCCGGCACAAGATCCATGAAGGGCGCGATATAGGCGCGTCTTATATGGGCGCCTGACGGGCCGTCCTCGGTCAGGTCATAGGTCATGCGAATTCTCCTTCGGGCGAGACAGTCTAGCATGGCTTACCGGCAACAGGTGCCGATTTACAGAGATTTTTAACCTTCATGTTTATTGAAAACGCCGACTGCTGTACCAAGATACGGAACAACGCAAATCTACGGAGGCTGACATGGCATTCACTCTACCGGACCTGCCCTACGCGCATGACGCGCTGGCCAATCTGGGCATGAGCGCGGAGACGCTCGAATATCACCACGACCTGCATCACAATGCCTATGTCGTGAACGGCAACAAGCTGGTCGCCGGTACCGAATGGGAAGGCAAGTCTCTCGAGGACATCATCACCGGCACCTATGACGCCTCCGCCGTGGCGCAGAACGGGATATTCAACAATGCCTCGCAGCATTGGAACCACAACCAGTTCTGGGAAATGATGGGCCCGGGCGAGTCCGGCATGCCGGGCGCGCTGGAATCGGCGCTGAATGAAAGCTTTGGCAGCGTCGATGCCTTCAAGGACGAATTCAAGGCGGCCGGGGCCGGCCAGTTCGGTTCGGGCTGGTGCTGGCTGGTCAAGACAGCCGATGGCGGGCTGAAGGTGACAAAGACGGAGAATGGTGTGAACCCGCTCTGCTTTGGCCAGACAGCGCTTCTTGGCTGCGATGTGTGGGAGCATTCCTATTATATCGATTTCCGCAACAAGCGGCCGGATTATCTCGCCAATTTCCTCGACCGGCTGGTCAATTGGGAAAATGTGGCCTCGCGCCTCTAGACACCGAAAATTTATCCATCAGCCCCGCCAGGCCCCGGCCCGGCGGGGTTTTTTAATGGGTGAATTCTTTGCACATGCCGCATTTACACCCCAAACACGCCACATTGAGATACTTAACAGGCGTTATAAGGAAAGGAGTTCGAGAGCCATCCAACCCATGAATGAAAGGATCGAGTCATGGCAGCAGCAGCCATTCTGTTTCTCATCGGTGTCGGTTTCTACAACAGCGACGACATGTC
>JAAZUU010000095.1 GCA_018624035.1 Rhodobiaceae bacterium | reverse complement strand
TCAACATCCCCGAGGAGCATCCGGCGCGCCAGGAACATGACACCTTCTACCTGCCGCCCGACGCCGAGGGAAAGCGCAAGGTGCTGCGCACGCACACCTCGCCTGTACAGGTGCGTACCATGGAGGCCACCGAGCCGCCGATCCGTATCATCGTGCCGGGGCGCACCTATCGGTCAGATCATGACGCCACCCATTCGCCGATGTTCCATCAATGCGAGGGGCTGGTCATCGGCGACGGCATCCATATGGGGCACCTGAAAGGCTGCCTGATCGATTTCTGCCGCGCCTTTTTTGGCGTTGATGATCTGCCGGTGCGCTTCCGCCCCAGCTATTTCCCCTTCACCGAGCCGTCGGCCGAGGTCGATATCGGCTGTACGCGTGATGGTGGCGGGCTGAAGATCGGTGCCGGTGATGACTGGCTGGAAATTCTCGGCTCCGGCATGGTCAATCCGCGGGTGCTGGCGAATTGCGGCTATGATCCAGAAAAATACCAGGGTTTTGCCTTCGGCATGGGGATCGAGCGGATCGCGATGTTGAAATACGGCATTCCCGATCTGCGGACCTTCTATGACAGCGATCTGCGATGGATGCGGCATTACGGCTTCCTGCCGTTTGACGCGCCGTCGGTCCATGCTGGTCTGGCCGGAGGGAGTGTCTGATGAAATTCACCCGTGACTGGCTGTTCGACCATCTCGACACTGACCGCCCTCTTGAGGAGATCCTCGAGGCGCTGCCGATGCTTGGCCTCGAGGTCGAGAGTTTCGACGATCCGGCGCAGCGCCTCGCGCCCTTCACCATCGCCGAGGTGATTTCGGCCGAACAGCATCCCGACGCCGACCGGTTGCGGGTGTGCATGGTCAATACCGGCAGCGGTGATCCGGTGCAGGTTGTCTGCGGCGCGCCGAACGCCCGCGCCGGCATGAAGGGCGTGTTCGCGCCGGTCGGCGCCTTTGTGCCGGGAATCGAGCTGGAATTGAAGGCCGGCAGCATCCGTGGTCAGGATTCGAACGGCATGCTGTGCTCGGAGCGCGAGATGATGATCTCGGACGAACATGACGGCATCATCGAGCTTGCCGCCGACGCGCCGCTTGGCGCAAGCTTCGCCGCCTTCGCCGGGCTTGACGATCCGGTGATCGAGATCGCGATCACGCCGAACCGCGCCGACTGTCTTGGTGTCCGTGGTGTCGCGCGCGATCTGGCGGCGGCCGGCCATGGCACGCTGAAACCGCTGGATACCAGCGCGCATGAAGGCGGTTTCGACAGCCCGGTCACCTGGAGGCTCGACCTTGATGGTGCCGAGCATCTGTGTCCGCTGATCACCGGCATCGCCTTTCGCGGCGTTGCCAACGGGCCGAGCCCGGACTGGATGGCGCGCCGACTGACAGCGATTGGCCAGCGCCCGATCAGCGCACTTGTCGACATCACCAACTATGTGATGTTCGATCTTGGCCGCCCGCTTCATGCCTATGACATGGCGAAAATCCACGGCAATGAGCTGGTCGTGCGGCAGGCGCGGGGCGGCGAGCCCTTTGCCGCGCTGAACGAGAAGACCTACGAGATGCAGCCCGGCATGATCACCATCGGCGATGCCGAGGGTGTTGACGACCTTGCCGGCGTGATGGGTGGCGAGCGGACCGGTGTCAGTGAGGCGACGACCGACATGTTCCTCGAGATCGCGATCTTCGACCCGATCTCGGTGGCGACAACCGGGCGCAAGCTGAACCTGCATTCTGATGCCCGCTATCGCTTTGAGCGCGGCCTTGATGCCGAAAGCCCCAACTGGACCGCCGGCCATCTGGCCCGCCTTGTCACGTCGATCTGTGGCGGCGAGGCGTCGCTGCCGGTGACATCCGGGCCCGGTGTCGGCTGGCAGCGCAGCATCTTCCTGGCATCGGGCAAGGTCGAGGCGCTGTCCGGGATGATTGTCGAACCGGCCGAGCAGCAACGTATCCTCGAGGCGCTCGGCTTTACTGTCAGCGCTGCTGAGGGTGGGTTTGATGTTGCGCCGCCGCCATGGCGCGGCGATATCGACGGCGCCGCCGATCTGGTCGAGGAGATCGCGCGTATCCGCGGCTTCGATCATCTGCCGATGGAACATCTCCCGCGAGACGAGGTGGTGGCAAGGCCGTCACTCAGCCCGGCGCAGGCGCGCCTGTTCCGGCTGCGCCGCGCGCTGGCCGGACGCGGCCTGATGGAAGCGGTGACATTTTCTTTTCTTGGCAAGGATGATGCTGTCCGGTTTGGTGGCGGGGCTGACGCGCTGACGCTGGTGAACCCGATCAGCGCCGATCTGTCGGTGATGCGTCCGTCGATTCTGCCAAACCTGCTTTCCGCCGCCGCGCGCAACCAGGACCGCGGCGAGGGTGATGCCGCGATGTTTGAGGTCGGACCGGTCTTTCTTGGTGATGCACCGGAGGATCAGCGCACCGCCGCCACCGGCCTTCGCCATGGCGACACCGCACCGCGTGAATGGCATGGGGCGATGCGCGACGTCGATGTATTCGACGCCCGTGCCGATGCCGAGGCGGCGCTGGCCGCGCTGGGGATCAAGCTTGCCGGCGTGCAGGTCCAGGGACCGGCGCAGATGGATGCCGTTCCCGGCTGGTATCATCCGGGGCGGGCCGGCAGGCTGGTCCAGGGTCGCACCGTGCTGGCAAGTTTCGGCGAGATCCATCCGTCGGTGGCCGACTCCCATGGGTTGCGCGGCCGCGCGGCCGGATTCGAGATCCATGTCGATGACGTGCCGATGCCGAAGTCGAAGGGTCCGGCGCGGCCGTTGCTGTCGCTGTCGGTCTACCAGCCGGTGACCCGTGATTTCGCCTTCATCGTCGCTTCGGATGTCACCGCCGGTGACCTGATGAAGGCGGTGAAATCTGGGGCCGGGCCGCTGATGACCGATCTGCGGGTCTTCGACCTGTATGAGGGCGCGAATATCGGCGCCGGCAGGAAATCGGTCGCGGTTACGGTCACCCTGACGCCGACAAGGGCGACGCTGACCGAGGCCGAGATCGAGGCCATTTCCGCCGAGATCGTGAAGATCGCCGGCAAGAATTGCGGTGCCAAACTGCGGCAATAGCCGCGCCGCGCCACGGTCATCCCGTTCATTGATGAACGCATGCGCCACCGCCGGGCCGTCAGTCGCGGTGGTGGGGGCATTCCGGCTGTTCGGGTGACTCCCAGTGCAAAGTCACGCGGGTGCGTAGTCATGGGCGCAACGTGACGGGCGCAAAGTCATGGGGGCATTCAGGCTGTTCGGTTGACTCCCGGTGCCATGTGAAGGAGGCTGGTGATGCCCGGGCCTCGTGCCTATCTCGCCGCCTCGTCGGATGTGAGTCGCCACAGCCCCCCCTGCGCTTCGTCGCTCAGCAGGAACACCTGGCCGGCAAACGGGCCGTCTGGCCCCACCGCCACATCGCGGATTCGCCCGATCTCGCCATCAAGGATGACGCGTTCCGATGCCGGCAGGCCGTCATCGCCGATCTCCACCAGATAGAGCCGCCGGAACTTCAGCGACCCGACCAGAAGATGCCCCCGCCATTCGGGGAACATCGGGGCAGGGGACATCGCGTCTGAAACGTCACCCCCGGCCTCATCGGGATAAAAGGCCATGCCGGACGGCGCGATCGACGGGACCCAGACCCAGACCGGATCAACAAAGCCGGGAAGGCTGTCATGGCGGCTGACCCGCAGGCCGGTGGCGTATTCGCGGCCTTGGCTGACGGCCGGCCAGCCATAATTCGCGCCGGCATCGATGGCGGGGCGCAGGATGTTGATCTCGTCCCCGCCGCGCGGCCCGTGTTCATGGCTCCACATCTCACCGGTCATGGGATTCATCGCCAGCCCCTGCGGGTTGCGGTGCCCGATGGAGAAGATCTCCGGCGCCCAGCCCGCCTTTGCCTTGTCGGTGATATGCGGGTTGCCCGGGTGCGCATCGCCATCCGGCGTCAGCCGGATGATGCTGGCGGCATGCGTTGACGGGTCCTGTCCGTTATCGCGATCGCCTCGGTCGCCAAGAGTCGCCCACAGCGCGGTGCCGTTGACATAAAGCCGGCAGCCGAAATGATGCCCGCTTTTTGTCGCCGCGTTGCCGGTGAAGATGGTGCGCCGACGGACCAGCCTGTCACCCTCGATCACCGCGCGGTCGATGGCGGTCGCCGACCCGCCCGGCAGGATGGCGCTGTAACACAGATAGACATGACCGTCGATGGCGGCGACATCCAGCAACCCGCCCTGACGGCGGGCATAGACGTCGGGCGTGCCAGTGATGCGTGTGGCCGCGCCGTCGGCAAGGCCGATCTTCCACAACGTCCCGCCGCGTGTCGTGACAAGCAGGCTGTCGGAGGTCAGGAATTCCATGCCCCATGGATGCGCCAATGCCGGACCGACCCGTTCCAGCGTCATTGGCTTCGCGGCGGCCGGCGTGGCGGCGGCCGGCAGAACCGGGATGAGGATGGCAAGGGCGGCGAGGGCGGAAACGAAAAGGGCCGCTGCACGATGCGCGGCCCCTGTCAGAAGTCTCATGGTGCGAACCCCTAAAGCTTGTTCAGGGCCGAGACGACGGCCCGGATCGGCGCCATGGTGATCGAGGTGTCGATCCCCACGCCATAGACCGAGACGGCCGCGCCATCAACATCCTTCACAAGCTCGACATAGGCGGCGGCCTCGGCCCTGGACGTTGCCGAGCGCGTGTTCTGGCCGAAATCGGCAAGCCGGAATTCCAGCCCGAACTCGTTGCGCATCGCATCGACAAAGGCCGAGATCGGGCCGTTGCCTGTCGCCGTCACGCTGACCTCCGCCCTGCCGTCCGGGCCGTCATGAATGACGGTGGCGACGACGCGTTCGGAACTGCCGTCGGCGGTCGCCTTGCTGACGTCGAAACTCACCAGCTCGAACCTGCCGGTTGGGCGGATGAAATGTTCCTCGGCCAGCTCCCAGATGCGCTTGCTGGTGATTTCCTTGCCGGTGCTGTCAGCCTCGTCCTGGACGATCCCCGAGAACTCGATCTCGGCACCGCGTGGCAGGCGGACATGATGGTCCGCCTCCAGAAGATAGGCCGACCCGGCCTTTCCGGACTGTGAATTGACGCGAATGATGGCCTCGAAGGTGCGGCCGATATCGCCCGGGTCGATTGGCAGGTAGGGCACCTCCCACACGTCGGAATTGGCGGCGGCGATGGCGTCCATGCCCTTGCGGATGGCGTCCTGATGGCTGCCGGAAAAGGCGGTATGGACAAGCTTGCCGGCATAGGGATGGCGCTCATGGACGGGAAGCTGGTTACAATATTCCGCCGTCTCGACAAGATTGTTGATGTCGGAAAAGCTCAGCTTCGGGTCAACGCCCTGGGTGAACAGGTTCAATCCCAGCGTGACGATATCGACATTGCCGGTCCGCTCGCCATTGCCGAACAGCGTGCCCTCGACACGGTTGGCACCGGCCATCAGCGCCAGTTCGGTGGCGGCGACGGCGCATCCACGGTCATTATGCGGATGAAGCGACAGGATCACCGCCTCGCGGTTGCTGAAATGGCGGTGCATCCATTCGATCTGGTCGGCATGAATGTTCGGGGTCGACATCTCGACCGTCGCCGGCAGATTGATGATGGTGGGGTTGGCGGCGGTCGGCTGCCAGACATCCATCACCGCCTCGCAGACCTCCAGCGCGTAATCCAGCTCGGTGCCGGTAAAGCTTTCCGGGCTGTATTGAAGACGCAGATTGTCGGCCCCGCATTTCGAGATGCGCTCGGCGACCATCTTCGCGCCGTCGACGGCGATCTGCTTCACCCCGTCGCGGTCCGACTTGAAGACAACGCGGCGTTGCAGCGTGCTGGTCGAATTATAGAGATGCAGGATGGCGTTCGGCGCGCCGTCCAAGCTCTCGATCGTGCGGTCGATCAGATGCTCGCGCGCCTGGGTCAGCACCTGAATGGTGACATCATCCGGCACATGACCACCCTCGATCAGCTCGCGAAGGAAGTTATAGTCGGTCTCCGAGGCCGAGGGGAATCCCACCTCGATCTCCTTGAACCCCATCCCGACAAGAAGCTTGAACATGCGCATCTTGCGGGCGCCGTCCATCGGCTCGATAAGCGCCTGGTTACCATCGCGTAGGTCAACAGAGCACCAGACGGGCGCTGTTTCGATACGGTTGCCGGGCCAGGTCCGATCTGGCAGATCGGGGCCGACAAAGGGACGGTATTTTTCATGCCCGCCAACGCCGCCGGCAGCGGTGGTGGAGGTGGCATGATCCGGGCTTGTCATCGGTTTCGAGTCCTCTTCTCTTGTGATGGCTGGTTCGATATTCATCCTGTGTCCGGATATGGCCGGTTCGGGCCTTTTTCTGGATGCGCCTGACTATACTGCAACAAACTGACCGAAAACAGCATTATGTTGAGTGATGAAAGACCACCTGCAGATGCCGCGCCAAAAGTCGAAAATCCTTGCCGCTGCGACAAAAGACCGGCAAAACACTGCTTCAGGCTGGAGGCGGATACGCGCTATAAGACATGCGCTGCCATTTCCCTCCGCGAGCAACCTTCAGGATAAGCGATGACCGCGCCAAGCCACATCCGGAATTTCTCGATTATCGCGCATATCGACCATGGCAAATCGACCATCGCCGACCGGTTGATTCAGGTCTGTGGCGGGCTCAGCGAGCGCGAGATGACCGAACAGGTGCTCGACAATATGGATATCGAGCGCGAGCGCGGGATCACCATCAAGGCGCAGACGGTGCGGCTGAACTACACCGCCGCCGATGGCGAGGGTTATGTGCTGAACCTGATGGACACGCCGGGGCATGTCGATTTCGGCTATGAGGTGTCGCGGTCATTGTCGGCCTGCGAGGGCTCGCTTCTGGTTGTCGATGCAAGCCAGGGGGTCGAGGCACAGACGCTGGCCAATGTCTATCAGGCGGTCGAGGCCGACCACGAAATCGTGCCGGTGCTGAACAAGATCGACCTGCCGGCGGCCGAGCCGGAGCGTGTACAGATGCAGATTGAGGAGGTGATCGGCCTTCCCGCCGATGACGCCATTCCGGCAAGCGCGAAGACAGGCGCCGGCATTAATGACATCCTCGAGGCCGTTGTCACTCGCATGAAGCCGCCCGAGGGCGATGTCGAGGCACCGCTCACGGCGTTGCTGGTCGACAGCTGGTATGACGCCTATCTTGGCGTGATGACGCTTGTCCGGGTGCGGGATGGGCGCATCCGCAAGGGCATGAAGATCCGCCTGATGGGCACCGGCGCGACGCATGTTGTCGAGCGTGTCGGCGTGTTCTCGCCGAAACCGACGCCGGTCGACGAGCTTGGGCCCGGCGAGATGGGGTTCATCAATGCGGGCGTGAAGACGGTATCGGACGCCCGCGTCGGCGACACCATCACCGAGGAACGCCGACCCTGCACCGAGCCGCTGCCCGGGTTCAAGCCGTCGGTGCCGGTGGTGTTTTGCGGGCTGTTTCCGGTCGACACGAATGATTTCTCCGGCCTTCGCGAGGCGCTGGAGAAACTGTCGCTGAACGACGCCTCCTTCTCGTTCGAGGCGGAAACCTCGGCGGCGCTCGGCTTCGGGTTTCGCTGCGGGTTTCTCGGCCTGCTGCATATGGAGGTGATCCGCGACCGGCTGGAGCGGGAATTCAATCTCGACCTGATCTCGACTGCGCCGTCGGTTGTCTATCAGATGACGATGACCGACGGGTCCAGCTTCAACCTGCACAACCCGGCCGACATGCCGGAGGTGACGAAGATCGCCACCATCGAGGAGCCGTGGATCAAGGCCACTATCATGACGCCGGATGAATATCTGGGACCGGTGCTGACGCTGTGCACCGAAAGGCGGGGCGAGCAGCTCGACCTGACCTATGCCGGCAACCGGGCGATGGCGGTGTACCGGCTACCGTTGAACGAGGTGGTGTTCGATTTCTATGACCGGCTAAAATCGGTGACGCGCGGCTATGCCAGTTTCGACTATGCCATCGACGAATACCGGCCCGGCGAGCTTGTGAAGGTGTCGATCCTGGTGAATGGCGATCCGGTCGATGCGCTGTCGATGATCGTGCATCGCGAGCAGGCCGAGAGCCGTGGCCGGGCCATCTGTGTGCGGCTGAAGGATCTGGTGCCGCGGCAGATGTTCAAGGTGGCGCTTCAGGCGGCGATCGGTGGCAAGGTGATCGCCCGCGAGACGATTTCGGCGCTGCGCAAGGATGTGACGGCGAAATGCTATGGCGGCGATATCAGCCGCAAGAAGAAGCTTCTGGAGAAGCAGAAGGAAGGCAAGAAGAAGATGCGGCAGTTCGGCAAGGTTGACATTCCGCAGAACGCCTTTTTTGAGGCGCTGAAGATGGGAGATGGGTAGGGAGTCAATCCTCCCGGCAGGATTGAATTTCCCCGCAACTCACCCGGGATATTTTGTCATTTAACCGCATGAAATTTAACGATTAATCAAGAAATCGTGCGTAGATATTCGTAATACATTAACGAATGTGAGCATATGCTTGTTCTTGGAGGATAAGGTTATGCCCGTCGCGACCAGACATCCGGCGGCGGGCTGGGTGATCCCGATCACTTTGCCTGTCACCTGTCCGGCCATATGGGTCGATTCCAGAGGGAACACATCGCCGTTCCTGAAACGATGGCCATTGGCCTCGGGTCCAATCTCTTCGGGTACAATCTTATCAGGTCAAATTGTCATAAATCCCCGGTCGCGCCAAAAACCTTACACCGCCTGTAGCATGCCTCAACCGGCGTGGCATGTCAGGCATGTGACAAACCGGAACCTATTTCTCGCCACGGCGTTTCAAATCGCGGCCGCTGATCCGTCTTTCGGCGCGCCCCCTGACCAACCGCGCCACGCCGGCAAAAAACACCATCAACAGCATGAATACAAGCGCGGCAGGCCAACCAAGCAGGGTCGCGATCACCGGATGCCAGAGAAAAGGCGCACAGCCAAGCGACACGATCAATCCGCAGGGATCGATGTAACGGCTGACAACCGCCTCGCCGATCAAAAGCGAGACCATATGCCGCTCTGACCAGAACTGGCCAAGAACGATGCTTGGCGCGCCGGTCGAGGACAGATCAAGCCATATCGCATAGAGAGCGACAAGGCCGAAGCTGTAACCGATGATTCGAAGACCCATGCTGACCATGAGAAGAATAGTGACCGGCCCGACCGCGCCGTTCAAGCGCAAAATGGCGCGCTGGCTTCACTTCGGGATGGTGTGGACCGCGATGAAAGGCGGCTTCCGGTCCTAATAGTCAGCTTCCAGAGGCACGTCTTCGGACTTGAAACTCGCGCCGCAGGCAGCGATGGCGGCATTCGTATCGAGGGTTTCGCCATCCGCGAGATAGGCTTTCAGCAGCTTGCCTATGAATATTTCCTCCTGCATGCCGGCATACCAGACATTCGGATCATGCCCGCGGCAACTCGCCCCGTGATATGTGCAGGCGGGATTGTTGCATTGCGAACCGCCTGTCACCTTGAATTTGGTGATCCTAATGGCCGCCTCACGAAGTGGACAATCTGCGCCGTTAATCGTGCCATGGTGGAATAATTTGTGACAGGTGAATAATCAAACGGATTCCCGTAGCCGGCAAGCCGCACCTTCATAGCCGCCAGAAAGTCACGGCAGGTCGACATGGCGGTTATCGGTTCGTTCGTTCCGGGAAGGCGGAGGCCTGTATCAACCCCATTCAATGTCAGGTCAAGATCCGTCTTGATCCGGTCCTCGATTGTCAGCATCTGGTTTGTGCTGAGGGTAACTTTCACGGAAGTCATATAGTCTCGATAGGCAAGCGCCGCCATCGCGGCGAGGCGCCCAGAATTACGATCACGATCAGCAGCTCAATGGTGGAAAGTCCGTTCACAACGCTGAACCTGCATTGGCGGAAATCGGGCTGTGAGCTTATGAAAACTGTCTTTCGCAACATCAACACACATCATTCCAGATTGTCGGCGGAAACCTAGCATCAGGCAAAATTCTTCTCAACCGGGCAGAGCCTGACAAGTGAGCAATCGGGCAGTTGATCAATCACAGGTCACCTGCTAGGTTCCGCGACATTGTCGATGTATGGGCGCACAGTCGACCGGCATTGCAGGAGGGGTGGCCGAGCGGTTTAAGGCGCACGCCTGGAAAGCGTGTTGGGGTGAAAGCCCCTCCGGGGTTCGAATCCCCGTCCCTCCGCCATTACTTTACGTAAGATATTGTAAATACTTAATTTTTAATCGTAAATCTTAAATTTACGTACAAATTTACGTACAGAAACTGCAATTGTTGTGATTTTTTATTTCGATTAGCATTTAGCTGTTTGGCGTAAATGCGGGAGCAACTATTCAATGAAAAAGCTATTCTTTTTTCTTCCGGTGTTGGGTTTTGTTACAGCCTGTTCCACCTCTGATCAGGTGGTTTCCTATGCCTCAGGGAAGCAACCCCGTGAAGAGTACTGCGAACTTGACGTTTACGCCGAAGGTTTGACGGTTTCCGAAAGTTACAAGGTTATAGGCGAAATGTCTGTTACTGATACCGGATTTAGCCTCAACTGCAGCGCGGATATTGTGATCCCTAAAATTAAAAAAGCTGCCTGCGAAGCGGGCGCGGATGCGATCCAGCTATTCAATGTTAAACAGCCCAGTTGGGACTCAAGTACTTGCTTCCAAGCAAGCGCAAGGTTTTTGGTAACCGATTGATGCGCCTCATCCTCACCACCATCATCCTGACCTTGCTCGCTCAGCCCGCGTCCTCTGAGACGGTAAAGTACATGATGGACAATTGTGTCGCTTGGCAAAAACTCGGCTTT
>JAAZUU010000184.1 GCA_018624035.1 Rhodobiaceae bacterium | reverse complement strand
AGTGCGATCCGGCCGGGATCGTATTCTATCCCCGGTATTTCGAGATGATGAATGATGCGATCGAGCGCTTCTTTCGTGATATCGTAGGATGGCCTTACCGGCAGATGCACGGGACCGACAGACGCGGTGTTCCCGCCGTGTCGGCAAACATGGAATTCATGATGCCGGCGCGTCTTGGCGACCGGCTTGACTGGCAGCTTTCCGTCGACCGGCTTGGCAGATCAAGCGCCACCTTCAGGCTTGAAGCCTATCTCGACGAGACCGCCGTGGTGTCCGGGTGCACGACGATCGTGCACACCGATCTTGATCGGATGAAGTCCTTGCCCTGGACGGCCGAGGTCCGGTCCGTCCTGTCGGACTATTGCCACGCCGAAGGAGGTGAATGAGATGCCGGTGATTTCCGTGCAGCCGGAAGGATGGGCGCCGCCGAAGGGCTACGCGAACGGCATGGTCGGCGAGGGCCGCATTCTGTGCGTCGGCGGTCAGATCGGCTGGACCGCGGACAAGATCTTCGAGACCGACGATTTCATTGGCCAGATGACGCAGGCGCTTCGCAATGTCGTGGCCGTCGTGGAAGCGGCGGGAGGCGGGGTTGAGGATATCGCCCGTCTGACATGGTTTGTCACCGACAAGCAGGCGTATCTGGCCAACCAGCGCGATGTTGGCGCGGCCTATCGCGAGGTCATGGGATACCATTTTCCGGCGATGACGATGGTCGTTGTGAGCGCTCTGGTCGAGGATCGTGCGCTGGTCGAGATCGAGGCGACCGCCGTGCTGTCCGCGGAGGCCGGAATCGACGTCTGAAGGTTGCATATCAAAGAGGGGCCAAGGCATGCATAGATCGGCACATACTGACAGTTTCGCCCGCGATAACCTGCCGCCACGGGACGCATGGCCGGACATCGACCTCTCGAATTTCGACTATGGCCCCCAGTTGAACGCCGCGGTCGAACTTACCGACGAGATGGTCGCGCGGGGCTTCGGCGATCACGTGGCGCTGATCGGCAACGGCCGCCGCCGCACTTACAAGGAACTCACCGACTGGACCAACCGTCTGGCGCATGCGCTTGTCGATGATCTCAAGGTCGAACCCGGAAACCGTGTCCTCATCCGGTCAGCCAACAATCCGGCGATGGTGGCCTGCTGGCTGGCGGCGACAAAGGTCGGTGCGGTTGTGGTGAATACCATGCCCCTGCTGCGTGCCGGCGAACTTCTGAAGTATGTTGAAAAGGCGGAAATCACCCATGCCCTGTGCGACACGCGGCTGATGGATGAAATGACCGCCTGCGCCAAACAGAGCAAATGGCTGAAGACCGTCGTCGGGTTTGACGGTACGGCGAACCACGATGCCGAGCTTGATCGCCTGGCTCTGGACAAGCCGGTCGGTCTGGACGCCGTGCCAACTTCATCGGACGATGTCGCCCTGATCGGCTTTACGTCCGGGTCGACGGGAGAACCCAAGGGCACGATGCATTTCCACCGAGACCTGATGATCATCGCCGACGGATATGCCGCCGAAGTGCTCGGTGTCACGCCCGATGATGTCTTCATCGGCTCGCCGCCCCTTGCCTTCACCTTCGGTCTCGGCGGCCTGGCGGTCTTTCCCCTTCGCTTCGGGGCCGCTGCGATCCTGCTCGAGACCGCGACGCCGCCCAACCTCGTCGAGATGATAGAGCTGTATCGGGCGACCGTCTGTTTCACCGCGCCAACCGCCTATCGCGTGATGCTGGCGGCTATGGAGGACGGCGCCGACCTTTCGTCGCTGCGCGCCGCGGTGTCTGCCGGCGAGACACTGCCGGCGCCGGTCTATGACGAATGGATGGCGAAGACCGGCAAGCCTATGCTTGACGGGATCGGGGCGACGGAACTGCTTCATATCTTCATCACCAACCGGTTCGACGACCACGCGCCGTCCAGCACCGGCCGGCCGGTATCCGGCTATGAGGCGAAGGTCATCGGCCCTGACGGGTCCGATCTTGGTGCCGGTGAAGTCGGACGGCTTGCCGTTCGCGGCCCGACCGGTTGCCGATACCTCAGGAGCGAGCGGCAGGGCGAATATGTGAAGGACGGATGGAACATCACCGGCGACAGTTTCGTGCGCGACGAGGCCGGATATTTCCACTTTGCCGCGCGCAACGACGATATGATCATTTCGTCGGGCTACAATATCGCCGGGCCCGAAGTGGAGGCGGCGCTGTTGTCGCATGATGCCGTTGCCGAATGTGCGGTGATTGGCGTTCCGGATGAGGAACGTGGCGCCATTGTCGAGGCTCATGTTGTGTTGCGCGACGGCAATGAAGCCGGTGAGGGCCTTGCCAAAGCCCTTCAGGACCACGTCAAGGCAACCATCGCGCCGCACAAATATCCGCGATCCATAAAGTTCGCCGACACCCTTCCCAAGACCGAGACCGGCAAGATCCAGCGGTTCCGACTGAAGCGGCAAGGTGCCTGAAGGGTGAGCGAAGCAATGCGCGCGCCTCGGATCGACATTATCGGCGCCGGCCCCGGCGGGTTGTACACGGCGATTCTGGCGCGCCGGCACCTTCCTAGGGCCGAGGTGCGCGTGATCGAGCGGAACGCGCGCGGTGCGACGTTCGGTTTCGGTGTTGTTTTCTCTGATCAGGCGCTGGACTTCCTGGCTGTTGACGACCCCGAGACACACCGTCTTCTCACCCCACACCTGGAATCCTGGCGGAACATGAAGCTGAACCTGCCGGCAGGGCAGGTGACGCTTGATGGCGTCGGGTTCAGTGCCACCGGCAGGCTCCAGCTGCTCGAGATTCTCGAGGCGCGTGCCGCCGATCTTGGCGTGTGCATTGAGCATGGGAAGGAGGTGTCCGACCCCGACGGGCTTGATGCCGATCTGGTGGTGGGAGCCGACGGCCTGAATTCGCTTGTGCGCCGGCAGGATGAAACAGCCTTTGGCATCACCTCGACGCATTTCACCAACCACTTCGCCTGGTTCGGCACCGACCGTTCTTTCGACATGCTGACCCAGACCTTCATCGAAACCGATCACGGTCCGATGAACGCGCATCATTACCGCTACGCCGCCGACCGAAGCACCTTCATCGTCGAATGTGCGCCCGATACATGGCGGGCGCATGGGTTCGACAGCATGACCGAAGCGCAGAGCGCCGCCCGCTGTGAAGTTCTGTTCGAAAAGGTTCTGGATGGGGCGCGGCTGATCACCAACCGGTCCGAATGGCGCGTCTTCCCGCGTCTCTGGTGCGAAAACTGGGTGTACGGGAACCGCGTGCTGATCGGGGATGCGGCCCACAGCTCGCATTTTTCGATCGGATCCGGCACGCGTCTTGCCATGGAGGACGCCATTGCCCTGGTGCGCGCGCTTGGCGAGCATGACGAGATTCCGGCAGCTCTTGAAGCATATCAGTCGGCACGGCAACCGATAGCGCGCAAGATCATCGACGCTGCCAACACCTCGGCACGCTGGTATGACGATTTCGGCGCGCATATGAAATCGCCCCCGCTTGATTTCGCCTATGGGTATCTGACGCGGTCTGGCCGGATGGATGCAGCCCGCGCCAGACGCATGGCCCCAGGTTTCATGGCTGAATATGATGCCGCTGTCCTCGCATCAACCGCCGACCCGGTCGATGAGT
>JAAZUU010000183.1 GCA_018624035.1 Rhodobiaceae bacterium | reverse complement strand
GCCAACCTGCCCCGAAGCGCCAAGCTGACGCGCGGCATAGATCGCTGTATTGTAGGTGTCACCGGCAAAGCCGACGGCAAAGCCGGCATCCTGTGATCTGATCTCGGCCATCACCTCGCCTATGGCGAGAAGCCTGATGGATGACATGGTATGAAGTCCTTTCCGCCACCGCGTCAGACAAGTTGCCCGCGCGCGGCGACAGGCAGAACATCGACGATATTGTTGCCGCGAACCGCGACAAGTCGGTCGACCATATTCACCGCGACGCAGACATGGTTCGGGATCACCCGCAGAATGTCGCCGACAACCGGCATGTCCCCGCAGGTCGACAGATCGAGGAACCCATGCTCCTCGGCCATCCTGTGGATGCGGGCCGCGGGATGTTCGAGGATCAGGCCATGCCCGTCAAGGCCGCCCACATCCGAGGTGAAAGTCTTCGATCCGGCGTCAAGAATGCCGCGGGTCTCGCCAGCCCGGCTGACCACGCTGGTGAAAATTTTCA
Organism: Rhodobiaceae bacterium; assembly: GCA_018624035.1. GTDB lineage: Bacteria > Pseudomonadota > Alphaproteobacteria > Puniceispirillales > Puniceispirillaceae > UBA8309. Next base: position 3,141 of record JAAZUU010000183.1, on the reverse strand, counting down.
GCGCACAATCCTCGATCCCGGCCATGCCGGCCGCCATCATCATCCGGTCATTGAAGATACAGGTGCCTGCCCGGTGTTCGGTGGCACCGTCAAGATGATCCATATTGACAAGGTTGGGCGTGCCGCCGGTCGACACGATCTCCGGCACAAGGCCGAGATCGGCGAGGCCCGCACGCGTGGCATCAAGAAAAGCCTGTGTCGCCGACCACCCGTCAAGCGGCGGGTAGAACAGCAGGCCGGCAAAATCCAGCGCCGGATCGTCCCGCACCATTTCTGCCAGTGCCACTGCCTCGCCGGGAGTCTCGACCCCGGCGCGCTTCTGGCCGGTGTCACATTCAATCAGAACCCTGATTGGTCGTTCCGCATCGCGGCCGGCCGCGGCGTAGGCGGCAAGCGATACCGGATTATCGGCACAGACCTTCAGCCCGACACGCCGTTGCAGCGCCGCCAACCTGCCCGACCGCGCGGCCCCGATGATATTGGTGGCGATCAGGATATCCTCGATTCCGGCGTCAAACATCACCTCGGCCTCGCCGAGTTTCTGGCAGGTAATACCAATGGCGCCGGCATCCAGTTGACGGCGCGCCAGAAATGGAGATTTATGAGTCTTGATATGCGGCCTGTTGGCAAGACCGGCCGCGTCACACAATGCCTGGACATGCGCGATATTGCGATCGACGACATCCAGATCGACCACGGCGCAGGGGGTGCCGAACCGTTCGATCACGTCTGTCTTCAGCGATTCAATTGTCTTCGGCGATTCACTTCCGGTCATGACGGTCGCTGCCTTCATCGCCACCCGCCATCAGCGCCTTGTCATTCATCGACGGAAGACTGGTTCGGCGGGAACAGAAGGTCGAGCGTCTTGTGCGCCACGAAGGCGGCAATCAGAACCATCAGGCCCTCGATGGCCCCGAGAATGAAGACATCCGATGTTCCGACGCGAAAGGCCGCAAAGGCCGCCGCCGCCACCCACAGGATGATATTGATGAAACCGCGATACCTGTCCATGTCGAAAGCATAAACCATATGACCGGAGGATTTCCAGCGGCCATTTACGGAACCGTTCCCCACAGTCAGTAGCCGCCGCCCTGACAGCTCAGCAAAAGAAACCCGGCAACCGCCAGAAGCGGCAGGAGAACCAGCCACCGGCCTGCACCGGGCCGCGAGCGCGAGGCTCCCTGCGTGATGGCGTTGGCTGGCCGAGACAGCTCAAGGTCATGATCAAAGATATTTACCGACGGGATGGCCTCATAGGCCGTCTGATCATCGTCAAGTGCGGCGGTCATGCGGGCCGAGGCAAAAATTTTGTCATCCATGATAGTCCGCCCTTCAGTATCGCTGGCTGGTGGCAGCCTCAGTAAAGACAGATTGTCGCAGCTGGCGCCACGCGTCCAGTTTGGACTCGGCAAAAGACTTTTCAGGATTCCGCGAGATTTTCTCAAAAAAAAGGGCGGGTGCATGTTGGGGACTTCATGCACCCGCCGCGATGAGCTGCCTGTTTTGCGGTCATTTGCCAACCGTTCAGGCTTGTCATCCAAGGGAATTTTGGGGGAGGAACACCAAAATTCTGGATATGTCTTACGGCCAATCCTGCCTGCGGAAAAATGCTAAGTTTGTGCTATGGTGATGCAAAAAACGCAGCACGAATTTTCTGTCGAAATGGTGCAAACGGGTTTGCCGGACAGCGTCGCAGGGCCCTATCATTGTGTGGGCAACATCCAGCTTTCCATCTGTGGGGGATCGCAATGACCGATGACGACGCCCAGCGCAGGCTGGCCAGGCTGAAACGCGAGCAGCGCGCCCGTTCGGGACCCGAGACGGCTCTGAAGCACCTGATTGCCGGCGGTGATCGAACTGCGGACGACAAGCTTGCCACAGTGAAGGCGGTGCAGAAAGTCGACCAGCGGCGGGTGTTGTCGGCTGTCAGGCACCTTATTGATGATGACGCCTCTGGATAATTGAGCAGCCCCTGACCGCATCCGGGCGGCGCCATATATCAGGAATTTGCAATCAATCCCTGCTATAGACTGACTTTGAGCAACGTGAAAAAGAAGACCAGCCATGGCGATGCTGGCAATCGGCATTCCGATCCTTCCCGGCAAGAAAGAGAAGTGGCAGAAGGAAATCATCGAGAATTTCACCATGACCAACAAGGCCGAGACTGATTCGCTCCGTGAGGAGGCCGGTGTCCATGAGCGAACCTTCCTTCAGGAAACACCTAATGGCGATTTCGTTATCCTGACCTACGAGGGTGACGATCCGGCGGCCGGATGGGCGCATATCATGCAGAACATGCCACCAGAAATGTCGGCGGTTGTCGCTGAGATCCATGGCTTCGACATGGACGCCCCGCCACCGCCATTGCCGACACTGGTCTATGACAGCACGGCCTGACGCGCAAAGGTGATCAATATCCTGCTGACCGCCGGGTGCGACCACCGCATCGCTTGAACTTTTCCACAGGTCGGCATTAGACTTTCGGCGTGGTTTTCGCAGGACAGACGGAAATTAACGGCGATGGTGGACGGTACACGCGAATATTCGCTTCTCGGGCCAGATGGTGAGCAGGCCATGGCAACCGGGCTGGCCGGTGCGCGCTGGTACCAGACGGAAATCCCGCGCAAGCAGCTTGCCGAGCTGATGCAACGCCGTGACGGTCCGGCCATCCGCGACACCATCATCCTGTTCGCTGCCATGGCGGCACTTGGCACGGCTGGCGCGATGCTGTTCCCATCCTGGCTTTCGGTGCCGGCCTTCCTTGCCTACGGCGTTCTCTATGGTTCGGCGATGGATTCACGCTGGCACGAATGCGGGCACAGGACAGCCTTCAATTCACGCTGGATGAATGATGTCGTCTATCAGATCGCCTGTTTCTGCATGATCCGGAATCCCTATAGCTGGCGCTGGAGCCATGCCCGCCATCACACCGATACGATCATCGTTGGCCGCGACCCCGAAATCCAGCTGATGCGTCCTCCTGCCTTTGTGAAATGGATTGTGAACTTCCTCGGGCTGATTGATGTTCCGGCTGGCATCCGACGCATGTTCCTCAACGCCGGCGGCAGGCTGGACCCGCAGGAAGCCAGCTTCATTCCGGAGGTCGACCACCCGAAGGTCATCCGCATCGCGCGAATCTGG
>JAAZUU010000094.1 GCA_018624035.1 Rhodobiaceae bacterium | reverse complement strand
TTTGTCGCGGCGCTGTTTGTTCATGGCACGATCGGGTCTTTCTTCACCGCCCCGCATCACGAGCTGTGCCACCGCACGGTCTTCAGGACGAAATGGATGAATGAGGCGTTTCTCCGGATTTTTGCGCTTCTTGGCTGGAACAATTTCGAGATCTACCAGTTCAGCCACAATTACCATCATCGTTTCACCCTGCATCCCGAGGGGGACCGGGAAGAGGTGATGCCGGCGACGCCATCACTGCGCGCGCTGTATCTCCTGCAACTTCTGACAGTGAACATCTTCGGCGGTTACCAGTCGAAAGGCGTCGTGCCAACGTTGCATAATTTCTTCGCCATCGCCGCGAACAGGTTCGACAACCCGTTCAATTCCTGGGGCGAGGAGCTGTATGACGGCTATGACGAGCATCGCCGCCGCGCCAGCGCCTGGGCCCGCACCACGCTGCTGTTCCATGCTGTTGTCATTGGCGGTGCCTTTGCCATCGGCCAGCCGATCCTGGCGCTGCTGATCTCCGGCTCGCCCTTCATCGCCAATCTGTGGCGCTACCTTGTCGGGGTGCCGATGCATTGCGGGTTGAAGAGCAGCGATACCGATTTCCGGAAGTCGGTGCGGACCATCACGCTCGACCCGGTGTCCGAGTTCCTCTACTGGCACATGAACTGGCATCTCGAGCATCATATGTTCGCCGGCGTTCCCTGCTACAATCTGAAGGCGCTTCATCAGGCCACGGCCGATGACATGCCGGCACCGCGGACGCTGTTTGGGGCCTGGGCCGAGATGCGCGAGACCTGGAAGCGCCAGAAGACCGATCCGGACTATGCCCATGACACGCCGGTGCCGTCCGAGGGCGTGCCGGCGCGCGATCGGGATACCATGGCATCCTCCATTGGCGAGTTGGGTCCGGCCGAACTTCGATCATGAAGGCGCACCCAAGAAAGGCGCGTCTCGAAGATGTCGCGAAACATGCCGGCGTTGGTCTCGCCACCGTGGACCGGGTGATGAATGAACGCGGCGGCGTGAGTGAACGGACGACGGCGCGGGTTCTGGCAAGCGCGCGCCAGCTTGGCACCAACCGCATCCTGCCGACGGGCAAAAGGCGACAGCTGGCGATCGAGGCTGTCTTCGCGCGAACGCCATCTTCCTATTCGACGAGGCTGAACCAATCCTTGAAGGAGGTGACCAAGCTTGTCGATCTGCCGGTGACCATCTACCGCACCCATATCGATGTTGACCGGGCCGACCGGCTCGTCGCACATCTGGAATCGGTGGCGGAAAGCCGCGATGGCATTATTGTGTTCGCCAATGATCTGCCAGCCATCGCCGGAGTGCTTAAATCACTGTCGACAAAGACGGTGATAGTGACCATCAGTACCGACATTCCTGACAGCGGTCGTCACTGCTATGTCGGGATCAACAATTTCAACGCCGGTCAGTCGGCTGCAAAAATAAGTGAGGCCATCTGCCGCAAGGGGGGACGGGTCCTTGTGATCGAACCTGAAATGAATGCCAGGGCGCAGATCGACCGCATGACCGGCTTTCGACAATTCTTCATCGACCGAGCCATTACCGACCGCCTGTCCTTTTTCAGTCCACCGGCGAAAACGGCGATGGCGCTGAACGGGATCCTGCAGCTGCTGCAGGCAGAGCAGGATCTACGGGTCGTATACAGTCCGACCAACAGCGAGTTTCTTGAGAAGGTGATCGAGGCTGGGCGTGATGAGCAGGCCATCCGGTCAATGGCCAAGATCGTTCATGATCTGAGCCCACACTCAATCGAGAATTTGCGATCCGGCCTGATCGATATGGTGCTTGATTCAAACCCGATGCAACAGGCCTTTGGTGCCGTGGATTTCATTGCCAGACAGCATGGCTATGAAACAGATACGACCATGGCGGCCGTCGACTTCCAGTTCTATACCTCGGAAAATCTGCCACGCACCGACAGTATTTAGTGACCAGGTCACAGGTTGGCACCTCTGAGGGATTCCCATCATTTTTGCCCTTTGCGATCTTTCGCCTTTCCTGTTGGCTAGGACGTGGCGGTCAGGCGCGACTGCCGAGAGCCGGGGGAGAGGACAGGGATGAATGACGCGCGCAAAGCTGTGCTGAGCGAATTGGCGGCGACGCTGGCCGCCTCGTGGCGCGATCCCGCCAATCCGGCGATGATCGACCCGCAGTTCTACCCGCGCGACCGGTCCGAGGCGTATTTCGTCCAGGATCTCATGCATGACGAGCTCGGTCAGGGGCTTGCCGGCTGGAAGGTCGGCGCGACCAGCCAGAAGATGCGCGAGCTGGATGGACATGATGATGTGATTCCGGGCCGCATCTTCGCGTCGCGAAGCTATGTCGGGGCGCGGCAGAATCTCTCTATCGAACAATTTCCAGGCGCGCGCGCCGAGACCGAATTCGCCTTCCGGCTGACCGCGACGCCGCATCTTCGCGACGCGCCCTGGACCGCTGGCGAGATGGAAAGCATGATGACGCTTCACCCGGCGATTGAGATCATCGGCAATCGCTATCGCCTCGAGGGGGCAAGCAAGGCCGAGAACTCGCTGATGACAATCGCCGACAATGGCGGTGGCATCGGTTTTGTCTTCGGCGATCCGGTGGATGACTGGCAGACCATCGATTTCCAGCAGCACCGGATCAATCTGACGGTCAGCGGGGGCGTGCCGGCCGAGAATTTTCTTGGCGAGATGCGGTGCCTGCCTGCGCAGGCGGCTGCCGACCTTGTCAATCACCTGGCGGCACGCGGGCACGCGCTGCAGGCCGGCGACTTCATTTCGACCGGCGCGGCATCGGTGCCGCAGCCTTTTACGGCCGGGGATCATGTCCACGCCGATTTCGGGGCGCTCGGCGTCATTGAACTTGCATTCTGAGCGGCCTTGCGCCCGCGTTGGGGGGACTTGAGAAATGAATGACGTGCTGGTGATCTTCGGTCCCAATCTCAACATGCTTGGCACGCGTGAGCCTGAAATCTACGGCTCTGAGAGCATGGCTGATATCATGGCGGCTCTCACCAGTCGGGCAGAGGATCTTGGCCGGCGGATCGATATGATCCAGTCGAATGAAGAGGGCGTTCTGGTCACGGCCATCCAGAAGGCGCGCGATGACGCGGCGGCGATCCTGTTCAACCTTGCGGCCTACACCCATACCTCGGTCGCGCTTCGCGACGCTCTGGCGATGTTCGACGGGCCGAAGGTCGAGGTGCATCTGTCCAACAATGACCGGCGCGAGGCGTTTCGCCAGATCAGCATGACGGCCGGGGTCAGTGATGGCGTCATCCAAGGTTTCGGCATTGACTCGTTCCTGCTGGGGCTGGATGCCGTACACCGTTTGCTGATCCGCCGCGGCGACAACGGGGTGGTCCGGAAGATCATGAAGGGGGACATCGGATGACGTCTGAAATACGGAATGTAGCTATTGTCGGGGCCGGCGGCATGGGCGCGTTGTTCGGGGCCATCCTTTCCGAAGGCGGCCTCGAGGTGACGCTGGTCGACACGGACCGTGACCATATCGACGCCATCCGAAAGAACGGGCTTCGCATCACTGGACTGGGCGCTGACCGGTCCCGCATGATCGCCGCCGAGCATGATGTGGCAAAGGTCGAGACAGCCGACATCGTGCTGGTGCAATGCAAGGGAACGGCGACCCGCGAGGCGGCGCTTGCGATGACCCACCTTGCCGATTCCGGCGCTGTCTTCATCAGCTTCCAGAATGGTCTTGGCAATGAGGATATCCTTGCCGAAATCCTCGGCGAGACGAATGTTTTCGGCGGATTGACCGCGATGGCGGGCGCGCGAACCGGACCCGGGCAGATTCATGATTTCGACCGGGTGCCCTCCTATATCGGCGAATGGGGCGGCGGCATGTCACCACGGGCCGAGGCGATCGCCGCCGCCTTCACCGCGGCCGGGCTGGAGACCCGTGCAAGCGCCGATATCAGGACCGAGATCTGGAAGAAGCTTCTTGGTAACATGACGATGAGCGCGGTGTCCGGTGTGACCAACCTCACCAGCGCCGAGATCCTGCAGATGGAATCGCTGCGCCGCGTCTGTTTCGCCGCACTTGATGAAGCCATCTCGATAGCGCATTCGCAGAATGTCAATCTCGACCGCGATGCGGTGGTGCGGGGGCTGGAGCTGATGACCACGCCGGGTGGCACCGGCGACAACAAATCCTCGCTGTGCCTTGATGTGCTGGCCCGCCGGCCAAGCGAGGTCGAGTTCATCTATGGCAAGCCCCTGCAGCTTGCCGACGCGGCCGGCCTTGCCGTTCCCACCCTGCGCAGCCTTTACGGTCTGGTGAAGGGGATCGAGACGCATTATGTCGGCGCGGCCAAAAGCAATGGAGAAGGATGACATGGGTTCACTGACAGGAAAGACGGCCTTTGTGTCGGGGGGCACGCGGGGTATCGGGCTTGCCATTGCCGCGCGGCTGGCACGCGACGGCGCGGATATCATGATTGCCGGCAGCAATCCGGCGAATTGCGAGGTGGCGACAAAAACCATCGCCGCGCAATCGGACAGCCGGGTCATGGCGCATGCCGCCGATCTGCGCACGTTGGAAGGGTGTCAGGCGGTGTTCGAGGCGCACCAAAAGGCATTTGGAGGCTGCGACATCCTTGTTCACAGCGCCGGTGCCACCAGGGGCGGCATGTTCCCTGACCAGGATGATGCTGATTTCATCGACGGGTTTGCCCTGAAATTCCACGCCGGGGTCCGACTTGCGCGCCTGTTTTGGCCGTCGCTTGTCACCGCGCATGGCACTGTCGTGATGATTGTCGGCGGCGCGTCGCGCACGCCGGATGCCAAATTCATGGTTGGTGGCGCGGTCAATGCGGCGCTGGCGAATTTCAGCAAGGCACTGGCCGGACAGGGTCTTGAGGATGACGTGAATGTGAACTGGATCAATCCCGGCCAGACTGAAACCGAGCGGCTGCAGCAGCTTCTGAAAACGCGGGCGCACGACGAGAACCGCAGCATCGACGAGGTTCGTGCCGAGAGGATGCAGGCCGAAGGCATCCGGCGCCTTGGCCAGCCCGACGATACGGCGGCCCTCGTCGCGTTCCTGTGCGGCGATGAGGCGCGCCATATCCATGGTGCCGGCATAAGTGTCGATGGCGGTGCGACGAAAGGCTATTTCTGATGGATTTCTCCTTGTCAGAGGAACAGCGTCTTCTTGTCGCCACCATCCGTGGCTTCATCGATGACGAGTTGCGGCCTCTTGAAACCGAAATCGAGGAGACAGGCCAGCTTGCCGATGAGGCGGCCGACCGAATTCGCGCCAGATCGCAGGCGCTCGGGCTGTATGCTGTGAACATTCCGGCCGAATATGGCGGCGGCGGCCTGTCGGTTCTCGACTGGATGATCGCCGAGGAGCAGTTCGGGCGTACCAGCGATATCCTGATCCGTCGTGCCTTCGGCAATGTCTATGAGATCCTGCTGGCTGGCACGGCGGCGCAGATCGAGGAATATCTGCTGCCGGCGGTGCGCGGTGAGCGGACTTTCTCGGTGGCCTTCACCGAGCCCGAGGCCGGGTCCGACGCCGCCGCCATTTCCACGAGCGCGGTGCGAAAGGGTGATGGCTGGGTGCTGAACGGCGCGAAGCATTTCATTTCGGACGGGCTGTATTCCGACTTTTTCATCGTCACCGCTGTGACCGACCCGGCCGCCGGCGCGCGCGGCATTTCCACCTTCATTCTGGACAAGGGCCTGCCCGGGTTCACCATCGGGCGTGATCAGCCGATGATGGGGCTCCGCGGCACCTCGCATGTCGAGATGCGGTTCGAGGAAGTTGTTCTGGATGATGGCCGCCTTCTGGGTGAGGAGGGCCAGGGGCTGAAGCTGGCACTGGCAACGCTTGGCCGGGTGCGGCTGGCACAGGTCGCGGCGCGGGCCGTCGGCAAGGCCAGCATGATTCTTGATTCCTGTCTTGGCTATGCCCGTGACAGACGGCAGTTCGGATCGGCGATTGGCGAATTCCAGCTGGTCCAGCAGATGCTTGCCGACTCGGCGATGGAGATCAATGCCTGTCGGCTGGCGCTATGGCATACGGCAAGCCGGATTGACGCCGGTGACGAGGCACGCGGCGCGATCTCGATGCTGAAGGTCCAGGCGTCCGAAATGCTGGGCCGCGTCGTCGACCGGGCGGTGCAGATTTATGGCGGTGCCGGCTATTGCCGTGACCTGCCGATCGAGCGCTATTACCGCGACGCGCGGATTTCGCGAATCTATGATGGCACCTCGGAAATTCACCGCATGGTAATGGCACGACAGATGATGAAGGGGGATGTCGGCCTGTTCGACATCTATGAGCAGGCAGGATGACAAAGGTCCGGTTTCTGTCAGCCGAAGAGGCTGCCGCGCTGATCGAGGATGATGACGTGATCGGGCTGACCGGTGGCGGTGGCGGGCTGGTCGAGGCAAGCGCGCTCCACGCCGCTGTCGAGAGCCGTTTTCTGGAGACAGGTCATCCACGCAACCTGACCTGCATCCATGCTCTCGGCATCGGTGATCGGCAGGAACGCGGGATGAATCGCTTCGCGCATGTCGGCATGACCGGCCGGGTGATCGGCGGTCACTGGGTCTGGTCGCCGCGCATGCAGCAGATGGCGCGGGACAATGAGATCGAGGCCTATGTCCTGCCGGGCGGCGTGATCATGCAGCTGATGCGCGAGGTCGCCGCCGGTCGGCCGGGGCTGATCACGCATGTCGGGCTTGGCACCTTCGTTGATCCACGGCTGGATGGCGGGCGCATGAACGAGGCCGCGAAACAGGATCTGACCGAGATCATCACCATCGACGGGCGCGATTATCTCCGCTATCTGCCGATCCCGGTGACGGTGGCGCTGCTCCGCGGCAGCTATGCCGATGAGGATGGCAACATCTCGCTTGAGGAGGAGCCCGCCAATCTGGACATCTACGCGATGGCGGCGGCGGCGCATAACAGCGGTGGCAAGGTCATTTTCCAGGTTCGCGGGAAGGTGCCGCGCAACAGCCTGAAGGCCCGCGAGGTGCGCATTCCGGCGGCGCTTGTCGATGCCGTTGTCGTCGACGGGACGCAGCAACAGGGTTATGACGTTGTTTATGACGCGGCGCTGTCCGGGCAGGAACGGCGCGATGATCCGGAACCGCAGCAGCCGGTCTTCTCGCCGCGTCTTGTCATCGCCCGCCGCGCGCAACAGGAACTCCGTGATAATGCCGTGATCAATTTCGGTTTCGGCATACCCGACCAGATCGCCAAGCTGATCGACCGTGACGGCCATTCCGGGCGCTATTTCCAGACCATCGAGCATGGCACCTATGGCGGCAGGCTGATGGATGGCGACCTGTTCGGCTATGCCATGAACCCCAGCTGCATGATCGATGGCCCCTCGCAGTTCGACTTCTATTCGGGCGGCGGGCTGGATATCGCCTTTCTGGGATTTGGCGAGATGGACGCCGCCGGCAACGTCAATGTGTCGAAGCTTGCCGGCAATACGGTCGGGCCGGGCGGATTCATCGATATCGCGCAGAACGCGCGCAAGGTGGTGTTCTGCGGCACCTTCGACACTGGCGGGGCGCGTCTTGAGACCGGCGACGGCACCCTTCGCGTCGCCTCGCATGGACGCATTGCCAAGCTGGTGGAGGCGGTCGATCAGATCACCTTTTCCGGCCCGCAGGCTTGCGTTCAGGGCCAGCAGGTTGTCTATGTCACCGAGCGTGCCGTCTTCGAGTTGCGCGAAGATGGGGTGCATCTTGTCGAGATTGCCCCCGGGGTCGATCTCCGGAGCGATGTTCTCGACCGGATGGGGTTTGCACCGCGCATGGACACGGCCCCATCGATAATGAGCGGGAACCTGTTCCGAGAATGAAGGACGGTGAAAAGATGATGGATGTTTTCAGAATTGGATTGATCGGTGCCGGCTCGATTGGGGTGCGCCACATAAAGGCCATTGACGAGGTTGCGCATATCGATCTTGTGGCGATTGCCGACCCGTCGCCGGTGGCGGTGGCGCTTGGGGAGGCCCGCGGCATTCCGGTCTTTGCCGACGCCGACAGCATGCTGGTGGAGACGGATATCGAGGCGGTGATCATCGCCACACCGACCGAACGCCATCATGCCGATGTGATGACGGCCCTCAGCCACCGCAAGACGGTGCTTGTCGAAAAGCCGATCACCGCCACCATGCAGGAGGCCGATGAGGTGACGCGCTACGCCGCGCAGCAGGGATGCCGGGTTCTGGTCGGCCATCAGCGGCGTTACTATCCCTGCGCGATGACCGCGCGCGAGATCATCCAGAGCGGGCGTATCGGCAGGCTGATGGCGGTGACCGGCCAGTGGACAACACGAAAGGATGATGAATATTACGCCCCGCCATGGCGCCGTGACATCAAGGCCGGTCCGATACTGACCAACCTGATCCACGAGTTCGACATCCTGCGCTTCATCTGCGGCGACATCACATCGGTGTCAGCCGAGATCACGCATCATGATCAGCAGTTCGAGAAGGAGGATGCGGTTGCCATCAGCCTGAAATTCGCCAATCAGGCCGTGGGAAGCTTTCTTCTTTCGGACCGAACGCCATCCCCCTGGACATGGGAAATGGCGCTTGGCGAGAATGCGAAATTCCCGAAGACGGGGATGAACGCCATCCGGTTTCTTGGCACCGAGGGAGCGCTGGAATTTCCGAACCTGGTGCTGTGGCGCCATGCCGAGGAGAATGGCGACTGGCGCCATGAAATCAGGCCGGAGGTGATCGAAACGCCGTTCATTGATGCCTATGTTGCGCAGTGTCGGCATCTTTGCGCCGTGGCGCGGGGCCTTGAGGAACCGGTCATCGACGCGTTGAATGGCAGCCGGTCGCTTGACGCCACGCTTGCGGCGGCGCGGGCCGCCAACGACGGCAGCAGGGTCATGCTGTCATAGGACCGGTATCAAAGGATTGGCATTCAAATCGCGGCATTCACTGGAGGAAGGGCATGACGGACTTCTATATCAACATTGGTGACAGCACCAGTTTCACCAAGACAGTTTCGGAAAGCGATGTCTATCAGTTCGCCGGTATCACCGGTGATTTCTCGCCAAATCATGTTAACCGGGTCTATATGGAGAAATCCTCCTACGGCAGGCTGATGGCTCATGGCGCGCTTCTCGTCGGCTTCATGTCCACCGTGTCAACGCAGATGATCGCGCACAGCCGCGAGGCCGAGGAAACACCGGTCTCGGTCGGCTATGACAAGATCAGGTTCCTCAAGCCGGTCTTTCTTGGCGACACGGTTACCGTTGCCTACACCGTCACCGAGATCGACACCGAACGTCGCCGCTCGACAGCCGGCATCGAGGTGACCAATCAGGATGGTGACCTTGTCGCCGTTGCCAGCCATATCCTGCAATGGGTGCCGAACAGCTGATATCGGACCTAATAACTGCTGAAGGGGTGGAATCATGAGCAAGCCAATGGATATTGCCGGGCAGGCTTTCATTGTCACCGGTGCGGCAAGGGGGATCGGCCTCGCCATCAGTACGCTGTTCCACAGTCTTGGTGCGCGGGTCTCCGGGTGGGATCTTGATGACAGCGCCATGAAGGACAACCCTGTCTTCGCCGACTCTCGAATTGTCGATGTCACCGACCCGGCCCAGACCGCGGCGGCATTTGCCGCCAGCCTTGCCGCGCTTGGCGACATAGACGGCATTGTCGCGAATGCCGGTGTGAACGGACCGACAAAGCCGCTATGGGATTACTCGCTTGCCGAATGGCAGATGGTGATGTCGGTCGATCTGACGGGTGTGTTCCTGACGGTGCAGGCCGGGCTTGATCATTTGCGGGCGCGCAGGCGCGGCCGGATCATCATCATCTCGTCGATCGCCGGCAAGGAGGGCAACCCCGGCGCCGTTCCCTATGGCGCGGCAAAGGCCGGCGTGATCGGCCTTGCCAAGGGGCTTGCCAGAGAATTGCTGCCCTCCGAGATCACCGTGAACTGTATCGCGCCTTCAATGGCGATGACCGATCTTCTGGACGGGATGAGCGCGGAATATATCGCCGACAAGAAGAGCCGTATCCCGATGGGGCGGTTTTGCACACCCGAAGAGATTGCCAATGTCGCGGCCTTCATCGCCTCGCCGGCCTGCAGTTTCACCACCGGTCAGGTCTTTGACGTCACTGGCGGGCGGGCAACATGGTAGACGCGCCGCGCCGGCTGCGCCTCGACGAACTCTGCGTGCATCAGGTCACGCTGTCCGGACAATGTGATTTTGCCGGCTCATTGCGGGTGCTTGGCGATGCCGGCATCCGGCGCACGGCCCTGTGGGTGCCGATGATCGAATCCTGCGGCATCGCCGAGGCAGCGCGAATCTGGCGGGACAGCGGCATGGTGGCGGAATCGCTCTGCGTTGCCAGCCTGTTCGCCGGTACCGACGCGCTTCACCGGAGGCTGGAGCTTGCCGACATGTTCGGGGCGCGGACACTGGTCCTGATCACCGGTGGTTTTGACGAGCTGGCGCATGACGGGCCGGACGGACTCGACATCGAGCGGGCGCGTGAGGTGATTGCTGAAAGGCTTAATGCGGCAGCTGACCTCGCTGGCCAGTTCCGCGTCAGACTGGCGTTCGAGCCTCTTCATCCGATGGTGTGCGGGTTCCGATCGGTGGTGTCCAGCCTTGGTGAGGCCCTTGATATTCTGGACCGGCTTGATGAGGGCGATGATATCGGTCTTGCCATCGACGCCTACGCTCTGTGGTGGGAGCATGATCTGCAGGCAAAGCTGATGCGCGCCGGCGGCCGGATCCTGAACTACCACGTCTCCGACTGGCTTGCCGACACGGGTGACCTGCGGCTGGATCGCGGAATGCCGGGTGACGGGCAAATCGCGCTTCTTGAATGGCGACGAATGATCGAGTCTGCCGGCTATCAAGGTCCGGTCGAGGTGGAGATCTTTTCCC
>JAAZUU010000024.1 GCA_018624035.1 Rhodobiaceae bacterium | reverse complement strand
TTGGCGATCACGCCGCCAAGCATCGAGAAGCGCAGATAGGCGCGCATGGACTGCGCCACCGAAATCCAGTCATCGCCGGAGGCGCCTTCCATTGTCTCGAACCCCTGGTCGATGACCATGCTGATGGCCTGATCATGCGGCGGTGTCACCGCATCGCCGCGCGCGTCATGCGAATACCAGGCCCAGTCCGGGCAGCGTGACAGGCCGACCGCATCCACACCCAGAAAATAGCTGGTGGCCTTGATCTGCTCACTGTACCAGGCGGCATCACGGCGCGGCGGCGGGGCGGCCTCCTCGGGCCCGTCCTGCAACAACACGAACGCGCCGAGCGCCCGGCGCTGCGCATAGGACGGCGCCGCCTTGCGGGCATAATAACCGCCGGTTGCCGCCTCCTGGTTGGCCTTTCCCATGTCACCGAACTGCGAGCGCGCGAACATGTCGGTCCGTTTCGGAACACGCGGGATATTGGCCTCGTCCATATAGGTTGTCGGGCGATCAACGCGCTTCAGACGTTCCAGCTTCATCGCGCTGGCACGATAATCCCGCCCGGCGAACGGATCGCGGTTGAAGGCCGATTTGCTGCTGTGGCGACCAAGCTGCCAGTTCAGACCGCTGAGTTCACCTCGCGGCTGGGCATGGCGCGGTGCCAGTGGCCGGTCATGCGCCAGTTCCATATCGGTCGTCACGACGGCAACACCATAGCGCGCGCCGAGATAGGGCACGACAACCTGCCCGTCTTCATTCCAGCCAAGCCCGGCGGCAAGCACCGCCGATTGCAGGCAGATATCGGACGAGGTGAGCGTATGCGCTTTCGCATCAAAGCCGAGAAGACGCATATAATTGGCGATGACGACGGCGGTTTCGGATGACAGCAGGCAACCGCGATGCGCCTGTGCGCCCTGAATCCAGGCCGCTCCGGGCTCGTCGGGGCGCGGGTCACGACGATATTCATACAGGAATATGAGTGCCGAGCGGTGGTGCCCGATCTGGCGCGGCGGGGCGCTAACCGAGTCCTTGAGGTCGGCCATGATCTGATCGATTCCGGCGGCAAGGGTTTTTGTCTGGCGGGTCTGGATCATTTCGGCCAGATCATCAATCGCCGGGTTGCGAACCGGCGTGTCAAGCCACATGGAATCGGTGATCGGGCCTATACCAACCATTGACGAATCATTGAAATACCCAAATGATTTCAAATGATTGCTTCGCTCCATCGGATCCTCGGGAATGTCCGACACCGCGCCGTTGACAAGACCATCGCGAATGGTATCGAGCATCGCCTGATGCTCGGCCATGGCGTTGACAACGCTTTCCGGATCCTCGGGACGGCTGAATGACAGGAAGTCGGTGTGGCAGCCACCGCAATCCACCGGCCCATCCTGACGGCGAAGCCGGTGCAATGGATATTCACCGAAATGGATCGGGCGATCTTTGCTGGAAAACAGCCTGTGGGCACGCATTCATCAGGACCTTTACGAAAGACTGACAACTTCGGCACGTTATCTTGCAAATTTCCCCGATGGAATACAACCGCAAAGCTCCGCGCTGATGGCGGCTGACCGATGCCAGCCTGCAAGAGGACAGACCATGTCCGGATGACGCCGGTGACGTCTGTCTGCTACAGTTGATTATCGGAGGCAGGGATGGCGGATAACGGCACGATGGCGGCATATGCCGCCAATATCGAGAAATACCGGCAAATGGTCGGTGAATTGGGCGGCAATGCAAAATTGGCCGGTTTCCTTGGCCGTTTGCAGGACGGGTCGGCGGTGCTTGATTTCGGCTGCGGTGTCGGCGACAGCGCCGCGCACATGCAGGCGGCCGGACATGATGTGACCTGCATCGACGCATCACCGGAGATGGCCGCGACGGCGAAGGAGATCTTCGGACTCGATGTCCGGCAGCAGAGTTTTGACGAACTTGACGAGGTCGCGGCGTTTGATGCCATCTGGGCAAGCTTCAGCCTGCTGCATGTGCCAAAAGCGATCATGCCCAACATTCTGGCACGCATGTGTCGCGCGTTGCGAAGTGATGGAATCGCCTATATCGGCCTGAAACAGGGTGGTGGCGAACAGCGGGACGATTTCGGGCGTTTCTACGCCTATTATGAAGAGGATGAGCTGTCCGAGCTTCTCAGCGGCGCCGGGTTGACGCCCTTCGCCACAGAACGCGACAAGACCGCCGGCATGTCGGGCCGGATCGAACCCTGCCTTCACATCACGGCGAGGAAAGAATAGACCTCAGTCTTCAACGCGGAAATGCAGCTCGGTCGGCACACAGTCGCGGCCATTGACCGGGGTCACATCCTGTGGACAGGCCGACATGACGGCGATGATATCCATCTCGGCGCGCATGACCACGCTGTTACCGGCCGATGCCTGTGGCGGCAGCCAGGAAATGGTGCCACTGGCGGCAATCGGGATGTTCATCCAGAGATTGAACGGGTCGGGAACATGTGGTGGTGCCTGTCCGATCGCCGCCAGCGCCATACGCAGATTGTCGGCGCAATTATCATGATATTCGACGCAGCCGAGGCGCTGATAGCGCGGCCAGTCGCAGCAGGCGATCACCGTGTCATGAATGCCGGGGGAATCATCATGCGTGATGGTGATGACGGGGCGTCGACGGTTGCTGACCAGCGTGTCGCCAACAGCCGGCATGACGCCCTCCAGTTCGGTATGGCAATGCGCCATCGACAGAAACTCAAAGAGATTGTCGGCGCTGAAAGCCCAGAAATCGCACACCTGGGTGCCATGCGTGTTGACGACGCGAAGTGACTGACCCGCAGCCACCCGCACCGCCATCCCGCAGCGCGGCGGCACCCGGTAGATGGTGCCGGTCGTCGGCTCGCCTGTTGCGGATATCGCGCTGTCCAGTGTCGCGTTCCGCCCGTCAGCCTGATCGGGGGCATATGTCATGGTCCTGTCTCCCTTCCCGGCCTGCAGTCAAGCGGCCTATCTGCCACGCGAATTCAGCCATCCGTCGGCACCGGTCTTGACGAAGGTTCCGGCGTTCAGCTCACGAAACGCTTCCTGCAGTTCAGCCCGGCTGTTCATCACGATCGGCCCGTGCCAGGCCACCGGTTCGCGAAGCGGCGCGCCGGAAATCAGCAGAAAACGCACGCCGCGCTCACCCGATGTGACCTCGACCTCGTCACCGGAACCGAAGACCACCAGGGTCCGGTTGCCCGACCGGTCGCGGATCTTCATCTCCTCGCCGGCGAATTCCTTCTCGACATTGACCCCGAACGGCGCCGAGGCGTTACCGAAACTGGCGTCGCCGTCAAAGATATAGGCAAAGCCCTGTCGTCTCGTATCGAAGGGGAAACGCTTTGTCGTATGCGCCGGCAAACTGATATCAAGATAGGAGGGGTTGGTATCAATGCCGTCCACCGGGCCTTTATAGCCGCGATAGTCACCGGCGATGACGCGGATATGCGTGCCGTCATCATCTGTCAGCGTGCTGATATCCGCCGATTTGATGTCCTGATAGCGCGGTGTGCACATTTTCTGGTCACGTGACAGGTTGGCCCACAGCTGGAAGCCGTGCATCTGGCCCTGTGCGTTACCGGTCGGCATCTCCTGATGGATGATGCCGGAGCCGGCGGTCATCCATTGTACGTCGCCATCGCTCAACACACCGCGATTGCCAAGTGAATCTGCATGCTCGACATTGCCCTTCAGGACATAGGTGATCGTCTCGATCCCGCGATGCGGGTGCCAGGGAAAGCCTTTCAGATATTCCGCCGGATCATCATTCCGGAAATCATCCATCATCAGGAAGGGATCAAAGGGATCGGTGTCGCCAAATCCGAACACGCGGTGAAGGTGGACGCCGGCCCCCTCCATTGTCGGTGTGGCCTGGCTTTGCATCTGGACGGGGCGGATCGACATTGCAGAACTTCCTGTTACCTGTCTTCAGGTAGAGATGTAGGAAAGCACCCTGTCAATTCAACCGGACCGGCAAGGCGAATGGCGGGAGCGGCATGAAATCCGGCCATCAATATGGTCGGACACGCCAGGTTCAGAATTTCTCCCGCCGCCTGAATTTCAGCACGCCGGGGAGCCTCTTCACCACCGTGCCGCTGGTGATGATGAGCGCCATGCCGACCCAGGCCAGCGTGTCGGGAAGCGTGCCGAAGATCACCAGGCCGATGACCACGGCGGCAATGATCTCGAAATAGGTGAAAGGTGCGATCCGGTCCGCCGCCGCCATCGACATGGCGGTGATCATCAGGGTCTGGCTAAGCGCCGTCAGAACGGCCAGCGTGGCGATCAGCATCATCTGGTCGCCGGTGGGAAGCTGCCAGACGAATGGCACTGAAAGACTGAGCGCCGCGGTCGCTGTAAGCGCGCCCCAGAGCGAGACCACAACCGGGTCCGACATCACGCCAAGCTTGCGGTTGAACAGCATCTGCAACGCCACCATGGTGCCGGTGAACAGAATGAACAGCGCCGCCGGGTCGATACCGGCAAGATCGGGACGGACGATCAGCAATACCCCAGAAAACCCGCCAATGACCCCAAGCCAGGCCGATTTCGACACCGGTTCGCCAAGCACCCAGGCCGACAGCGCAACCATGATGAACGGGTAGATATAGAGGATCGAGATGGCGTTCGCGTAATCGACTTGCCGCACGCCACACAGGAAGGCCGTGTTGCCGGCCGCCAGCATGAGCCCCCGCGCCACCTGAACAAAAGGCCTTGCAGGCCGGAAACATTGCGGGCCGACACGCCACAGCGCGATCGGAATCAGCAGCAACCCATATCCGGCGAAACGGAACCAGGCGACAAGCGGCGGTGAGAGGCTGTCGGTCAGGATTTTCATCAGCGCGCCGGTCAGGGCCGCCAGACAAAGCGCGGTCAGCATGATGATAATGGCCGCGGTGCCGGCAGGAATGCGGCGCAGGAATTCAGACATTATTTCACGGGCGCGTGGCAAAGCGGCACTGCCAGTCAGGAGGGATGGTCATGCCAGATCATGGCACATGGCACCATAGACAGAAATGGAAAAGTCGGCTTGTTCTTTGCCGCGGGCTGGCCGAAACTGGCACCGCAGGATCTGCATGAGACAGGAAGTCGGGGGTAACAGAACAATGCGCTTTGGTGTTCTGGGAGACGCGAAGATCGCGCGCGAGAAGCTGCTGCCGGCGATCCGCGGTGCCGGCCATCAGGTAACCCATGTCGGACGGCGCGATTCCAGTGCGGGCGCGGATGCAATATGGGGCGATGTAACGGTCTGCAGCTATGATGATCTTCTGGCAAGTCCGGAGGTCGATGCCATTTACAACCCGCTTCCAAACCATCTTCACGTGCCGATGGCGATCCGCGCCCTCGAGGCCGGAAAACCTGTTCTGAGTGAAAAGCCGCTGGCGCTGTCGCTGAGTGAACTGGACGCTGTGGAGGCGGCGACGGCCAGCACCGGCCTCTATCTCTATGATGGCTACATGGTCCGCTACCACCCGCAATGGGCATGGATCAGGGACATTGATGTGGGCCGGCGAAAGCACATCAGCGCGCATTTCTCCTACCCGCCACAGCCAACCGGCAATATCAGGAACGTCGCTGCGTGGGGTGGCGGGCCGATCTGGGATATCGGCTGTTATTGCCTGATGTCGGGGCTGATGCTGTTCGACGGCACGCCGGAACTGGTTTCAGTTGTCAAGGAAGCCGAAGAAAAGCTCGATGTCGAAAAATCGGCAACAGCCATCATTGATTTCGGTGATTGCCAGGTGCTTCACTTCACCTGTTCCGGCGGCAGCAGCCTGTGCCAGGGCGTGCAGCTTGTCGGCACTGATGGCTGGGCCCGTCTGGACGTTCCCTTCAACCCGCCACCGGTCACAACCGGGCGCTGGGCGCATCGAGACCACACGCCCGGCGGCATGCTGGGCCTTGGTGTCGAAACGTCCTTCGAGGCCTGCGATCAATATCAGCTGATGGTCGAGGATTTTGTCCGCGCGGTCGCAGAAGGCCGGCGGAGCGATCTGACGCAGTCGCGTCATCTGACCCGTATCCTGGGGGCGATGGTTGCCGCCTGACTGGCGGGCCAGCCCCTAACCGGCCGCCAAAAGTTCCTGCCACCGGTGGCAGGACACCTCATGTGCCCCGTCAGCCGTTTCAAGCTGTGGTTCCTCGCTGCGACAACGGTCGATGACATGCGGGCAGCGCGTGTGGAACTTGCAACCGGACGGCTGATTTGTCGGTGACGGAATTTCTCCCTCAAGGCGCTGTGCGAGCCCGCGATCATCCGGGTTGAGCGATGGAATCGCCGAGAACAGGGCCTTTGTATAGGGGTGCTTTGGCGCCGCGAAAAGCTGGCGTGTCGGCGCCGTCTCGACAAGGCGTCCAAGATACATCACCGCCACATGATCACAGGTATGCGCCACAACACTCAAATCATGGCTGATGAACATGAAGGTCAGATCCATTTCGCCCTGAAGCTGTTTCAGAAGATTCAGGACATCCGCCTGGATCGACACGTCAAGCGCCGCCACAGCCTCGTCGGCAACGATGAATTGCGGACGCGAGACAAGCGCCCGCGCGATCGATATGCGCTGACGCTGCCCGCCGGAAAAGGCGTGCGGGAAACGGCGCAGATGCTCAAGGTTCAGGCGGCACCGCGCGGCGATTTCGCGGACACGTTCATCGGTTGTCTCACGCGATGAGGTGATTTTCATCACCTCCAGCGGCTCGGCAATAATGTCGCGGACCGTCATACGCGGAGACAGCGCTGCATAGGGGTCCTGAAAAATCAACTGCGCGCGCCGGCGGTAATCGCCAAGCTCATCCTTCGACAACGCTGTCAGATCATAGGTTACATCACCATCATCATAGGTGGCGTTGCCGCCGGTGATCGGCACCGCGTTGAGAAGCGCCCGTCCAAGCGTTGTCTTGCCCGAGCCCGACTCCCCGACAAGACCGAAGAAGGAACCACGTTTGATATTCAACGAGACATTGTCGACAGCTTTCAGCACCAAATGCTGAAACAGACCCTTGCCCAGCCTATACCCGACCGAAAGGCCGGCAGCCGAGATCAGGATGTCATCGCTCATGATGCCCCCCTGTCGGCATAGAGATGGCAGGAAACGCGGTGCGCCGGATCGATCCATTCCTCCAGCGGAACCGTGGCCGAACAGACAGGCCCCGTCACGTCGCCGCAACGCGTGTTGAAGACGCATCCGGTCGGCCGTTCAAGTGGCGAGGGAATATCCCCCGGCACCGGCGTCAGCGGCGCGTCGAGATCATCAAGGCGCGGCAACGCCGCCAGCAGCCCCTTGGTGTAGGGATGGCGGGGATCGCGGATCACCTCGCGGACCGGCCCCTCCTCGATCAGGCGTCCCAGATACATCACGCTGACCTTGTCGGCGGTCTGTGCCACCACCCCCAGATCATGGGTGATGAAGACGATGCCCATGTTGAATTCATCGACAAGCTCCTTCATCAGGTCGATCACCTGGGCCTGGATTGTCACATCAAGGGCCGTTGTCGGTTCATCGGCGATCAGAAGGCGGGGTTTGGTTGACAGCGCCATGGCGATCATCGCGCGCTGGCGCATGCCACCCGACAATTCGAAGGCATATTGATCCACCCGGCTCGACGGATCGGAGATGCCGACTCGGTCGAGCATCTCGATTGCGATCTCACGCGCCTGCGCCTTGCTCATCTCGGCATGAAGCTGCAATTGCTCGATCATCTGCTTGCCGATACTGATCGACGGCGCGAAGCTGGCCATCGGCTCCTGGAAGATCATCGAGATGGCACCGCCCCGTACCACTTTCAGGTCACCGGCACGGCTGAGCGACAGCACATCGATACCGCCGCTGTCGGTATGCAGCGTGATCCGGCTCTCCGGCGAATAGATCGCGTTCGAGGCGTTCAGATGCATCAGCGCCTTGGCGGTTACCGACTTGCCGGACCCGCTCTCGCCGACAAGCCCCATCACCTCGCCCCGGTCCAGCGAAAAGCTGACATTGTCCACGGCGGTGATCAGCCCCTCATCGGTGCGGAACTGCAAGGTCAGGTTTTCAACGTCAATCAGCCTGTCCATCACCCGCCTCTATTTGCTTGCGTCAGAATAGGGATCGGCCGCGTCGCGAAGGCCGTCACCAACAAAGACAAAGGCCATCACGAGGGTGATGAAGAAGATCACCGGAATGAAATACCACTGGTAGTTCAACAGCACGTCGGCGCTCGTGACATTCTGCAGCATCACGCCCAGCGAATTCACCGGGTCCTTCAACCCGAGTCCGATGAAGCTGAGCGCTGTCTCGGACAGCACCATGTAGGGGAATGAAATCACCAGATCGACGATGATATAGCTGGTAAAACTTGGCAGCAGGTGGCGGCGGATGATGTGGCCTGACGAGGCACCACAAAGCTGTGCCGCCAGCACATATTCCTGGTTTCGCTCGGTCAGCAGATGCGTTCGCACCCGTCGCGCCAAAGTCGGCCAGCCGATGAGTCCAAGGATCAGCGAGATGAAGAAGAATCGCATCTCGGCAGACCATTCCTGCGGTATGAAGGCGGCAATCGCCATGAACAGAGGAATCGCCGGCACTGTTCGCACGGCATCCGTGACCATCTGCAGGACAGAATCTATCCATCCTCCGTAATACCCGGATACACCGCCAATGATCAGCGCCAGCACAAAGGCGATGAACACACCGATGCTGCCGACCTGAAGCGAGGTCCAGATCGCATGAAGGGTCCGCGAGAAAATGTCCTTGCCGGTGGCATCTGTGCCGAACAGGTGAATATAACCGTCACTGATGCCGAAAAGGTGCGTCTTTGCCGGGATGAAACCAAACAGCTTGTATTCGGATCCCTCCACGAGGAATTGAACATAGCGGCGCTTGTCCTCGTTTATTGTCTCGACCCAGCGGAAATTGGTCTTGATCGAGCGTTCACGCTCGATTGTGTGCAGGAAGGGTCTGAACGAACAGCCATTCTTGTCACAGAACATGGGAACGTTCGGCGCCCCGTTCATATAATCCTTGTTCCGTCCGGCGATAGTCGGGTCATAGGGTGACAGGAACGGCGCAAGAATGCCGGAGATGATCAGGACGATCAGAACCGTTGCCGCGGTCATGGCCGCGCGCTGCTTCTTGAAGCGCGCCCAGACAAGCTGGCGCTGCGAGGCGGTGAAATAGGCCTCCCTCGCCTTCTGGTCGCGAAGCGTCTCGGCTGTCTGTTCGGATGTCGCGCTCATGGGCTACCTGATAATGCTCTTTCGGATACGCGGGTCGAGAACCGACAAAAGCAGGTCGGTGAAAAAGTTCAGCGCCACGATCGAGGCCGTCAGAAGAAAGATGATGGCACCGGCAAGCTGCTGATCGTTCGAGCGGGCCAGAGATTCGATCAGCAGCGCGCCGGCATCGGTCAGCGTCAGGATCAGCGCCACGATCGGCAGCTCGTTGAACACGCGGTTCAGGTCGAAACCAAGGCTGTTGACGATGGGGCCAAGCGCGTGGCGGGCCGGATAACGCCATAGCAGCTTGCGCCCCGAGACACCGCGGGCCGCCGCCGCCGTGACATAGAGTTTGCCGATTTCATCGGACATCAGCGCCCGCACCGTCTGCAGGGCAAAGGCCGTTGCCGACCAGCCAAGGATGAAAATCGGCAGCCATGCATGTTTCAGCAGATCGATGAATTTGTCGAAACTCCATGGCGCGTCGCGGTATTCCTTTGAAAACAGCCCGGTGAGGGTGTCGCCGAAATACACTGTGGAGAACAGCATGATCAGCAACGCCAACAGGAAGTTGGGCATGGCCAGACCAAGGTAGCTGATGAATTTCAGGCTGTTGTTCATCATCGCGCTGCGGCTGGCGGCCGAAATGATGCCAACCGGAATGGCAATCGTATAGGCCAGCGCCAGCGACGCCAGACAGACGCCGAGCGACAGCCAGAATTTTGTCCCCAGAAGTTGTGCGATATCGACGCGAAGGATACAGCTGTTGCCGAACTCGCCCTGGAAGGCGTTCACGATCCAGAACACCCAACGCTGTGCGAAGGGTTTGTCGAGGCCGAGCCTGATACGCTCATTCTCGATATCCTGGACCGAGATGCCGGATCCCTGCGTGTTCTTGAAGGCAAGGTAGCGCTCGGCGCAGTCCCCCGGCACAAGTTCCATCAGGGTGAAGACGATCAGGGACACGATGACCAGCGTCAACATCGCGAACAGAGCGCGGATCATGGCGAACTGGGCAAGCTGTTTCATCGGGAAGCAATCGCGCGAAATTCAAATACAAAAAGAGGCGGGCGTGACCGCCCACCCCTGAATGTTAAAACCCTAACCGGCTTATTCGTCAAGGAACCACTGCGTGGCACGGTACGGATAGGTCCGGTAATAGTCGTACGAGGCTGTCTGGAACGATGTGAAGTTCTTCAGCTCATTACGACGGTAGATCGGGCTGGTGGCCAGAACGGTGCCTATATAAAGCAGGTTCTCGGTCATGGTTGCGGCCATGCGGGCCCCGATCTCGGCCGATTCGGCGCTGCCGGGGGTGGCCGACTGGAATGCGTTGATGTCATCCATCATCGCCTTCACGAAGGCAGGCGGCTCAACACCGTTGGCGCCGTTGGAACTCACCCATTCCGCCCACAGCATGCCGGTGCGGTGTTCGAAATAGGTGCCGAAAGGTGGAACCCACATCTCGTTGTTACCCATCACGATGGCGACCGGCTGGCCGCGCTTCCACATGCCGACGTCAAGCTTGTTGGCCGACTGTGCCGAGCGATATTCGTCCGGAGTCACCTCCTTGACCGCGGTCTGAACACCGACCTGCGACCAGTGATTGGCAACCAGCTCGACAACCTTGCCGGAAATACCCTGGGTGGCAAACTGCATGTTCAGGACGATCTTCTCGCCATTCGGCAGCTCACGGAAGCCGTCACCATCGGTGTCCTTCATGCCGATCTCGTCAAGAAGCGCCTTTGCGGCATCCGGATCATGTTCGGTGGCGTAGCTGAGCCACTTCTCATCAACGAAATCAGGCTTTGGCGAGAAACCGATATTCTGGCGCGCCACACCCTGACCGAAAAAGGCCACTTCGTTGATCTCGTCGCGATTGATGGCAACCGACATCGCCTTGCGGAACCGCACGTCACCGAACACCTTGCGCTTTTCGGCGTTTTCCGAAGTGACGTTGAAGGAGAATGACTGGGTCGCGATTTCCGGACGCAGATCAACTGTGAAGTTGCCCTTTTCCTGGTTTTCGAGAAGCAGCGGCGCGTCAATCAACTGCAGCGACTGTGACTTGTAGTCGACTTCGGCATTGACCAGCTTGAGCACCCGAACCTGCGGGTCGTTGATATAGACCTCATCCTGTTCCGAGATATAGGGAAGCTGCTGGCCGGTCGGGTCAACCTGATGGAAGTACGGGTTGGCCACATAATGACGGCCCTCGGCGGTATCGCGAATGGTGATATGCGATTCCAGGGTCGGCACAACATCAGCAGGAAGCTTGGCAACCTTTTCGGGGCTGTTGAGAAGCGGTGACGGTGTGTCGGTCCAGTCCGAATTGCCGTAATAGGCGGCGATCACGGCATAGCCATCATCAAAACCCATCGACTGGGCAAGCTTGTCCGCATCGGCGTTGATCGCCGGATGGAACTTGCCAAGGAAATGCTTTGGCTGCCAGCCCTGCGCATAGGATGTGGCGAAGTGAGCCAGCAGGCCGGGCTTGGGTGCCGGCATCTTGAAGGTCACGGTTTGCGGGTCCGTGATCACAACCTCCATGCGCTTGCCTGCGACAAGCGCGTAATCCTTGGGTTCGGCAAAGACCTTCGGATCCATCATCAGATGGTCATACCAGAATTTCACGTCTTCAGCGGTGAACGGGTGACCGTCGGACCATTTGTGCCCCTTGCGAAGATGGAAGGTCAGTTCGGTGAAGTCATCATTGAACTTCCAGCTCTTCGCGACATTCGGCACGATCGTCAGCAGATCGTCGGAATAGCGGACAAAATTGACGTGACGTACCGACAGGAAGTCGGATGTACCCGCCTCGGTGGCGTTCGACAGAGCGTCAAGGGTGCCGCCATATTTGCCGACGCTTTCATAGGGCACGACAACAAGCGGCTCTTCGGGAATACGCTCACCGAGAGAAGGGAGATCACCATTTCCACGGATCATGCCATTCAGCGCCGCGATATCCGGGTTTGCCGAGAATGACATGGAACAGCCTGCGGCTGCCTCGAATTCGGCCTTTTCAAATTGCTGCGGATATGCCCCGCCAGCAACACCTTTCATGTCTGCCACGGAAACCGCCGGGCAGCCGGCGTGAGCGCTGAGCGGAAGTGCCAGCATCGCCATAGTCACAAGGAAGTATTTTTTCATCGCCTTCTCCTGATTACTCTGAGCCTCGGTAATAGACTCCTTACAACAGCACCCGCAGGACGCCGGGTCATTTCTGACAATCACGGTATAGTCGGTTGATATATCCTCAGGGCATCCGGGCGCGGTGAACGACCCACAGCCATCAAATATCGCCAGACCCCTCCAGATGCGGTTTTCCCAATGCAAGACGCCCGCAAGCGGCCAGAGCGTCGGACCCGTAGGCACCCGCGCTCTCGCTGCAGAACGACGCCAACATCAAAGTTAGACTGCAATGGTTACAAGGATGTGACAAGAGGGCTGTTATTCAAAAATACCGTATGCATGACTCAATACCGTCCCCTGACAACACCATCGGCAGTGATCATGGTGTGGGCAAAGCGGCCTTCCGCATGGCGCATCCGGTGGGTCAGCAGGCGCTCCAGCAACGACATTCTTATGCTGTCCGCGCCACCGTCACCGGCGATATTGCGCCCCTCGCCCTCGCCGTCATGGTCAAACAGGATCGGTGGCAGACCGCCATTGAAATGTACCAGAGAATGCGTGGCGGTCCGCAGAATGGCGACACCGCATTCGTTCGATGACAGGCCAAGCTGCCGCTGTATCGCGGTGGGGTTCACCGGATCACCAAAATCCAGCTCGGAAACGCTGTAATCCCGCCAGCCGTCAGGCATCTCACCCCCGGCGAGCGGCATCAGCGATCGTCCATCGACGGTATCCGGACAGTCTTGGCCAAGCCAGTCGAGAATCGTCGGCATCACATCAACCGATTCGGTGGGCAGACCGATTCGCGCCGGGCGCGCGCCGGGGACACGGATCATCAACGGCACACGAAACGCCGCATCAAGATAGTTCACCTTGCCCCAGCATCCATGATCGCCAAGAAGCTCGCCATGATCGGATGTCACCACGATCAGCGTATCCTCATACTGACCACGCGATTTCAAATGCGCGATGATGCGGCCGAAATGATGATCGAGTTCAGCCACCAGCCCCATATAGACGGCGCGAAGCATGGCTGTTGTTTCCGGGGACGGTGTCAGGCCCGGGAACCCGCAGACCATGTCATGTGGCTGCCGAAAGGCGATGGCCTGCGCGTTGAAAGGATGGGCGTCGGCGAATGCCTCGCCAACACCGCCACGGGGGGTCGGCATTGACGCCGCATCGGCAAGGCTGTTGTAGGGCGCCGGCGCGACAAAGGGCGGGTGCGGCCTGATGAAGGTGACATGCGCGCACCATCCGTCACCGCGCGTCGGCAGATCTTCAATAAACCGGTCAGTGAGAAAGGCCGTATCGCTGTGATCGGCATGGTATAGAGCCGGCGCATC
Organism: Rhodobiaceae bacterium; assembly: GCA_018624035.1. Lineage (GTDB taxonomy): Bacteria > Pseudomonadota > Alphaproteobacteria > Puniceispirillales > Puniceispirillaceae > UBA8309. The sequence continues at coordinate 14,800 of JAAZUU010000024.1, read as the reverse complement.
CGGTCGATCTCCGGTCGGGACATACAGATCATGTCCGGCCGGAACGTCATAGCCCAACGCCTCGAGATGGCCGCGCCAGGTGCGGCTGTCGTCGAAACGCAACTCAAGCGCCTCGGTGAAACCGTTCATCACCTGTTCATAGGATGTCAGAATCGGGTCATCGGCATCATAATGGCGCGGGTCGGCGGCGGTATCGGTGTAGCCATAAAGCAGCGGCGTGATAACGCCGCGCCGCAACTCGGTCGCCAGGTTCGGCTTGTCCATCGGCAACGGTGTGCCATTCCGCACCGCCCGGTGGTTCATCGCATATTGCCCGGTCAGCAACGAGGCGCGCGCCGGACCACACGGGCTCGTCACGGACACATGATTCGTGAAGGCGACACTGTCTGCCATGAAGGCCCGCAAATTCGGCAACGCCACAGTCTGGCCAAGCGCGCCGAACAGACAATCCGCACGCATCTGGTCAAACACCACGAACAGGATATTCGGACGCTTCACAACTACAGCCTCACGCCAACGCCGGGGAACAGCATCAAATCCGAACCGATGGCTCGTTGCGCGACTTTAGGGTCCGAAAGTCGGATTTGACAAGCGTGCGCATGAAACCGCGGATCACCGGCACATCGGCGCGGGCGGCGAGATGCGCCAGCGTTTCCGGCATTGACGGGTTGACCCCGTCGAGCCTGATTCGCCTCAGCCGTGTGTCATTGCCAATCTCGGACTCGGCGACAAAGCCGATACCGAACCCTTCGGCAACAAGGTCGCGCACCGCCTCGCGTCCCTCGGCGATGATCGACGCCTTCAGTTCGATGCCGGCCTGCTGCGCGGCCTGCATCACCCGTGCCTGTGTCTCCGACCCCTGTTCACGAAAAATCAACGGAAAGTCGACAAGCCTCGAGACAGTCAGGCTGTCAGGCGGTGCGGCGAAGATCTGCGGCCCGGCAATGGCGATAATCGGCGATAGCCCGAGTTCAACCATCGTCAGGTCGGCGGCCCTCGGCTGACTGCCGAAAATGCCGACCTCCACCTCGTAGGCACGAAGCGCGGCAAGCACCTCGCGTGAATTGCCATGGCTGATATCAAGCCGCACATGCGGGTATTGTCGGCGAAAATCACGAAGCGGTCCGGCGGCGTGCGCGGTGGAATCAACCATGATCCGCAGGCTGCCACGCAAACTTGTACCGGCCCCTTCAAGGAAGTTGCCGATCGCCGACTCGCCTTCGAAAAAGCGGCTTGTCAGACGGAACAGTTCCTGTCCGCTGTCCGTCAGTTCCACCCGCCGGTTCTGTCGCCGAAACAACAGCAGGTCATACGCTGCCTCGAGCTGGCGAACCTGTTCCGACAGTGCCGGCTGGGACAGGCCGAGCGCCTCGGCGGCGCGGGAAAATCCGCCACATAGAGCCACATGATGGAACGCCCTAATCTGCGCATACCGCATCGGATTTATCCATAAGTTCCATTTATACATCTATCTGTAATGAAGATTATACATATATCAGACTTCACGCCAATATGGCCTCGTGTTTCGAGGAGATGCCGCCATGAAAGATGGCAACCCGCCCTTTCCAAAACCCGAACTGGGGGAACCCTATCTGCTGACGCCGGGGCCGCTCACCACATCCATCGAGGTGAAGCGCGCGATGCTGCGCGACTGGGGAAGCTGGGACGAGGATTTTCGTGCCCTGACGGCCGATCTGCGCCGGCGGTTGCTGGCGCTTCTCGGCGATGGGGCGGATGCCTATGAGTGTATCCCGATGCAGGGGTCCGGGACCTTTGGCGTCGAGGCGATGCTTGGCAGCTTCCTGCCGCGTGACGGCAAGATTCTTGTGCTGTCAAACGGCGCTTATGGCGCCCGCGCCGCCGAAACCGTCCGCTATCTCGGGCGCGAATTGACGGTGATCGACAAGGGGGACTATCTGCCCCCGCGCGGCGAGGAGGTCAGCGCCGCCATTGCCGCCGACCCGGCGATCACCCATGTCCTGGCGATCCATTGCGAGACAAGTTCGGGAATCCTGAACCCGCTTGCCGAGATCGCAGCCGCAACAGCCGCCGCCGGCAGAAAATTGCTGATCGACAGCATGTCAGCCTTCGGCGCGATCGACCTCCAGCCAGACAGGATTCCCTTCGAGGCGATGGTCTCCTCGGCGAACAAATGTATCGAGGGCGTGCCGGGATTCGGCTTCGTGCTGGCGCGACGCGATGCCCTCGAGGCCAGCAGGGGCAATGCCCATTCACTGAGCCTTGATCTGCACGCGCAATGGGCGGCGATGGAAAAGACCGGCCAGTGGCGCTACACCCCGCCAACGCATGTCGTTGCCGCCTTTATCGAGGCGTTGCGGATTCATCAGGCAGAGGGCGGCGTGGCGGCGCGTGGCGCGCGTTATGCGGCCAACCGCGATATGCTGGTGGTAGGCATGCGGGAAATTGGCTTCGAGACGCTGCTTGATGATCGCTGGCTGTCCCCCATCATCGTGACCTTTTTCAGCCCGGCGGACCCGGCCTTCGATTTCGCGCGTTTCTATGAATTGATGAAACGCCAAGGGTATATTATCTATCCGGGGAAGCTGACCGTTGCTGACAGCTTCCGCATCGGATGTATCGGTCGTATGGACGGCGCGGTGATGGAGGGCGTGATCGCCGCCGCCGCCGCCGCGCTTGCCGAGATGGGAGTCGACAACGCGGCGCCGCCGGAAGACGCGCTGGCCGAACGCCGCAAACTTTCCGGATGACGGACTCTATCAGGACCTCACACCAGATATCAGACAGGAACACGGAACAAAGATCATGGCACTTACCACTTCAGTCGAAACCAATGGCCGGCAGTATGAGGCGCCAAAATGCTGCGCCGTCGTGATCTGTCTTGACGGCTGCGAGCCGGCCTATCTGGATGTCGCCATCGAACGCGGCCTGATGCCGAATCTGCAACGCATCCGCCAGAACGGTACCAGCCGCATTGCCCATTCGGTGATCCCGTCCTTCACCAATCCGAATAACATGTCGATCGCCACCGGACGTCCGCCGGCGGTTCACGGCATTTGCGGAAATTACCTGTTCGAGCCGGAAACAGGTGAAGAGGTGATGATGAATGATGTGCGGTTCCTGCGCGCACCCACCATTTTCGCGCATTACTACAATGCCGGCGCGCGGGTGGCGCTGGTCACGGCAAAGGACAAGCTTCGCGCCCTTCTCGGGGCGGGCCTGTCCTTTGATGATGACCGGGCGATCTGCTTTTCGTCCGAGCGCGCCGATCAGGCGACCAAAGCCGCCAACGGCATCGATGATGCCAGCGCCTGGCTTGGCCGTCCGGTGCCGGAGGTTTATTCCGGCGAATTGTCGGAGTTTGTCTTCGCCGCCGGCGTCAAGCTGCTGACCGAATGGCAGCCCGATGTGATGTATCTGTCGACCACCGACTACATCCAGCACAAATTCGCACCGGAGGAACAGGGCGCACTGGATTTCCACGCCATGGTAGATGGTTATCTTGGCAAGCTTGACGAGCTTGGCGCGGCGATCGTCCTGACGGCTGATCACGGCATGAAGCCGAAACATGACAATGGCGGCGATCCGGCGGTTGTCTATGTCCAGGACTTGCTCGATGAATGGCTTGGCACCGCGGCGGCGCGGGTGATCCTGCCGATTACCGACCCCTATGTCGTGCATCATGGTGCCCTCGGATCCTTTGCCACCGCCTATCTTCCCGACGGGGCGGATGCCACGCAGATCAGCCGGAAGCTGGCCGCCATCGACGGCATCATGCTGGTGATCGATCGCGATGAGGCGGTGCGGCGCTTCGAGCTGCCGGCCGACCGGATCGGCGATATCGTCATTGTGTCCGGCGAGAACATGACCATCGGCACCTCGGCGGACCGGCATGATCTGGCGGCGCTGAAGGAGCCGCTTCGCAGCCATGGCGGACTGACCGAGCAGGAAGTGCCCTTCATCGTCAACCGGAAGATAGAGCTGCCGGCGGCGCCGACATTGCGCAACTTCGATGCGTTCCACTTCGCCTCCATCGCCGCGGCCCAATAGCGAACAGCATAACGAGCATCCGTAGCGCCAACCACGGAACCAGCAAGATACAGAACAGGAATTGCAAGATGTCAGATCATATCATTCGCCGCGAGGGCATGCGCATTGGCGGCGAGATCATCCATACCGACAAGGTTGTCGAGGTCCGCTATCCCTATACGGACGAGGTAATCGGCACCGTGCCGGCCGGCACCGCCGAACATGCCCGCAAGGCGTTTTCGATTGCCGCCGCCTACCAGCCGAAACTGACCCGCTATGAGCGCCAGCAGATCCTGTTCCGCGCGGCCGAACTGATTCGCGACCGCCGCGAGGAAATTGCCCATTGGCTGACGCTGGAGCTTGGTATCTGCAAGCAGCATTCGCTCTATGAGACCGGCCGTTCCTATGATGTCTTCACGCTGGCGGGCCAGCTGGCGATTCAGGATGACGGCCAGATCTTTTCCTGCGACCTGACCCCGCATGGCAAGAGCCGGAAGATCTTCACCAAGCGCGAACCGGTCCGTACCATCTCGGCCATCACCCCGTTCAACCACCCGTTGAACATGGTCGCGCACAAGATCGCCCCGTCGATCGCGACCAACAACTGCATGGTCTGCAAGCCGACCGAGCAGACGCCGCTGACCGCGATCACCCTTGCCGACATCCTGTATGAGGCGGGACTGCCGCCGGAGATGTTCCAGATCGTGACCGGCATGCCGGCCGATATCGGGGATGAAATGATCACCAATCCGGACATCGACATCATTACCTTTACCGGCGGCGTGCCGGTCGGCAAGATGATCGCGCAGAAGGCGGGCTATCGGCGCACCGCACTGGAGCTTGGCGGCAACGACCCGCTGATCATCCTGAATGACCTGAAAGGCGCCGACATCGAGAAGGCCGCGACCATCGCCGTTGCCGGCGCCACCGGCAATTCGGGCCAGCGCTGCACCGCGGTGAAACGTATCCTCGTACAGGAAAGCGTCGCCGATGATCTGGTGCCGCTGATCCTGGAAAAGGCCAAGGCGATCCGCTTTGGTGATCCGATGGATGCCGACACGCAGCTTGGCTGCGTGATCAATACCGACGCCGCGGCACTGTTCGAGTCGCGGGTCTTCGCCGCCGAGAAGCAGGGCGCGGAAATCCTCTACCACCCCGGGCGCGACGGTGCGCTCCTGCCGCCGATTGTCATCGACCGGGTGCCGCATGACAGCGAGCTGGTGATGGAGGAAACATTCGGCCCGATCGTGCCCATCGTGCGCGTTCCTGACGATGACGCGGCGGTGATGGCGATTTCCAACAGTACCGATTTCGGCCTGTCATCCGGTGTCTGCACGAACGACCTGATCCGGGCGACGAATTATATCGAGGGGCTGGATGTCGGCACGGTGAATATCTGGGAACAGCCTGGCTACCGGATCGAGATGTCGCCCTTCGGCGGCATCAAGGATTCCGGCAACGGCGTGAAGGAAGGCGTGCTTGAGGCGATGAAGTTCTTCACCAATGTGAAGACCTACTCCCTTCCCTGGCCAAATTGAGTCGTCAGCGCCGCGCGCCCACATGCAGGATCACCTGTCTGGCCGGCGGATGGCGGCGTATCAAAGGCCGGTGTGTCCTTCCAGCCGCGGTCAAGTTCGGCCTCGGTCGGCGGTGCACCGACGTCCCTCCCCAGCGTTAGTCTGACGGCCCTGCGGTCAGGCCGCCGCAAGGCCAGCCCGATCAGCCCGGTCATCACCCGCGACCAGGGGGATGCCGACCGCGAAACTGCCGCCGGCAAGCCCGACTCCCAGCGCCGCGAGAAGCATCATCGGATAGGTGCTAACCGTCGATAGCAGCCAGGTCGCCACGGCCGAACACAGCATCGTCATCGGGAACATGACCTGCCCGCCATACTGGTCGGTCCAGATGCCGAACGCCAGCCGGCTGAGCGATCCGGTCCTGACTGGCCTGAGCCTGACTGGCCTGATCTGGCAACCATGGGGCTTGCTCTCCCTGATGTGACCACTCGATCACGCGCATATACCGGCAACAGATCACATCGGCACATCAGACTCTCGCGAGGGGCGAGCTATATCCCTGCTTTGCTACAAGCGGATGAGTTGGGAATTGATTTCAGTCAAGTGGCGTGGGGGGGCGCAGAGAACCACACCTGAATGTCAGGCGGCCGGGCTTGCACCTTTGTCACACCCATGGATTGATGTCAGACCCATGGACTGAATGCTTTGATGGTAGATCTGCATGCGAGCATGACCTAAGAGCATGGAAGGCAAACGGGCTTCGCGACGAACGCGGACGCCTACAACGCGACAAAAGATATCAAACGATAGAAACCACGGAATGGCGGGAGTGACGGGACTCGAACCCGCGGCCTCCGGCGTGACAGGCCGGCGCTCTAACCAACTGAGCTACACCCCCATAACGGCACCGGATCAGGCGTGTCAACGCCGTCTGCCGTAAAGGTCGAGAACAAGTAAAACAAGCCCCTCCGACTGTCAAGCGGAGGCTGCTTCCCCAAACCTGTTTTTTGTCATTTTTTGTATTGGTACAAAAGCATGTGGCATTGATCGGGGGCTTGATCGGTCAATCTTCAGCCTGCCATGAAAACCTCACGACATCGCGATCAGCATCGGAAATGCACGTATTGTTCTCACCCTCGGAAACCTCGTTCGGCGATTGCTGACAGTCCATGAATGCTTTTTCGTCGCGACAGGCCCAGATGTTGCCGACACGGAACTTGCCCTGTGTAAGGAGATAGGCTGTCATCTGGAACGATATGCTGGCGCGGCACCTGCTTTGTGCGCGCATGCCGACGTAATCTGGCCGCACAATTTGCAACAAAGCTGACCGGGCAACAGAGCCGTGCAACCGCCGGAATATGGAGGGGAGATGGTGGGTGGTGAGGGGTTCGAACCCCCGACCTACTCGGTGTAAACGAGTTGCTCTCCCAGCTGAGCTAACCACCCGAACCGTCTGGCGGGACCGCCAAAATACAACGCCGACCCTTATATCGGGCCGGCGTCGAAAAAGATAGCCAAAAAGTCAGCCGTTGACCGCTTCCTTCAGAGGAGCACCGGCCTTGAATTTAGGCTGCTTGGATGCGGCGATCTGGATGGCTTCACCGGTGCGCGGATTGCGTCCGGTGGTTGCCGCACGATGAGCCACGGAGAAAGTACCAAAACCGACAATACGAACTTCGTCGCCACCCTTCAGGGCGCCTTCAATGCCCGAAAATACGGCGTCCACGGCGCGCCCGGCGTCGGCCTTGGTCAGGCCAGAAGAGTCAGCGACTGCTGCAATAAGATCGTTTTTGTTCATGGGTACCCCCAATATGTAGATTGATAGTACCCATAGGTGTACAGGGTTTAACGGCAAAAGGCCACCGAAAAAATGCAAGCACCTTAACACTCAAATCAAGTGTTTGCTTGAGTTATCGAGATTTCAATGAGCGGTGATGTCGTCGCTGGCAGACCCGTTCTCGGCGATTGGAACGGATGGAGCTTCATCGGGTGACCCACTAGATATGGCGTTTGGCAGAGGTTCGCGAACCAGCGCGGCCGACAGAACCTCGTCAACCATCGCTACCGGCACAATCGTCAAGCCTTCCTTCACATTGTCGGGAATCTCGGCAAGATCCTTCTCGTTCTCCTTGGGGATCAGCACAGTCTTCAAGCCACCGCGAAGTGCCGCCAGCAGCTTCTCCTTCAGCCCGCCAATTGGCAGGACGCGCCCACGAAGGGTGATTTCGCCGGTCATGGCGACATCGCGGCGTACCTCGATGCCGGTCACCGCGGACACGATCGACGTCACCATGGCGACGCCTGCCGATGGCCCGTCTTTCGGTGTCGCGCCTTCGGGAACATGGACGTGAACGTCCATCCTGGCGAGTTCCTCGAGGTCGATGCCATAGCTCGCGGCCCGTGACTTGATAAAGAATTCAGCGGCCTGGATGGATTCCTTCATTACATCGCCAAGCTTGCCTGTGGCGCTGACCTTGCCCTTGCCAGGCACACGCACCGCCTCGATCTGCAACAACTCACCGCCAACCTCGGTCCAGGCAAGACCGGTCGTAACACCAACGCGGTCCTCTTCCTCGATCTCGCCAAACCGGAACCGTGCGACACCGAGCAGCTCCTCCAGCCCATCCGGCTCGACGGCAACGGATGCAGCTTCGCCGCTGACAATCATCTTGACCGTCTTGCGCGCGATCTTGGCAAGTTCACGCTCAAGATTCCGGACGCCCGCCTCGCGGGTATATTTGCGGATGATGGCGCGGATCGCATCATCCGAAATGCTCAGCTCGCCCTCACGAATGCCATGATCACCAATCTGGCGAGCCAGCAGATGGCGCTTCGCGATTTCCAGCTTTTCATCCTCGGTGTAGCCCGACAGGCGGATGATTTCCATCCGGTCGAGAAGCGGCTGAGGCATGTTCAGCGTGTTGGCAGTGGTGATGAACAGCACATTTGACAGGTCCAGATCCAGCTCCATGTAATGGTCCTGAAAAGTGCTGTTCTGGGCCGGATCGAGCACCTCCAGCAACGCCGAACTGGGATCGCCACGCCAGTCGGCACCAAGCTTGTCGACCTCGTCGAGAAGGAACAGCGGGTTGTTGGTTTCAGCCTTCTTCAGGCTCTGCACAATCTTTCCCGGCATCGAACCGATATAGGTGCGGCGATGCCCCCTGATTTCAGCCTCGTCACGCACACCGCCAAGCGCCATGCGGACATATTTGCGGCCAGTCGCCCGCGCGATCGACTTGCCAAGCGACGTCTTGCCGACACCGGGCGGACCGACGAGGCACAGGATCGGCCCCTTGACCGACTTGGTCCGTTGCTGCACGGCGAGGAATTCGATGATCCGGTCCTTGACCTTCTCGAGGCCGTAATGATCGGCATCAAGGATTTCGCGCGCCTGGCGAATATCCTTTTTCAGCCGGCTGGCCTTCTTCCATGGAACGGCGAGGATCCAGTCGAGGTAATTGCGAACAACGGTCGCCTCGGCGCTCATCGGGCCCATATTCTTCAGCTTGCGAAGCTCGGCATCGGCTTTCTCACGGGCCGCCTTCGGCATTTTCGTTTCGGCAAGCGCGGTCTCCAGCTCCTCCAGCTCGCCGCGGCCATCATCGCCATCGCCAAGCTCCTTCTGGATCGCCTTCATCTGTTCGTTCAGGTAATATTCGCGCTGTGTCTTTTCCATCTGCCGCTTGACGCGGTTGCGTACGCGCTTTTCCACCTGCAGCGCGCCAATCTCCTCTTCCATCAGCTGGAAAATGCGCTCAAGCCGCTGGTGAACATCCAGAACCTCGAGAAGCTCCTGTTTTTCCTCGATCTTGATGGCCAGATGCGAGGCAATCATATCGGCGATCTTGTCAGATTCACTGACCTGCTCGATGGCGTTCAGCACCTCCGAGGCGACTTTCTTGTTGAATTTGATATATTGATCGAACTGTTGCACCGTGGCGCGCGCCAGACCCTCGGTGTCCGCGCCCTGATGCCCGCCCTGCTCCATGATCTTGGCGTCAGCAGCAAGAAAACCGTGATCTGAATGCAGCGTACGCTGGTCGATGCGAACACGCTCGCCACCCTCGACAAGCACTTTCACCGCCCCGTCGGGAAGCTTCAGCAACTGCAGGATCGAGCCAACGGTACCGATGCTGTAGAGGCCGTCCGCGTCCGGATCCTCGATATCGGCTTCCTTCTGCGTCACCAGGATGATCTGCTTGTCCTCGGCCATGACGGCCTCAAGCGCGCGGATTGATTTTTCGCGGCCGACAAAAAGCGGCACGATCATGTGGGGAAACACCACAATATCGCGAAGAGGCAGAACCGGAAGGGTGATCAACGCTCCATCAGACATCTGGGACTCCTGTTGTCGCCAATTTTGGCTGTTGTCGCCGATTTTGGCTGTTATCGCCATCATGGCGGGGCACTCTGTGCACAAGATATGGTGGGCGCTGACCACGCTTTCAACCAATGATCCAGGGCGGGATGCAACTCTATACCAATAAACACTCGCGGCCGCATGGATTCGCCAGTATCGGGCTTTTTACCAGGGTATGGACCAGTGTGGAGGCCTGATAATGGGCCGAATATGGGCCGAATTATGGGCCGGGGTATTTCGCCGCATCACGCGGTGACGCCGGAACGCAAATCCGATGGTCGAGGGTACAAAGGACAATCCCGCGGACCAGCCGCGGGACGTGACGCCAATTGATGCCGGACAGTTGGTCTGCAAGGCTGGCCGCGGAGGCCAGAGCGGCTATACCGTCGCGGCCGAACCGTCGCGGCCGAACCGTCAGGCGCTCTTGCCGGCGCTGGAAGGCTTCTTGGCGTGAACAACCAATGGCGGCGCGCCGTCGGAAACGACGTCCGAATTGATCACCACCTCCTCGATATCGCCGGCTGTCGGAATATCGAACATAGGCTCCATCAGGATATTCTCCATGATCGAGCGCAGGCCCCGCGCGCCGGTCTTGCGGGCAATCGCCCTCTGGGCGATGGCACGAAGCGCATCTTCGCGGAACTCCAGTGAGACGTCATCCATCTCGAACAGCTTCTGATACTGCTTGACCAGCGCGTTTTTCGGCTCAGTCAGGATCCGCACCAGCGCATCCTCTTCAAGGTCCTCGAGTGTCGCGACCACCGGCAGGCGCCCGACGAATTCGGGGATCAGACCGAACTTGATGAGATCTTCCGGCTCCAGCGTCGACAGCAACTCGCCAACCTTACGGTCGTCAGGCGCCCGTACATCGGCCCCAAAGCCGATTCCGGCGCCGGTTTCCCGTCCGGCGATGATCTTGTCCAGCCCGGCGAAGGCGCCACCACAGATGAACAGGATGTTGGTCGTGTCGACCTGCAGGAATTCCTGCTGCGGATGCTTGCGTCCGCCCTGCGGCGGCACCGAGGCGACAGTGCCCTCCATGATCTTGAGGAGCGCCTGCTGAACCCCCTCGCCCGACACATCGCGGGTGATCGACGGATTGTCGGCCTTGCGTGAAATCTTGTCGACCTCGTCGATATAGACGATGCCGCGCTGCGCGCGCTCGACATTGTAATCGGCGGCCTGAAGAAGCTTCAGAATGATATTCTCGACATCCTCACCGACATAACCCGCCTCGGTCAGCGTCGTGGCATCAGCCATGGTAAAGGGCACATCCAGCATCCGCGCCAGCGTTTGCGCCAGCAGCGTCTTGCCACAACCGGTCGGTCCGACAAGCAGGATATTCGATTTCGAAATCTCGACATCGCCGGTCTTGCCGGCATTGGCCAGCCGCTTGTAATGGTTGTGAACCGCCACGGACAGCACGCGCTTGGCGCGGGATTGCCCGATCACATACTCGTCAAGCACGTGGTTGATGTCAGATGGTGTCGGGACACCGTCATGTCCCTTCGACAGCGAGGTCTTGTGTTCCTCGCGGATGATATCCATGCAAAGCTCGACGCATTCATCGCAGATGAACACGGTCGGCCCGGCGATCAGCTTTCGCACCTCATGCTGGCTCTTTCCGCAGAAAGAACAGAACAGCGTGCCCTTGTCACCGTCTTCGGTCTTTGCCATGGTCTGACTCCCTGAGTCGCTTCGCGTCACGCTGCCCACAACAGGCGTTTCGCGTTAGTCTATGTGGGCTTGCGCGTCGGATTCAATGATATTCTTCAGCGCCCCCTGCGCAGAGCCCTGCAATTCACATACCGTTTATTGCACCGATGCTGCTTCAGGCTTCATCCTCGGGGGCTGGGCGCTTCTCGACAACCGAGTCGATCAGCCCGAACTCCTGCGCATCACCGGCGGTCATGAAAGTGTCGCGATCCATGATTTTTTCGATCTGCTTCAATGACTTGCTGGTGTGCTTTTCATAGATTCCATTGAGCCGGCGACGAAGGTCGAGGATTTCCTTGGCATGGATTTCGATGTCGCTTGCCTGACCCTGAAAGCCACCACTCGGCTGGTGCGTCATTATGCGCGCATGTGGCAGGCTGAACCGTTTTCCGGCCGCGCCGGCGGTTAACAGCAACGAGCCCATTGACGCCGCCTGGCCGATGCAGACTGTCGATACATCGGGGCGGATATATTCCATAGTGTCATAGATCGCCAGACCGGAGGTCACGATCCCGCCCGGCGAGTTGATATACATGGCGATGTCCTTGGTCGGGTTTTCCGACTCGAGAAACAGCAGTTGCGAGCATACCAGCGATGCCGTGCCGTCATCGATCGGGCCGGTCAGGAAGATGATCCGTTCCTTCAGCAGGCGCGAAAAGATGTCATAGGCACGTTCGCCGCGGCTTGTCTGTTCGACGACCATCGGCACAAGATTGGCTACAGGCTGGTCAAACTCGCTCATCTGCGTATCTCCTCGATCTGGTCCGGCCCGGAAGCGGGTCAGGCCTTTTTCGCTGCTTTCTTGGCGGCCGGTTTTTTGGCTGCCGCCTTCTTTGGTGCCGCTTTCTTTGCCGCGGCCTTTTTCGCGCCCGCCTTTTTGGCCACTTTCTTCTTCGCCGATTTCGGCTTTGTCGGCGCCGCCGTTTCTTCCGGCGCCGCATAAAGCGTCTCAACGTCGGTCGCCACCTCCGTTACATTTGCCATCTCGAGGATGAAATCAACCGTCTTGTCCTCAAAAATCGGACCAGCGAGCTGTTGCATGGCCTGCTGGTTATTCTGGAAATACTCAAGAACCTGGGATTCCTGTCCGGGATAGCGGCGCGCCTCTTCGAAAACGGCCTGGCGCGTATCCTCTTCTGTCACGTCGATATTGTTCACCCGGCCAATCTCGGTCAGCAGCAGCCCAAGCCGGACGCGCCTCTGGGCAATGGCTCTGGCCTCGGCCTTGGCGTCATCATCCATGCCATCATCAACCGGCGGAATGTCCTGATCCTGATCCTGGTCCTGGTCCTGGTTCTGGGCTTCCTGTGCATTCGAGTTCATCGCCCGCGCGACATTTTCATATTCCGAGGCATAGAGCGACGGCGGGACATCGAATTCATCACCATCCGCCAGGGAATCCAGAACATTCTTCTTCAGCGCCTGACGGAGCGCGGTGGCGTGCTGGCCGTTGATCTGGCCGGCAACGGCCTCACGCAGACCGGCAAGGTCCTCGAAACCGAGGCGGGTTGCCAGTTCGTCATCTATGGCCACTTCACCTTTTTCGCGAAGTTCCTTAACCGTCACCTCGAACACGGTCGGCTTGCCGGCAAGATGCGCCGCCTGGTAATCCTCGGGGAACGTCACCTCGACATCGCGTGTCTCGCCGGCCTTCACACCGACAAGACCTTCCTCGAAGCCCGGGATGAAGCTGTTCGAGCCAAGTTCCAGCGAATGCCCCTCGGCAGACCCGCCTTCGAAGGCCTCGCCATCGATCCGTCCGACAAAATCGATCACCACCACATCACCGGACTTGGCGGCACGCTTGCCGGTGACTTCAACGGTCGGTCGGTTGCCGTCGGCGATATTGCCCAACGCCTCGTCGATCTCGGCATCATCCGCCTCGAGCGTCGGCTTCTCGATCTTCAGCGCCGCCAGATCGGGGATGCTGATGTCCGGCATCACTTCGCAGGACAGCGCGGCTTCCATATCCTTGCCATCCTCATAGCTAGTAATCTCGACACTCGGCTGACTTGCCAGACGCAGTTCATTGGTCTCAATCGCCTGACGCGCCCCCTCGTCAAGCGCGTTCTTCAGCGCCTCACCCTGGACCTGTCCGCCGAAGCGCGACTTGACAACCGACATCGGCACCTTGCCGGGACGAAACCCCGGCATATTCACCGTCGTGGCCAGTTCGGCCAGCTTGGCGGCGACCTGCTCCTCGATCTCGGCGGCGGTAATGACGATGGAATATTCGCGGATCAGCCCTTCGGCCTTGGTTTCAGAAATCTTCATCGAACCCTTATATCCTCTGCAAGAACGGCGCCCATGGGCGCGTCACCGACGTGCGATGCACAAGCGGTGTAGCCGGGCATGGCGACCGGCGGTGAAGGTCCGCCGGTGACGGACGGTGCCATGGTGCGGGCGGAGGGACTTGAACCCCCACGGCTTTCACCACTGGAACCTAAATCCAGCGCGTCTACCAATTCCGCCACGCCCGCAGCGTGAAGCACGCGCGGCAGGGCGTGCCTGAAGGCTGCCATGCCGGGAGAAGTGGGGCGAGTGACCGGTTTCGAACCGGCGACCTCCAGTGCCACAAACTGGCGCTCTAACCAACTGAGCTACACCCGCCATCGTGACATTCCGGCCCCCGACAACATGTGCGAAACACACATCGAGATGGACACGCCTTGCCACCGGGCAAAGCCGGCCGAAATGCAGGGCGGGACATTAGCCGAGCGAATGGTGACGCGCAAGGATATTTATGGGGAGGATTCGCGGGCTGATTTTCCAATCGCGGCGAAAGCGTTCGCGTATGCCGGAACCGGTACAATTGCCTGCGTCCGGGGTTGCCTGACACCAATTTGGAAATCCGCGGATTGCAGCTGCAGGCGCGACCATATTACCGGTCTGGATACGTTCGGCCACCCTTGCCGCGCCGCGACAAAAGCCGGTAGGTTACGCTGGAAGACGGGCCATCAACGACAAGGCCTGCTCCCCTGAATGGAACCCGCATCATGACGCCTGACGACACCACATCACTGTCACCATCACTGTCGCCCGATATGTCGACCGGCGCCAATCAGATTGCTGGTCCTGATGCCAGTGCCCCATGTGCCAGTGTCTCTCGTGCCAGTGTCTCTCGTGCCAGTGTCTCTCGTGCCAGTGTCTCTCGTGCCAGTGTCTCTCGTGCCAGTGTCTCTCGTGCCAGTGTCTC